>NZ_JBDJMB010000007.1:0-171597 GCF_039673645.1 Stenotrophomonas sp. TWI700 | reverse complement strand
GGCTGTGGGCGGGCGGGCGCCGGCGGTTTTTGCGGGGCGCCTCCGGTACCGGGGGCCCCGCCCCCCCCCCCGCCACTACACCGCGAGCAGTTCGCCGGCACCGGCATCGAGCAGGCCGCGCGCCACGCGCTGGCCCAGGCCTTCCGGATCACTGGCCGGCCCGCGCGCTTCCGCGCGCACCAGGCGACCGTCGGCGACACCGCCGACCAGCCCCTGCAGGAACAGATCCTCGCCTTCCCACTGCGCGAACCCGGCCACCGGCACATGGCAACTGCCGTGCAGCGCGCGGTTCATGGCGCGCTCGGCCTCCACGCAGGCACGCGTATCGGCATCGTCCAGCGCAGCGAACAGCGCCATCACCTGCGCATCCTCGCCATTGCATTCGACCGTCACCGCGCCCTGCGCCGGCGCCGGCAGCCACGCCGGCGCGGCCAGCCGCGCGACGATGCGGTTGCCCAGGCCCAACCGCTCCAGCCCCGCCACCGCCAGTACGATCGCGTCGTAGCCGCCGTTGTCGAGCTTGGCCAGGCGCGTGTTGACGTTGCCGCGCAGGTCCAGCAGTTCCAGGTCAGGACGCAGCGCGCGCAGCTGTGCCTGGCGGCGCAGCGATGACGTCCCCACGCGCGCGCCGATCGGCAGTGCCTCCAGCGAGGCGTACAGATTGGAAATGAACCCGTCGGCCGCGTCGTGGCGGGTCAGCATCGCCGGCAACGCGAAGGGCGCATCCAGTTCCATCGGCACATCCTTGAGCGAGTGCACGGCGCAGTCCGCCTCGCCACGCAGCATCGCCAGCTCCAGTTCCTTGAGGAACAGGCCCTTGCCGCCGATCGCGGCCAGCGAGCGGTCCAGCACCTCGTCGCCGCGCGTGCTCATCGGCACCAGCACCACGTCCAGCCCGGGATGGGCCTGGCGCAGGCGGTCGGCGACGTATTCGCTCTGCCAGAGGGCAAGCGGGCTCTTTCGGGTGGCGATGCGCAGGGTCTTCATGGCGCCATTATCGACGCACAGGGGCGGATCGACCAATGGCGTGCGGCCTCCGGATTACAGGTGCTTGAGTTCCTGCTTCAGGCTGGCCACGCAGCGGCGGCTGACTTCCAGCGGCGCGTGCCCGTGCCGCAGCACGGCCTGGACCTGGCCTGCGCCATTTCGTCGCAGCTCGACCAGCTCGTGGCGGGCGACCAGGCAATTGCGGTGGATGCGCACGAAGCGGTTGCCGAATTCCTCTTCCAGCGACTTCAGCGATTCTTCCAGCAGGTCTTCGCCGCGGGCATGGTGCACCACCACGTATTTCTCCTCGGCCTGGAGATAGTGGATGTCCTCGACCGGAATCAGCCGCAGGCTGCCGCGCAGGCGCGCGCACAGCAGCGTGCGGGCCTGCTGGCTTGCGGCCGCCGCCGGTCCGCTGCGGCCGGCCAGGAAGGTCCGCGCGCGCTCCAGTGCCGCGGCCAGGCGCTCGGGGCGCACCGGCTTCATCAGGTAGTCGATGGCGGCGGCCTCGAACGCGGAGAGCGCATGCGCGTCGTAGGCGGTGCAGAACACCACTGCCGGGCGCGGCTCGAAGGTCGCCAGGTGACGCGCGGCCTCCAGCCCGTCCAGGCCGGGCATGGCGATATCAAGCAGCACCAGGTCCGGTTGCAGTTCGGCACAGGCATGCAGCGCCTGTTCGCCGTTCTCGGCCTCGGCCACGACCTCGATCCCGGCCTGGTCGGCGAGCAGGGAGCGCAGGCGCTCGCGGGCCAGCGGTTCGTCGTCGGCGATCACCACCTTCAAGACAGTTTCCTCACTGGACCGGGACCGTGATTTCGCAAGCATAGTAGCCGTCGGCCCACGCCCCCGTCATCCGCGCGGCCGGGCCGAAGCGCCAGGCCAGGCGATGGGCGATGTTGCGCTGTGCGTGCCCAGCGCCCTGCAACAGCGGCAGCCCGCGCGTGGCCGGGTCCGGCGCCGGGTTGCGCACGCGGATGCGCAGGCTGGTGCCGTCGCTCGACAACGCCAGCACGATGGTGCCGCCGGCCGGTACCCGCGAGATGCCGTGCAGCACCGCGTTCTCGACCAGCGGCTGCAGCACCAGCCGCGGCATCGGCAACGACCACGGCAACGGTTCGTCGCGCAGCCAGATCACCTTCAGGCGTTCGCCCAGGCGCAGCGACTCGATCGAGAGATAGCGTTCGGCCAGTTCGCATTCGGCCTGCAGGGTGGAATCGCCCTCGCCCGCGCCCAGCGCCGCGCGGAACAGATCGGACAGGTCGAGCACCGCGCGCTCGGCCACGTCCGGATCGCGGCGCAGCAGGCTGGCGATCAGGTTCATGCTGTTGAACAGAAAGTGCGGACGGATGCGCGCCTGCAGTGCATCGGCCTGCGCCTGCGCGTTGGCCAGCATCTGCGCGCTGCCACGATCGCTGACGTAGAAGTAGCGCAGCGCCAGCGCGGAAATCAGCGCGGTCATCGCCGCGCTGCCGAGGGTGAACCGCCAGAAGCCGACCGTCTGGGCGAAGCTGCTGCCACCGAGTACACCGTACAGCGCGTGCACGATCGCCGCACAGGCAGCGGCGATCAGGCCGGTCATCAGCACCACCAGCACCATGCCCGGCACTTCGGGCAGGCGCGAGAGCATTGCACGCACACTGCACAGGCAGACCGTGACCGCCAACGCCAGCCACAGCGCGAACCCGCTGGCCGAGAGGAAATCCGTCGGGGTCCAATGGCGGCTGCCATCCGGTGCGAGCGCGACCACCACCACGACCAGCTCGGCCAGCCCGAGCATCGCCGCCAGCCGCGGCAGGCGGCACAGCTCGGGCAACCAGGACTGCTGGCGCGGGTCGCTCATGGGATCAGGCGGCGAAGCGCGCCTCGAGCCATTCGCCCAGCGCGTGCAGTTCCTCGGCGCAGACCTGATGGGCCATCGTATAGGTGTGCCATTCCACCGGCAGACCGAGCGAACCCAGGGTCTGCGCGGTGTGCTCGGCGATCGCCACCGGAATCACCGGATCCTGGGTGCCGTGGGCCATGAACACCGGCACGCTGATCGCATCGGCCACCCGCGCGGCGGCCGCCTTGGCCGGATCCGGCAGGTAGGTCGACAGCGCGATCAACCCGGCCAGCGGACGCGTGCGACGCAGCAGCGCGCTGAGGATCACCGCCCCGCCCTGCGAGAAGCCCGCGAGCAGGATGCGTTCGGCCGGGATGCCGCGCACGATCTCGCGCTCGATCAGCAGTTCCAGCTCGACGATCGAGGCCTCCACGCCGGCGCTGTCCGCGCGCGAGCGGAAGTCCATGCTGACGATGTCGTACCAGGCACGCATCGGCACGCCGTTGTTGATCGTGATCGGCTGCACCGGCGCATGCGGGAACACGAAGCGGATCGCCGGCCAGTGCGGGCGCACCAGTTCGGGCACGATCGGGGCGAAGTCATGGCCATCGGCACCCAGGCCATGCAGCCACAGCACCGACCACTGCGGGTCGGCGCCGGTTTCGTTTTCCACGGTATCCAGCATCAGGCGGCTCCAGTACGTTCAAGCCGCATTATGACCGCGCCCCGAGCCAATGGGGCGTCGGTCGCGGCGACATACCGCTCAGCCGTGCGGATGCGTCTCGGCGGCCGCACGGCGCAGCTCGGCCGCGCGCACCAGGACCTTCGGCGGTGCCGATTCTTCGGGGATTTCCATCAGGCCCAGCCGGTGCATCCAGACGCCCGCGGTGCGCGAGGAGGTGAACCCCACCACCGGAATCGCCAGCACCATGCCGATCACCACCGGCGCCATCCACGCGGCCAGCGAGGGCGAGACCGCGTAGGCCAGCGCGCCCATGAACAGACCGAACACGCTCAGACCGCCATAGCCGCGCGTCAGCGCCAGCCAGGACACGCCGCCATCGTCGCGCTGCTGCGCGTCCCAGCCCGAGTCCTTGCCGGCCAGCACCTCGGCCACGCCGCGCGACTGCACATACATCACCACCGGCGCCATCAACGCGGCGAGGATGGTCTCCAGCAGCATCGAGATGAAGGCACGGATCGTGCCACCGCAGCCGCGGCGTTCGACCGGCTCCAGCAGCATCGCCAGATAACCCAGCACCTTCGGCGAGAGCAGCACCACCATGGTGATCGCGAACATGCGGATCACCTGGGTCTCGTCCTGGTGGCGCCAATACACGCCGGGCGAGAGATGCAGCACTTCGTTGAGGTCGATGCCGCCCTGGAACAGCGGGATGGCGATGCCGACCAGCATCAGCATCGCCCACATCGGCGCGGTGAAGTAATGGCCGATGCCGACCAGCATGTGCATGCGGCTGACCCAGTGCAGGCCCTTGGAGCCCACCACCTTGGCGTGCTGCAGGTTGCCCTGGCACCAGCGGCGGTCGCGCACCAGCAGATCGGTCAGGGTCGGCGGACCTTCCTCGTAGCTGCCTTTGAGGTACGGCACCATGTGGGTGGCCCAACCGCCACGGCGCATCAGCGCCGCCTCGACGAAGTCGTGGCTCAGCACGTGCCCGCCGAACGGTTCCTTGCCCGGCAGCGACGGCAGGCCGGCCTGTTCGGCGAAGGCCTGGGTGCGGATGATCGCGTTGTGGCCCCAGTAGTTGCTCTCCGCGCCATGCCACCAGGCCACGCCGCGGCCGATCACCGGGCCGTACACGCGCCCGCCGAACTGCTGCATGCGGGCGAAGAGCGTACGGCCGCCGACCACGGCCGGCAGGGTCTGGATCAGGCCAACGTCCGGGTTGTGCTCCATGCCGGCCACCAGGCGCACGATGGTGTCGCCGGTCATCAGGCTGTCGGCGTCCAGGATCAGCATCTGCGGGTAGGCGCCGCCGAACCGGCGGACCCAATCGGCGATGTTGCCGGCCTTGCGCCCGCTGTTGTCGCCGCGGCGACGGTAGAAGATGCGGTCATGGCCGCCGACCGCATCGCACAGCGCGTGGAAGGCTTCTTCCTCGGCCTGGCCGACGTCATCGCGACGGGTATCGCTGAGCACGTAGAAATCGAAGTTCGCCAGCTGCCCGGTCTCGGCGACCGACTCATAGATCGCCTGCAACCCGGCCAGCAACCGGCGTGGATCTTCGTTGTAGGTGGGCATCAGCAGCGCGGTGCGCGTGTGCACGGTCGGCAGCGGCGCGTCCGGATCGATGCCCAGCTTGTAGCCACGGTCGAACACCGCGGTCAGGAAGCCGGCTACGGCGCCGGCGAAGGACAGCGCGATCCACGCGAACAGGCCGACGAACAGCACCAGCAGGCAGGCCTCGAGCACGCTGATGCCATTGACGGCCAGCACCTTCCACATCATCCGGCTGGCAGCGATGGTCATCGCCGCGGTGCCACCCAGGATGTAAAAGCGGCGCAGTCCGATCATCCGCGGCGAGGTGCGCTGGCGCGGGACCTGCAGCTGCCCGTCGCGCAGCGACTGCTCGGGCATCGACAACGGCGACTCGGCCGGCAACGTCGCCCGGCCGGCATCCAGCGGGGCGTTCAGGGTCTGGGTACTCATGCGCGGTGTCCCTGTGCAGGGCGTGCCAGGCCGGGGGTGCCAAGTGTGGAAAGGGGCGTCCTGAGCCCGGCGTGCGCGATGGCACGCATTCGTCCTGTCGGCGCGGGCCGGAGACCGGCACGCAGCTGTTGTCTGTGACTACCGGAACCCACGAACTCTCCAAACCGACTTGAGACGAAAAATGCGGCTCAGTCTATGGCGCGAAATGTAAGGTGCGCGCGAAGGGCCGTGCGTCGATTTCTCCGCATTCAGCTTTTAGATCGAGACAACTGGAAGTCCCTGTGCCGCAATGGGGCCGCAGGCCCTGTGCCATGGGCATCTCCCCATTCAGCTTGCCACCCAGAAGGGGGCGCGAAACCGCCACGCCAGCACTTCCAAGGGGCCCCGCTGGAACAGGGACCCACCCAGTGCTGCGCAGTTTTCGACCGGCGAAGCGCTCCAGCGACCGGGCTTCGTTGACGATGGCGCCAGGCGCCGGGGCAGCTCAGGCGAGGGTGGCGGCGACGGCCAGGTCGGTGGCGACCGGCGGGCGGGCGAGCGCGCGCGCGCTCACCTGCGAGAACTGCAGCTGGGCGAGCAGGTGCTGGGCCTGGGTGGCGACCGGACACGGGGTGATCTGCGGCCCTGCTTCGGGGCGCTCCGGGGACATCACATCAATGGACATTGGTCTGGCATCTCGTTGACTTCTCATGACCCGCGGGGCTTCCGGCCGCGCGGATTGCGCACCCTAGCGGAAAACCGGGACGAATGTGTGACGGTGCCCGCAGTCCTTGTCAGAGGTCCTGGGAAGCGTCGAAATATTGGCGCTTATCAATAGCTTGTAGGTATCATGTAACCGTTTTCAACACATGATTCGGATATGGATTCCAACACTGCAACGCCCTACAGCCCCAAGTGGCAGTTCCGCTTCAACTTCTTCGAACAGCACGGCGCTCCCAATTCGCCGGCGTTCAAGGCCGCGTTCAAGACGTTGACGTTCGGCCAGAGGATCAAGATCAACTTCAACTTCTTCGCGCTGTTCTTCAGCTGGATCTACCTGCTGATCCTGGGTATGTGGCGCAAGGCGCTCACCATTCTGGGCATCACCCTCGTGCTGATGGTGATCCTGGCGTTCCTGCCGGACGTGGTCGGCCGGGCGATCGGCATGGCCTGGTCGGTCCTGATCGGGATGACCACCAACTATTCGTACTACCTGGAAAAAGTGAAGGGCGACACCAGCTGGAACCCCTTCGCCGGCATGCGCTGGTAAGCAACGCGCAGGCGTGAAGCACAAAAGCCCGGTCACTGACCGGGCTTTTTCGTGGGACGGCGGCGCGGCGGCCGCGTGTGCTGCTTCAGCGCGGTGCGGCGCGACGGCCCCCGGCGTCGATCACCACCTCGCCATCCTCTTTGCAGAACGGGGCGTGGATCGGCGGCAGAATCTCCAGGACGGTCTCCGACGGCCGCGCGAGACGCACCCCCAGTGCGGTCTGCACGAACGGTCGGTTGATCAGGATCGGATGGGCCAGCATCGCATCGAGCAGCTGTGCATCCTCCAGCGCTGGATCGCCCAGGCCGAGCTCGGCATACGGCGTGCCTTTCTGGCGCAGCGCATCGCGCACCTGCAGGCCGGCAGCGGCAATCAGTTCGACCAGCCGCTCGCGATCCGGCGGTATTCGCAGGTACTCCACCACCTCCGGCTCGACGCCGGCATGACGGATCAGCGCGAGCACGTTGCGCGAAGTCTCACAGGCCGGGTTGTGATAGATGACGGCCTTCATGCGCGGTCTCCAGCAGCGGCCGACTGGCGCGTGACCGGCTCGACAACGCCCGCATTGCGGGCCAATCGCGCTACTTCCGCATCGCCTTTGCGCTCGCTGTAGCGGTCGGTCAGGTAGTCACTGTGGTCGCGCACCAGCAGCGTGAACTTCACCAGCTCCTCCACCACATCCACGACACGATCGTAGTACGACGACGGCTTCATACGTCCCTCTGCGTCGAACTCCTGCCAGACCTTGGCAACCGAGGACTGGTTGGGGATCGTCACCATCCGCATCCAGCGCCCGAGCACCCGCAATGCGTTGACCACATTGAAGGACTGCGAGCCGCCCGACACCTGCATCACGGCCAGGGTGCGGCCCTGGGTCGGGCGCACGCTGCCCTCGGACAACGGCAGCCAATCGATCTGGTTCTTGAACACTGCGCTGAGGGTGCCGTGACGCTCCGGACTGATCCAGACCTGGCCCTCGGACCACTGCGACCAGGCGCGAAGCTGCTGGACCCTGGGATGGCTGGCGTCCACCGCGTCGACCAGCGGGAGTCCGTGCGGATCGAACACCCGCACCTCGGCGCCCAGGTGCTGCAGCAGGCGTTCCACTTCCTTGGCGAGCAGCCGGCTGTACGACTGTGGGCGCAGCGATCCGTACATCACCAGGATGCGGGGCCGGTGGGCACCGACACGGGCAGACAACCGGACGGCATCCGGACGGTCGACGACCGCATCGGTCAGGTGGGGCAGCAGGGACATGGGGTTGCTCCGGACGTATTGTTCCACTATTCTAGAAACATGGAACATAATAACGCAACCCACGCCCTCGCCGCCCTGGGTCACGCCACCCGCCTGAGCGTCTTCCGCCTGCTGGTGCAGGCCGGGCATGGCGGCCGGTTGGCCGGCGAGATCGCCACCGAACTGGGCCTGCCCGGCGCCACCCTGTCGTTCCACCTCAAGGAGCTGAGCGCGGCAGGGCTGGTCAGCGCCGAGCCGCGCGGCCGCAGCATCTGCTACCGCGCCGACTTCGAGGCGATGAATGGCCTGATCGGTTACCTGACCGAAAACTGCTGCGCTGGCGAGGCGGACTGCGGTCCGGCCGGCCAGTGCACACCGCCGCGCTGACACCGTGACCGGGCCCGTGGCAATGACGACGTCCTCCCCTTCCCGGCTGTCCTTTCTGGACCGTTGGCTGACCCTGTGGATCTTCGCGGCGATGGCGCTCGGCGTGGCCCTGGGCACGCTGTTCGACGGCCTGCCCGCCGCGCTGGATGCCATGACGATCGGCGGCACAAACCTGCCGATCGCCGCGGGTCTGATCCTGATGATGTACCCGCCCCTGGCCAAGGTGAAGTACGAGGCGCTGCCCGGTGTCTTCGCCGACAAGCGCGTGCTGGCGTTGTCGCTGCTGCAGAACTGGGTGGTGGGACCGGTGTTGATGTTCGCGCTGGCCGCGCTGTTCCTGCACGATCGGCCGGAGTACATGACCGGACTGATCCTGATCGGCCTGGCCCGGTGCATCGCCATGGTGCTGGTCTGGAACCAGTTGGCGCGCGGCGACAACCAGTACGTGGCCGGGCTGGTCGCGTTCAATTCGCTGTTCCAGATCGCGTTCTTCAGCGTCTATGCGTGGGTGTTCCTGACCGTGCTGCCGCCGCTGTTCGGGCTGCAGCGCAGCGTGATCGATGTCAGCACCTGGACCATCGCCGGCGCGGTGCTGGTGTATCTGGGGATTCCGTTCGCGGCGGGCTATCTCGGGCGCCGCTGGCTGCTGAAACTGCGAGGTGCCGCATGGTACGAAACGCGGTTCCTGCCGGCCATCAGCCCGATCACGCTGATCGCGCTGCTGTTCACCATCGTGGCGATGTTCAGCCTCAAGGGCGGTGACATCGTGCGCATTCCGCTCGACGCGGTGCGGATCGCCATCCCGCTGACGATCTACTTCTTCGTGCAGTTCCTGCTGAGCTTCTTCATGGGCCGCTGGATCGCACGCGACTACCCGCGCACCACCGCGATTGCATTCACCGCCACCGGCAACAATTTCGAACTGGCCATTGCGGTGGCCATCGCCGCCTTCGGGCTGGGTTCGCCGGTCGCCTTCGCCGCCGTGATCGGGCCGCTGGTGGAAGTGCCGGTGCTGATCGTACTGGTCCATCTGGCGCTGCGGTTGGGACGTCGCTGGTTCCCTGTAAGGCCAGCAGCGCGGCAGCCGTGATCGCGGATCATTCGACAGCCCCGCGCAGGGCCGCCGGCCGCCCACCGATGACCCACGCATGACGGTGGGCTCCCGGTGAGCAGGACGTCCCGGCATGCCGCTGCATGCGGCACGCCGGGATGGATCAGAAGGTCTGCCAGTCGTCCCCGGCCACGGCCACTGCCGGCATCCGCGCGGTGCTGCGGGCCGGCGCGGCGCGGCGTGCCGATGCACTGGTCGTGCCCGCACTGGACTGCAGGCGGAAGATCGCCACGGCAGTACCCAGCTGCTGCGCCTGCTCTTCCATCGCGCGCGCCGCAGCCGTGGCTTCCTCGACCAGTGCCGCATTCTGCTGCGTGGTCTCGTCCATCTGGGTGATGGTCTGGTTGACCTGCTCGATGCCGGCGGACTGTTCCTTCGAGGCCGCCGAGATTTCGGCCATGATGTCGTTGACCCGGCGCACGCCGGTGACGATCTCTTCCATGGTTCGGCCGGCAGTGTGCACCAGCGCCGAGCCCGCGCTGACCTGGGTGACCGAGTCGTCGATCAGGGTCTTGATCTCCTTGGCCGCTCCCGCCGAGCGCTGTGCCAGCGCGCGCACTTCCGTGGCCACCACCGCGAAGCCGCGGCCCTGTTCGCCGGCGCGCGCCGCTTCGACGGCGGCATTCAAGGCCAGGATGTTGGTCTGGAACGCAATGCCGTCGATCACCGAGATGATCTCGGCGATGCGCTTGGACGAGGCTTCGATGCCGGCCATCGTGGTCACGACCTGGCCGACCACCACGCCGCCCTGCGAGGCCACGTCGGCGGCGCCGGCAGCGAGCTGGTTCGCCTGCACTGCATGGTCCGCGTTCTGGCGCACGGTGGAGGTGAGCTCCTCCATCGACGCCGCGGTCTCTTCCAGGCTGGCTGCCTGCTGTTCCGTACGGCGCGACAGATCGCTGTTGCCCGCGGCGATCTCACCGGCGGCCAGATTGATGCTGCCGGTCGCCTGCTGGATGCGGCCGACGATGTCGGTCAGCTGGGCCACGGTGGTGTTGGCATCGTCCCGCATCCGCGCGAACACCCCATGGAAATCGCCCTGCATGCGCGCGGTGAGGTCGCCCGCCGCGATCGCGCGCAGCAGCGCGGAGATCTGCTGCAGATTGTCATCGCTGACCTGCATCATCGTGTTGAGGTTCTCGACCATCGCGCGGAAGTCGTGGTCGAAACGCACCACGTCGCCACGCTGGCTGAAATCGCCCACCGCCGCCGCGCCGGCCAGTTCCCCGATCTGGGTGTTGATCGCACGCAGGTTGGCCTTGGTGGTATCCATCGCGGCGGTGAAGGCCGCCTGTTCGCCGGGCAGGCGATCCATGTCCGGGCTCAGGTCACCGACCGCGTAGCGCTGCATCACCTCGACCAGGCGGCGGGTCACCGCGATGTTGGCCCCGACCAGCTGGTTGGTGTCGTCCACCATCTTGCCGTACTCGCCCGGGAAGGCCTGCGCGTCCATGCGGTAGCTCAGCTCGCCCGCCTCGTGGCGCTGGGCCATCTCGCCCTGTGCGGCCATCACCGCGCGCAACTGGCCACGCATGCGCTGCATCGACTCCAGCAGGCGGCCCACCTCATCGTTGCGCGCCGGCGGCAGCGGCGTATCCAGACGGCCCTCGGCCACGTCGGCCGAGAGACGGACAGCGTCGGCCAGCGGGCGGATCGCCTGCCGGCGCAGCAGCACGTACACGCTGGCACTGAGCACCAGGGCGGCGCCCAGGCCAACGGCCAGGATGATCCACAGCAGCGCGCGCGCCTGCGCGGTGATCAGCGCATGCGGCACGATCACGCCGAGTGCGAAGTGCTCTTGGCTGCCGCCGATGCGCAGCGGCACGTAGGTTTTCACATCGCCCGCGGCATCCGGTTCGAAGGCGTCGAAGGTCTTGTCGGCCTTCACTGCTGCCAGCACCTGCGTGGTCAGCGCATCCTCGCGACGCTTGCCGATCTCGTTCGGATCCTTCGCGGCCAGCACGACGCCGCCGGGCGAGATCAGTTCCACATGCCCCTCGCCCATCGGGCGCAGCGCGGCCAGATGCTTCTGCAGGGCGGCCAGCGCGAAGTCCACCGTCACTACGCCGAGGAACGTGCCGTCGTCGACCACCGGGGTGGACAGCGTGGTCATCAGTACCTTCTGCCCGGCGATCTCATAGGTGTAGGGTTCGGCCACCGTCTGCCGCTTGAGCGACTTCGGCTTGAGGTACCAGTCGCCATCGCCGGGCACGTCGTACCCCTTCAGCGCATCCTGCATCGGGGCCCCCTCGTGCCAGGCCCAGTAGCTCATGAACCGGCCGCTGTCGTCGTGCGCCTCGGCACCGACGAACTCGGCGTCCTTGCCATCGAAAGCCTCCGGCTCCCACAACGTGCCGAAGCCCACCCATTCCGGGTGCACCTGCACCTGCTGGCGGATGACCGCGGCCACCGTCGCCCGGGAGAGCGTGCCCGCAGCGCGCTGGACCAGCAGGTTCTGCGCGAGCGCCTGGCTGGTGGCGAAGGCGCTGGACAGATCACCGCTCACCCGCAGCGCTTCGGCCTGGGCCTCGCTCTGCATGGTGTGGCGTGAAGCGTCGACCAGCGAGGCACTGGCTTCGCGGTAGCTGATGGCGGCGGTGACACCGAAGCAGAGCATGGCGATCAACGCGGTGCCCAGCATCAGTCGGTTGGCGATGCTGCCGGGGCGCTTGGACGCGGTGGGGCGGGACACGGGCATGGGGGCGGTTCCGGAAAAAGGGCATACCGGCGGACGCAGTCACGCGCCGCCACGGAAACACGCAGTCCATTGCGGGCCGGCACGCGCGCGGTGTCATCACGGCGCGGCCAGCAGGGATCGATGCAACGTCGGATCGGCACAGGCAGCCCGCCGCCACTCCCGGCTGCGCTGGTCCTGTGCTGGGGGTCACCGCGTCGTACGCCACGGTGCCACCGCCCTGCCCTGTGGAGATGCCGCCTGCCCGCACCGTGACGGCGCCGGCCCAGAGAAGGGACTCAGCTGGATAACGGCGCAATGAGCGCGATGTTTAGCGCGGCTTCCTGACCGTGTTCAGTGAACGCCCGCGCCGCGCTCGCCACGTCCCAGCCGCTCCACCAGCGTCTGGCTGGCCGCATTGAGTCCGATCACCTCGACGTGGGCCCCGCGCGCGCGCAGCTTGCCGGTCACCCGCTCCAGCGCACCGACCGCACTGAGATCCCAGAAGTGCGCATGGGTCAGATCGATCTCCACGCGCTCGGGCACGTGCAGCAGATCGAAAGCCGCGGCGAACTGCCCGGCCGAAGCGAAGAACACCTGGCCACTCACCGTGTAGACACGCGTGCCCTCGGCGGTCACGGCATCCTGGATGTCCAGCATCCGGCCCACCTTGCGGGCGAAGAACAGGGCCGACAGCAGCACCCCGGTGAGCACGCCCTTGGCCAGGTCATGCGTGGCGACGGTGACGATCACCGTACCCAGCATCACCACCGAGGAGCTTTTCGGGTGCAGCCGGAACTCGGCGAACGAGCGCCAGTGGAAGGTGCCGATGCTGACCATGATCATCACCGCGACCAGCGCGGCCATCGGGATCTGCCGGACCCAGTCCGCGCCGTACACCACCAGCAGCAGCAACAGCACGCCGGCCACCAGGCACGACAGCCGCCCGCGACCGCCGGAGGACACGTTGATCACCGACTGCCCGATCATCGCGCAGCCGCCCATGCCGCCGAACAGCCCGGCGGTGATGTTGGCCAGGCCCTGCCCGGCGCACTCACGGTTGCGCTGGCTGGGCGTGTCGGTCATGTCTTCCACGATCTGCGCAGTCATCATCGACTCCAGCAGACCCACCACCGCCAGCGTGGCCGAGACCGGCAGCAGGATGCGCAGGGTTTCCCAGGTGAGCGGCACGTCCGGCAGCAGGAAGGTGGGCAGGCTGTCGGGCAGCGCGCCCATGTCGCCGACGGTGCGGATGTCCAGCCCGAGCCAGATCGACAGCGCGGTGAGCACCACGATCGCCACCAGCGGCGAGGGCACCGCCCGGGTCAGCAGCGGCAGCAGGTAGATGATCGCCAGGCCCGCCGCACAGACCGCATACACCGTCCACGGCATCCCGATCAGTTCGGGCAGCTGCGCCAGGAAGATCAGGATCGCCAGCGCGTTGACGAAGCCGGTGATCACCGAGCGCGAGACGAAGCGCATCAGGGCGCCGAGTTTCAGCGCGCCCGCGACGATCTGCAGCAGCCCGGCCAGGATCGTGGCGGCCAGCAGGTACTGCAGGCCGTGATCGCGGACCAGGTCGACCATCACCAGCGCCATCGCGCCGGTGGCCGCGGAAATCATGCCCGGCCGTCCACCGGCGATGGCGGTGACCACCGCGATGCAGAACGACGCGTACAGGCCGACCTTGGGGTCGACCCCGGCGATGATGGAGAAGGCGATCGCCTCGGGAATCAGCGCGAGGGCCACAACGGCGCCGGACAGCAGATCACCGCGGATATTGCCGAGCCATTGCTGGCGCAGCGGATAGGACACAGACATGGACAGACTCCACGCACCGGCGATGCGCACGGCGCGTTGTGTGATGAGGACAAGGCACTTCCTGAGCCAGCGCAGTGGCCGGCGCGTCGTCAACGCGGTATCAGGGTGGCGTCATCACAAGGGTCCTGCCGGGGCAGCGGAAGCGGCGCGCAGGATAGCGCAGTCACCCGATGCCCTCAAATGCGGCGGGGTCACGATCATCACCGAACGCCCGACGATCAACGGCATCAGCGCGCGGTTCGGGTCAGCGCGCGAAGTGCCGCGCGCCGGCCACGCAGGTCACCGCGCACACCGTGACGACCAGCATCACCCAGCTCACGGTCTCATGCAGCAGCACGGCCGCCAGCGCCAGGCCGAAGAGCGGCTGCAACAGCTGCAGCTGGCCGACCGCGGCGATACCGCCCTGGGCGAGCCCGCGGTACCAGAACATGAAGCCGATCAACATGCTGAAGACCGCCACATAGGCCAGGGCACACCACGCCGGCGCATCCACCGCCGCCAGGGAAGGCGGCCAGCGCAAGGCCACCAGCGGCAGCATCAACGGCAAGGACAGCAGCAAGGCCCAGCTGATCACCTGCCAGCCTCCCAGCGTGCGCGACAGGCGCGCACCTTCGGCATAGCCCAGCCCACAGACCAGCACCGCCGCCAGCATCAACAGGTCGCCCTGCAGCGAGGCGGCGAGCCCGGTCGACAACGCGTAGCCCACCACCGCGGCACTGCCGAGCAGCGAGAACAACCAGAACGCCGGACGCATCCGCTCACCGCCGCGCAGTACACCAAACAGCGCGGTGCTCAGCGGCAGCAGCCCGAGGAACACGATCGAGTGGGCCGAAGACACGTGCTGCAGGGCCAATGCGGTGAGCAGGGGGAATCCCACGACCACCCCGAGGGCGACCATCAGCAACGGCCCCAGTGATGCGCGCGTGGGCCGCGGCTGGCGCAGGGCGAGCAGCACCATTCCGCCAAGCAACGCCGCGATGCTCGCCCGGGCGGCGGTCAGAAAGAGGGGGTCCAGCTGCAGTACCGCGATCCGCGTGGCCGGCAGCGAGCCGGCGAAGATCACCACACCGATGAAACCGTTGATCCAGCCGCGGGTTGCGTTGTCCATGTCGACATCCTTGAAGGGCGGCCAGTGGACCACGGCGGCGGGCCGCCACTCCATGTACAGTCCAGTACACTTTGCCGTAACTGTTATGGCCGAACGACCCGTACGGATGCCCCGATGACTCTCCCCACCACCCGCATCGAGGCGGTCATGACCAGCGTGCGTGCACGCCTCAACGACCGCAGTTGGCTGCCCGGCGCGCGACTGCCCTCGGTGCGCGCACAGGCCAAGACACTGCAGGTGTCGGTGTCCACCGTGGTCGAAGCCTATGAGCGGTTGGCGGCCGAAGGGCTGATCCAGGCGCGACCCGGCTCCGGCTTCTATGCGGCCGGCCCGGTCGCGCCACTGGCACTGGCCGAGATGGGACCGCCACGCGATCGCCAGGTCGACCCGTTGTGGCTGGCGCGGCAATCACTGGATCACGAGGCCGGCGTGCTCAAGCCCGGCAGCGGCTGGCTGCCCAGCGACTGGATGTATGTCGAGGGGATCCGCCGTGGCCTGCGCAGTGCCGCCCGCGCGAGCAGCACCGCACTGGCCGATTACGCATCGCCACTGGGCCTGCCGCCGCTGCGGCAACTGCTGTCCCGCCGCTTGTCCGGCCACGCGGTCGAGGTGGCGCCCGAGCAGATCATGCTCACCGAATCGGGCTCGCATGCGGTCGACCTGATCTGCCGTTTCCTGCTCGAGCCCGGCGATACCGTGCTCATCGACGACCCGTGCTACTTCAATTTCCTGGCCCTGCTCAAGGCGCACCGTGTGCAGGTGATCGGCGTGCCGTACACGCCGAACGGCCCGGATGTGGACGCCTTTGCCGCGGCGCTGCAGGCGCATGCGCCCCGCCTGTACATCACCAATTCCGGCATCCACAACCCGACCGGCGCCACGCTCTCGCCGGCCACCGCACACCGGCTGCTCTCGCTGGCCGACAGCAGCGACCTGGTCATCGTCGAGGACGACCTGTTCGCCGATTTCGAGCACACGCCCGCACCGCGGCTGGCCGCGTTCGATGGGCTGTCGCGGGTGATTCAGGTGGGCAGCTTTTCCAAGACGCTGTCCGCGTCGGTGCGCTGCGGGTACATCGCCGCGCGCCGCGACTGGATCGAAGGCCTGGCCGACCTGAAGATCGCCACCAGCTTCGGCGGCGGGCGCCTGGCCGCCGACATCCTGCACGCCGCACTGACCGACAGCGGCTATCGGCGCCATCTGGAGACCGTGCGCGTGCGGCTGACCGCGGCACGTGAACTCACGCTGGCGCGGCTGGCGCCCCTGGGCATCACGCCATGGACGGTACCGCAGGCCGGCATGCTGCTGTGGTGCCACCTGCCCGACGGCATGGATGCCGCCCGCATCGCCCGCCGCTGTCTTGCCGAGGGCGTGATGCTGGCACCCGGCAATGCCTTCAGCCCGTCGTTGCGCGCAGCCGGCTTCCTGCGCTTCAACGCCGCGCAGGCGCAGGATGCGCGGGTGTTCGAGGTGCTCGCGAAGGCAATGACCGCCTCACACGCGGACGCCGACTAACGGGTCTGACGCTGCGCGTCGGGTGCCGCCATCGGCGCCCTCTCCCCACCGAGCACCGCCTGCGTATCCACGATATCCACGCCCGAGACCTGCCCCAGCCAACCATCGAACCAGGGCTTGTGCGACGCGCCGACAATGGAGAGGACGCGGGAGCCCGGGTGGAGGCGAACCACATCCAGCACGTTGGCGACCATCCGTAGATTTCGGATCTCCCACCCTTGCACCCACATCTGCGGATAGTGCTGCACGGACACGGCGGCCAGCGCCGGACGCACGTTGGACTCGGCCATCAGCGCCTGTGTCCGTGGCGCATTGGTGAGGCGGTACAGCGATAGCATGTCCTTGGCGGTGACGAGGCGCTTCTGCTCGTCAATGACCGGCTGCAGGCGCGATCGATCCGCGCTCCATGCATCCTGCACCGCCTTTCCAAAGGCCGCGCGATCCGGAATCTGATGCGTACCGCCGGTGTGGTCATCGACCGGATACACGCGCTGATGCCCAAGTCGGGCCGCCAGGCGGGCGGCAACCTGATAATCCTCGTTGTTGCGCGCGCCGAGCTGATGCAGCATCTCGACCAGGGACTCGTCCAATCCGTCACCGGGGTGCTGCTCGGCGTGGGGCAACTGCAACCATTGCACATAGGCCGACGCCCGCTCACCCGCGGCCAGGAACACGGCAGCCAACCTGCGGCGGTGCGCGGGCGTGGGCGTGGCTGGCCAGACCTTCAATTGGTTGTTGACCTCAACGATTGCGGAAGGCACATCGAGCCCGGTGGCCGTCTTCGCCGCGTCCGTGCTCGCGCAGAAATCCTCGCCGTATACCCCCGGGTGACGCGCTGCCAGATCGCACTGCTCTCCGCTGAGCGCCTCGATCGTAATGTAATCCGGTTTGAACGCGGCCAGCCTGTCCAATACGGGGTCGAGCGATGTGCGGTCGAAATCCTTGTACTCGCCCAGGTGCACACTGCCCAGCACGAGAATTTCGGTACGAGGGCCGACCATGTCCTTGTCCAGATCCGCCAGCGCGGTCTGCGCGTGGGCGCAGATCGGCACCATCAGCATCATGCTGGTCGACATCAGGAGCTGCTTCATGCATCACCACCTGTGAATTCCGTTGGCGCCTTTCTATCAGCCAGCGGATCAGCGGCCGCGTGCCGGATGGCAGGGGGCCGATCGGACTGATCGCGACACACGATGCTGTCCAGACGGTGGCAGAATTGCGCGCCCGGTGTGTGCGGCGGGGATACCTCAAGGAAGCCAGGCATGTCGGACGAAAACAGCAAAGGCGAGTGGATCAGGTGGGTGATGCTGCTCGTCTTCCTGGCCATGCTGTTTGGCATCCCCCACAACTCACCGTGGTTCGGGCTGGTGTTCGTGTACTTGCTGGCCGGCCTGCTGTTCGTGGTGGGCAACATGGTGTGGATCGCCCTGCGCAGCGAAAGGGCGGCGGGGGCATTGCGCCGCACGCCACCCACGCGCGCCCTGCACACCCGCGAGGTGAACGCGCTGGTGTGGTTCGGCCAACCCGAGCGGATCAGCTGGCGCATGCCACGCGGGAACGTGATCGATCTGGTCAAGGCGGCACAGGCCGCAGGCACCCGCCCGGTAGTGCGCACGGTGCGTGGACCGTATCGCGTGATGGTGCGCGCCCGGCATCACGAGCGGCACGACTTCATCGGCGAGGTGGAGGTGCTGATGCTGCCGGGCGCTGACCGCCATATACGCGACACCAATGAAGCCGAAGTACTGCTGTGCGGGAAGTTCGCGGTGGTGCTGGCATTGAATGGCGCGTGGCGGATCGACCAGGCGCCGTCACTGCTGAGGTAAGCCATGCGCCCGTTGTAGTCCGGGCGCCCCTGCCTGACCGGGGTGCTTGGCAACACTACGGCGATCCCGCACAGTTCCCCCATGCCCCCAGATCCGACTGCACCATGACACGCCTGCTCATCATCGAGGACAACCCCGAGTTGGTGGCCAACCTGTACGCATTCCTGGAGCCGCTGGGCTATGTGCTCGACGATGCACGCGATGGCGCTGCGGGCCTGCGCCTGGCGACCGGGAATGACTACGACGCGATCCTGCTGGATCTGATGCTGCCGCGGCTGGACGGCATGACGCTCTGCCACAAACTTCGTCAGGAATTCCAGAATCCCGTACCGGTGATCATGCTGACCGCGCGCGATCCGGTGGATGACCGCGTGCAGGGCTTTGCACTGGGCGCGGACGATTACCTGGTCAAACCCTTCTCATTGGTGGAACTCGATGCACGCATCCAGGCGCTGGTGCGCCGTGCCCAGGGCCGCAGCGTCCAAGGCACGCTGACCTGGCAGGACCTGCGGGTGGACACCCGTGCACCGCAGGCGTGGCGGCAGGGCCAGACCATTACGCTGACCCCCAGCACCCACAAGCTGTTGCTGTGCCTGATGCGCGCCGCGCCCGGCGTGGTCAGGAAGCAGGAAATGGAATACCTGCTGTGGGGCGACCATCCGCCGGAAAGCGGTGCGTTGCGGACGCATATCCACGAGCTTCGGCAGCATGCGGACAAGAGCTTCACGTATCCGCTCATCGAGACGGTGCACGGCATCGGATGGCGCCTGAGTGCGCCAACGACGTCTGTCCCGGAATGACGACCCGAGGAGGGCAGTTGCCGTCATGAACGCGATCTACCGCCAGATGACGCTCAGAACGCGTATCACCGTGTCGTTCGTGCTGCTGATGGTGGCCGTCATGGGCTTCGTGGTCGCCGCCGAGCAGTTGGATTATGACGAGCTCCGGGCCTACGTCATTTCGAGAAGCCTGCACGACGAGATGGATCGCCTGCAGGCCGACCTTGCCGATGGCACGCCGCCGGCGCTATCTCCGGGCAGCGAGCTCTTTGATGCGCGAAACGTGCCCGATGCCCTGCGCCCGTATACACCGGGCTATTACAGCGCCGACCCGCCCGACGTCTGGCATCTGCTGGTGTTCGACCTCGGCGGCCAGCGCTATTACCTCCGCCAGGATGCCGAGCGGTACCAGTATCTGGAGCACGTGATCGATGGCTATGCGCTCGTGGTCATGCTGTTGTGCATCCTCTGCGCGTTCTGGATCGGGCGGCTGACGGCAGCGCGCGTCATCGCCCCCATCACCCGGCTGGCCGATGCGGTGCAGCGCGGGCAGACACCGTTTCCCTTCCAGGACGCGCGCGACGAGATCGGGGTCCTGGCACGCGCCTTCGCACAGCACAGCGACGAGGCGGAGCAGTTCCTGCAGCGTGAACGATGCTTCGTGGGGGATGCGAGTCATGAACTGCGCACGCCCCTGGCCATCATTTCCGGCGCGGCCGAGACCATCGTTCACCAGCTGCCCGAGGACAGCCACCTGCGAGCGAGCGGCGAACGGATCGTCCGCACCGCGCAGGAAATGCAGCGCCAGCTGTCCTGCCTGTTACTGCTCTCGCGTGACCCACAGCGCCTTGCCAAGGAAGACGTCCCGCTGCGCCCGTTGATCGAGGAATGCATGTCGCGCTGCCAGCCCTGGCTGGCGGGCAAGCCGGTCGTCCTGCTGCTGGATGCAGCGCAGGACCCCTGCATCCACACCAACGCCGAGCTGGCGCGCAGCGTGCTCTGGAACCTGCTGCGCAACGCCTGCCAATACACCGACAAGGGCGAAATCCGCATCGCCGTGCGGGACGCCACGCTGTCCATCGTCGACACCGGTCCAGGCCTGCCACCCAGCATGGATCCCCAGCAGTTCCAGCGCTTCACGCCCAGCCTGCGCCAGAGCGGGGAAGGGCTTGGCCTGTCGATCGTGCAACGGATCGTGGACCACCTGGGCTGGCGCATGGCCGTGGAGAGTTCGGAGAACGGTTGCCGCTTTACGCTGGACATGTCCGGCACGCATGACCAGCAACCCTAGGCGCGCCCCGGCTTCGGCAACCAGGCGCCTTCGCGCCCGCTCCTGACAGCTTCCTGACGCCGCCCCTCCCATCCTGTGCACCCATCAATCCACGCAGGAGATGCAGATGCACTGGTCAGACCCGGAGGGAGCCGGCAAATATCGCCACGGCAGGACCGGATTCAACCGGATTGTCCACACGGTGATCCACTCGCGGGACGGGTTCCTCGCGACCGTGCGAGGCGAAGCCGCTTTTCGACAGCTGCTGGTTCTGCATGGCGTTCTGATGGGAGGCACGTTTGTCCTCGACGTCAGCCCGGTGGAACGGGCGTTGATGCTGGCCGTCAGCTTCATCAGCCTGATCGTGGAACTGCTCAACTCCGCCATCGAAGCCGTTGTTGATCGCATCTCGCTCGACCTTCACCCGCTGTCGAAGAATGCGAAGGACATGGGCAGCACCGCTCAAGCCACGGCGCTGTTGATGGTGGGCGCCGTATGGGCGGTGATCCTGCTCGGATAGAGCACGGAAAAGCACCGGGCAGTGCACCTGACAACTTCCTGATACACGCATTCTGATACTGCGCGCACTTTTCATTCATTGGAAGAATGCGCGTGTTTCAGCGTCTTATGTTCGTGCGACTCAACCCGGTGCAGCTGACATGGATAGTCGCACTGTTCTTCACCACCCTCGGCAACGTTGCACTGTGGCAAGCGCTATGGAGGCATACCGAGTTCGACAGCGTGCGCGGCGCGCTGTTCTTCCTGAGCCTGCCGGTCTTCTTCTTCTGCCTGTTCAACCTGCTGCTCATGCCGGTGCTTGCGCTGCCCTACCTGCGCAAGCCATTGCTGGCGCTGCTGGTGATCATCAGCGCCGCCAGCACCTACTTCATGCTGCACTACAACGTCCTGATCGACCGCAGCATGGTGCAGAACGTGTTCGAGACCAACCAGGCCGAGCTCGGGTCTTATTTCTCCGTTCCCCTGCTGCTCACCATCGTGCTTCTGGGCGTGCTCCCAGCCACCGCGATGATGTCGCTGCGCATCCGCAGCGGGTGCGTGCTGCAGACCGCCTCCTGGATGCTGATCAACCTGCTCGCGACCCTGGCGATCCTGGCCGTGATCTCCATGGTGTTCTACAAGGACTATGCCTCCCTGCTGCGCAACAACCGCGAGCTCAGGGACCAGGTTCTGCCGGTCAACTTCGTGCGCCATGCCAACGGCTATCTCAAGCGGAAGTACATCGCAGTATCACGACCGCTGCAGCCAGTCGCCGAGGATGCCACCCGCCCGCCGTCGATCCAGGGCAGGCGTCCCAGGCTGGTGATTGCCGTGGTGGGCGAAACCGCGCGGGCGCAGAACTTCCAGCTCAACGGCTACCCGCGCGCCACCAATCCCGTGCTGTCGCAGCGAAGCGACATTATCGCCTTCAGGAACGTCTCGTCCTGCGGCACGGCCACGGCCATCTCCCTGCCCTGCATGTTCTCCAGAATGACACGCACCCAGTACGATGACGTACGCGCGGCGACGGAAGAAAATCTCCTGGATATCCTGAAGCGCACCGGTGTGAACATCCTCTGGCGCAACAACAACAATGGCGGCTGCAAAGGCGTGTGCGCGCGCGTGCCCACCGATGACATGCCGGCCTTCAAGGTGGCCGGGCAGTGTGTCAACAAGGACGGCACCTGCTACGACGAAGTGCTGCTGCATCAGCTGGACGCGCGCATCGACGCCATGCAGGGGGACGGGCTGATCGTGCTCCACCAGCTGGGCAGCCACGGCCCAACCTACTTCGAGCGTTACCCTGCCGACGGCAACGTCTTCACGCCAACCTGCGACAGCAACCAGATCCAGAAGTGCACCAACGCGGCGCTGACCAATACGTACGACAACACGCTGGTCTACACCGACCGCATGCTGGGCAGGACCATTGACCTGCTGCAGGGCTATTCGGACCAGCGGGACGTGGCCATGATCTACGTCTCCGATCATGGCGAGTCGCTCGGCGAGCGCGGCATGTACCTGCACGGCACGCCGTACCTCATTGCGCCTCAGGAGCAGACCCGCGTCCCGATGGTGATGTGGTTCTCGCCCGCGTTCGCGCACCATGCAAACCTCAACCTGGCCTGCCTGCGGAACCGTGCCGAGGGCACGGCGTACAGTCACGACAACGTTTACCACTCCCTGCTGGGGCTGTTCGATATCCGCAGCCAGGTCTACCAGCGTGAGCTGGACCTGTTTGCCGCGTGCCGCGCCTGAGTGCACCAGCGCGCGCCCTCAGTGACGGCTCGCGGCCGCGGTTGGGTCGGGGACGCAACACGGCCGTCACGGGCGCACGCGCATAACGTGCCAACGCCACGCACCGGGGCGGATCATCCCGCCCCTCGAGCCAGCGCCAGTGACTCCTTCGCCTCCTTTGCCGCCGTCATCGCAGTCGCCTGACCGTGCGCTGGATGGGGTGAACTTCTTCCTGGCCGATGTCCGGGATGGACTGGGGCCTTACCTGGCGATCTACCTGCTGGCCGTGCATCACTGGGAGCCGGCCAGCATCGGACTGGTCATGACCATTGCAGGGCTCGCCGCCCTGCTCGCCCAGACCCCGGCCGGGGCGCTGATGGACAGGATCACCGCCAAGCGGGCAGTGGTCGTCGCGGCCGCGGTCCTGGTCACGGCCAGCTGCCTGGCGCTGCCCTGGATCACCTCCTTCACCGTCGTTGCAGTGACCCAGGCGATCGGCGCGGTGGCAGGGACCGTTTTCGCGCCCGCCATCGCGGCGATATCGCTGGGGATCTGTGGCCCACGGGCGTTCGCACGGCGCATGGGCCGCAACGAAACGTTCAATCACGCAGGCAACGCCGTGGCGGCATTGCTGGCGGGCGGGTTGGCCTATCTGGGCGGGCCGGTGGTGGTGTTCTACCTGATGGCGGCGATGACCCTGGCCAGCATCGGGGCAGTCCTGATGATTCCCGCCGGTGCGATCGACCACGCGCAGGCGCGCGGATTGCGCTCCGACGACCAGGAGGCCCACGCCCCGGCCTCGGCCCGCCTGTTGCTGCACAACCGGACGCTGATGATGCTGGCGGCGTGCTGTGCGCTGTTCCACCTGGCCAATGCGGCCATGCTTCCCCTGGTCGGGCAGAAGCTCTCCCAGACCAGTCCTGCACTGGCGACGACCCTGACCGCGGCCTGCATTGTCGCGGCCCAGCTGGTCATGGTGCCGGCCGCCATGCTGGTCGGTGCCCGCGCCGACGCCTGGGGGCGAAAGCCACTGCTGCTGGCGGCCTTCCTCATCCTGCCGATCCGGGGCGTGCTCTACCCGCTGTCCGATGCGCCCGCGTGGCTGCTCGGCGTGCAGCTGCTGGATGGCGTCGGCGCGGGAATCTTCGGTGCGCTGCTTCCCGTCATCATCAGCGACCTGACCCAGGGAACCGGCCGCTTCAATGTGACGCTGGGTGCGGTGTCCGCGGTGTTCGGGCTGGGCGCTGCGTTCAGCCCGGGACTGGCCGGGGTGATCGTCCAGTTCGCTGGTTATGATGCGGCGTTCCTGACCCTGGCAGGCATAGCAGCCATCGCTTTCCTGGTGGTGATGGCCGTGCCGGAGACCCACCATCCCCCTTCGCCTCGCGCCGTGGCCACTCGTTCAACGACAATGCCCTCCGACGCCGGCCCCTGAGCACCCGCTGAGCAATCGATGCAGATTTCCACCACGTCCATGATCATCTGGATGGCAACCGCCGTTGCCACCTGCGGCATCCTGTTTCGCCCCTGGCGGGTGCCGGAGTATGCGTGGGCACTGGGCACGGCCGTGCTGCTGACGATCGCCGGCCTGGTGCCGTTCGGCACCGCCATCGCCGCGGTGGCGGAGGGAACCGATGTCTACCTGTTCCTGATCGGCATGATGGTCCTGGCCGAACTAGCACGGCAGGAGGGTCTGTTCGACTGGCTGGCCGCGTACGCGGTAGGACACGCCAAGGGCTCGGGGCGCCGGCTGTTCGACCTGGTGTTCCTGGTCGGCACGGTGGTGACGATCTTCCTCTCCAATGACGCCACCGCGGTCGTGCTGACGCCGGCGGTGTATGCCGCCTGCAAGGCGGCCCGCGCCGATCCGCTGCCGTACCTGTTCGTCTGTGCGTTCGTCGCCAATGCCGCCAGCTTCGTGCTGCCCATTTCCAATCCCGCCAACCTGGTCGTCTTCGGCAGTCACATGCCCTCCCTGCCGGAATGGCTGCGGCAGTTCACGCTGCCCTCGCTGGCCGCGATCGGCATGACGTACCTGGTACTGCGTCTGGCCCATCGGCGCCAGATCGCCCGCCCGCTGGCCGCACTGGCGCAGCAGCCGGTCTTGTCCGAGGGGGGACGCCTGTGCGCGATCGGGGTCGGCGTTACCGGCAGCGTCCTGCTGGTCACCTCGGCGATGAAGGGACCGCTTGGGCTCACCACGTTCTGCGCCGGCGCGGCCACGCTGGCCCTGATCTGCCTGCGTCAGCGCCGCAGCCCGCTGCCGATGCTGCGGCACGTGTCCTGGGGTGTGCTGCCACTGGTCGCCGGGCTGTTCGTCCTGGTGGAAGCCGTGGCACAGACGGGCGTGATCCAGATGGCGGCCCAGGCACTCGAAGATCTGGCGCGGAGATCGCCCACCGAGGCGGGCTGGGCGGCGGGTGTCGCCGCGGCCGTGCTGAGCAACCTGGCCAACAACCTGCCGATCGGCCTGGTGGCCGGCTCGGTGGGCCAGATGGCGGACGTGCCGGCGCAGGTCAGAGCCGCGCTGTTGATTGGTGTCGACCTGGGTCCGAACCTGTCGGTGACCGGGTCGCTCGCCACCATGCTCTGGCTGGTCGCCCTTCGGCGCGAAGGCGAGCACGTCAGCCCGCTGAGCTTCCTGCGCCTCGGCATCCTGGTGATGCCACCCGCCCTGATCGCTGCGCTGCTGTTGCTGTAAGCGGGCGCCGCGCCTGCAGGGGAGAAGCGTTAGAACGTTTTACAGGGCCTTGGACAAGGCCAGCAGGTCAGCGGCAAACGTTGCGTAGTCATCCACGGCGAAATCGTGGCCCTCCTTTCGCGCGATCTGGCGGACGCCGACCAGGGAAGTCTCTGGCACCACGACCAGGTACTGGCCCATGTAACCCATCGCAGCGTAAGCGGCGACCGGTCCGCGCACCTGATCGAACAGGTCCGTGAGCTTGATGCCCCGGCTGGTGATCTCGCGGCCGTACGCGTCAGCCCACCTGGGCCCGAGGCTTTCCCCGAAAAACGCGAACAGCTCGCCCTTGCCGGCAAACCCGCGACTGCCCGCCTTCAACAGCCCGGCCGCCACGCCCGCATCGACGCCGTTGCGCGACAGAACCGATGCCGCGTCCGGCTTCAGCGTAAACCGCTCCCAGGCAGGAATTCTCCACCACAGCAGCCCCACCTCCTTCGAGCGGGCGCTTTCGGCGACGAGTTCAGCGACGAACGCTTCTCCCAGCAGCCGACGCCCGTCCGGCGCGACACCCTTGTCCAGGATCAACCGGCCCAGCTTGGCCAGGTCGGCAGCGGACAATGCCAGGCCGGCCATGCCGATCGGCGTGCCTGCATCATCCTTGCGCCACGTGTAGTCCGTAATGCCCAGTGGCTGGAACAGGCCACTCTCGACGACGTGATCCATCGTCTTTCCCGAGACGCGCTCGACGATGCCGGCGAGGAGGTTGGTCGCCTTGTTGTTGTAGGAGAACGTCGACCCGGGATCCGTTGAGAGTTCCGCCGCCAATGCCAGCTTGACCAGATCCGGCGCACCTTCCAGTTCGATGCCTGCGTTGGGAACATTCTGCAGGCCGGAGGTGTGGTTGAGCAGCATCCGCACCGTGATGTCGCGCTTGCGCCCCTGTGCCCACTCTGGATAGATCGCGCTCACCGGTTGATCCAGCGATTCCAGCGCGCCACTGTGCAGCAACAACCCGATCGACAGTGCCACCACCGACTTGGTCGCCGACATCAGTTCGATCGGCTGCGCTGCAGCCGTGCTCCGGGTCTCGAGCAGCGTCTTTCCATCGCGCTGGATCAGCATCGCGTCGGAGCGTGACATCTCCGCGTTGGCCTTCAGATTGGCCAGAGCGTGCTCCAGCCCACCGCTGGCAGCGAACGCGTTGCAGCACACCAGGCAGCTCAGTGCCATCCACCACGATTTCAAGCGCATGCGCATTCCTCCGGAAACGGAGACAGCGTAACTACAGCTGTAGTCAGGCTGGAGTGGCAGAAGTCATGGGATGGGGGCTACCTGCACATCCCGGTAAACGCCGGGGCTACTCGCGGGAGTTGTGCAGCCGATGGCGCCGTGCTTCGCAACGTTGAGCCAGCTCGCGTCCCCCATCACTATTTGCAGTGATGAAACCATCGCGCAACAGAGGATAGACCTCGCGCCTTACGTCATAGGCCGCTGCCGAAGAAACCTTGGTGGGGTTGTTCACCCCATCCGTCAGTGGTGAACCCGGTAAAGCAGATTCAGGACTTGAACCGAGAACCTTCAGCTGCGCGCATAGCCCGGCATAGTAGGCGATGTGTTCATCCTGGCCTCGCCGATCATTCTGAAGCCGACTCAATGCATGAAATGACTCATGCGCGACCAGACTTACCTGATTTCCGACGTACTTCTCCCGGTTTCTAAATTGGGCCATTGCCAGCGTCATGTGGAACGAGCGGAATCCGACGCTCTGCCTCGCTGGCGGCAGCGCTGATGGTCCGACAAGTGTCCTCAAGATCGACCTGGGAACCACTGTAGTACTCCACCTCGATCTCGTGATCCACTAACTCGCACTTCATGGTCGTCGGGCGACCCGTTACGACTGTCGCGCCGGGCACATACGTGTCATTGATCAGGTAAATCCATCCCCCCACCTTCCTCGTATCGAGGGATGTGTAGCCTGCCGAAGAAACCTGCGGGGGTACGCTCCGAGGCTCCAGCACACAGGCCGAGAGTAAAGGGCAAAGGATGGAGAGGACGACTGTTCGCCAGTGCATGGTCACGCCGCGGAACCAACCCGCGCTGCCACCGTTTCCGAGCAAAGCCAATCATCAGTTTCGCTACCTGCGCCGCACGCTCGCGTGGGGCGTGCGCCACGGCTACTGCAAGCACAACCCTGCAACCGGCGTGCGCCAAGCTAAAGAAGCGAGCGAACACAAGATGCCCACGCCCGACGCGTTCGCCAAGGTGTTGGCCTTCGCACGCGAGCGAGGTGCCAGGGCGCCACACACTAAGGGCAGCTGCCCCGGATACCTTGCACCGGCCATAGTGCTGGCTTTCAGCGCACGCCTGCGCGGGATCGAGGTATGCACGCTAACCGACGCCCACCGGCTTGACCAGGGCGTGCATGGCGACCGGCGGAAAGGCTCGCGCGCCTCGATCACCGAATGGAACGACGAAATGACCGAAGCGTGGGAGGCGCTGGTGGCCCGGCGCAATGCCATCTGGAGCCGCGACGGCCGCAACTTCGCCATACCGATGCGCCCGGAACAGCGCTTTCTGCTGGTCGAGCAGACCGGCAACCCGATTGCCCGATCCTCCGTGTCCAGCGCGTGGCAGCGCTTCATCCACATGGCGATGCGCGAAGGTGTGATCGAGGAAAGCGAGCGCTTCTCCATGCATGGCCTCAAGCACCGGGGCGTCACCGACACTGCCGGCAACCGGGGCGACAAGCAGGACGCGGCGGGGCACAAGTCCCCGGCAACCACAGGCAGATATGACCATGACATCCCAATAGTCAAACCACCGCGAAAGCGCTAGGCAAAGTTCGAACTTCAACTGCTATGGTTGGACGCAAAGCAACACTCTATTTCAAGCCAATCCTTCGGGACCTCTTGGTACGGGACGTTATCAAGAGTGGCCGCAATGGGTGCACTCTCGTTCCAAATCGCCACTTGCGCACTTATCCACCATGCCAGTGACTGAAATTCACAAGCAACTCTTCCGAAGTTCCTCTCACTCACGCGGAACATACATTGGTCGGGCCCTCCCTTATTCATAGCTATTTGGAAGGCCCAGCTACCATCCATCACTCCCCAGCTCGTCATACCGCGCTCTGCCAGCGAACGCTTGACTGCCAATGCGTCAATGATGACAACGACATGTATTGACCGATGAATGAATGGAACTAGGTTGGACGGTTCAAAGGAGAGAGTGAAGGGGTAAGTGGGCAACCATGTTTCATCCGGAGTCAGCGTAAATAGAACAGAGCCAGGGCCAGCCTCTCTTCCGAGGATCCGATCGACTCTTGAGAACTCTTTCACGAATTCAGAGTTGAACGCCAAATAGGTAAGCCCCGGCTCTGGGTGCCGAACTGCGCAGCCCCCGGCTAGAGCATCACGCATACACTCATTCATAGAGGAAGAGTGCTCAACTTCCCCAGGTGAGACCTCCACTCGATGGACGTTACGCAAGCCGCGAAAGGACTCCGCATAGTCATCGCGGAAGAATTGGTCAATTTCCTGCATTCCAGAGACTTGTCGTTCCGTTCGAGCGTTCGTGTTTCCTGAGGACTTCATCTCGATGATTAGGGGGTCAGGACCCGCTAGCGCACACAGATCACCATGCCTTATGACGTTCGTTATATCGGACAGAACGACAGGCACATTCATCTCAATCCCCTTCCTTAGAAGCTTGTACTCTTTGCGGAAGCCGCTTTTGCCTGAAATGAACCCAGGTCCTTGCTTGGGCATGTACTCGCCGTCGTAGAACAGATGCTTGAGCGCGTACTTCGATTGATAGATGAAGGCAATTCCATCGCCGAAACAGCGCCATAGGAATATTGCGTGATGTAGAGACTTTATTCTCTCGTCCAACCCGGTGATGAGCTCCTTGACGCCCCTAGCCCGATCCTTGTTCACCCGGTTACGCGCGAGATATCTTTTGCAGCGCGCTCGCGCTTCCCGCAAACGTGGAACACGCTTTTCACATTGGGAAATACTCCGGATTAGATACCGCTGTAGGCCAAGCACCAAGTCCAAACGGTCTTCATCTTCCTTGATCGACCACAGAAGCTTGGCGGCCTCCGCGTACTCTCCACGCGCCTGCCGGCGAGGGCTGCTCATTCCTTTTCCGCTCCCTTCCTGATCTCTGGCCGCAAGTGTCCACTGCATATCCACGAGCAGCAAATTCCGTGGAACCTTGCGATCTCTGCGAATTTTTCCGGCAATTTTTTCGCCGGCACAAAAAAGGCACTTGGGCCGACGCCTAAGTGCCTGTTTTTTATGGTGGGCCCACCAGGATTCGAACCTGGAACCAAAGGATTATGAGTCCTCTGCTCTAACCGTTGAGCTATAGGCCCTTGCGGCCGCACAGTGTAGTGGACGCCCGCAGGCGCTTTCCACTGCAACCCTCACATCAGCCGAACCGCCGCCCCATCTCCTGCACCCGGCGCGCATTCTCCGCAGCCAGCTCACGCAGCACGCCCGAGCGCAGCAGCGCCGAACTGGCCACACGCTGCCAGTAGTCCACCGCCAGCGGCGCTGCCCAGTGCAGGTGCGCGAGCTGGCCGCTGCGCTCCGGCGCGATGGGGGCGAGCGGCGTAGCCACACGCAGCACCCCTGTACGCGAGGGTGCCAGTGACATCGGCAACATGTCATACGCGGGCGCCAACGGCAGCGGGCCGCGATCGACCAGGTGGAAACCCAGATTGCCCTGATGCATGTCGCTGTTGCCGATCAGCCGGCCGAACGCGTGCAGCCTGCCCATGGCGGCCTGCGCGTCGCGATCGACCCAGCCCTGCGTCAGCAGCGCGTCGGCCGCCGTTCCCCAGTCCAGGGTCACGTCACCGACGAAGGCCGAGGAGAGCGCCAGCAGCGAGACGAAGCCACGCCGGCCGAGCACGTCGACGGTGCGGTCGAAGCGCTGTACTTCCAGGAACGTATGCGTGTCGGTCTGGAGGATCTCGGACGCCGCTGCCGGCACGCCCGCGTCGCGCAGGCACTGCAGGGCGAGGTGCTCGCATACCAGCAGGTCCGCCCAGCGTTCGGCGGCCTCGCCTGCGGTGGGCTGCGCGAACTTCACCAACGCCGCATAGCGCCCTCCCTCATGCTCCACCGTGGCAGTGAACTTCGGTTGCTCGCCACCGGGCGAGGATCCGACGTCTTCGCCTTCCAGTGCCGCTGCGGCGCGCTCGGGATAACGACGTGCGCGCTGCCCGGCCAGGACGTGATCGCCGGGCGCATCGAGCGCGCGCAACGCCATCTGCACGGCATCGCCGCCAAGCAGGAGATCACCGATCTCGGTGCCGCCTGCACGCACCAGCGCCTGCAGGGTGTCACCCAACTGCCATCGATTGAGGTCGTCGGGGACGCCCAGGTCACGCCCGCGACGATGCGCGAACGTACGCCCGAGGAAGCCCTGGGGCCGCAGGTCGTCCAGATACCACGGCAGCCCCGGGAAGTGGCCGTCGACGGTCTCGTCTGGCGAACGGGTCAGATTGGGGCGTGCGGCGGTGGTCGAGACGTGGAAGGTCTCGCCCGTGAGTGCCACGACCGTACCCAGTTCTTCAAGGGTGGCGTCCGGGCGCAAACGGAACAGCGGCCACTCGCTGCCCGCGACGGTCTGCTGGCGGACGGCATAGGCGGTGGCGCGGGTGCGGCCAAGTCGCACCACGCGGTCCCCGGCCTCGGCGACCAGACGGCTCAGGGTTGCCCGGGTGACGCCCAGGCGATCGATGAGATCGGCCGCCGATACCACCTCGCCAGCCGGCAGGCTGTCGAATAGCGTCTGGAGCTGCACGGTGCGGGGACGGGCCATGATCTGGATGTCGAGACGAATTATGTTACGAATCTATACGCCCATTTTCGGCGACCCGCAACCTCATTCCGCCTATAAGCCATTGATTGAAATAACATCACTCCGGATAGCACCCAAAACAGATACGCAATTACGTTACGAAACAAGCAACGAAATCACCCAATCAACCTATCGATCCGCTGCCCCCTCGAACAACCGCTCCATCCGCTGCGCCGCCGCCCGGCTCGAGTACACACCACCCGGGCTGGCGCCGCCGATCGCGCACTGCCCGTTGTCGGTGAGCACCAGCCTCGCCCCCTGCAGCGAGGCCCGCACTGAGCACGGCTCCTCGCCCAGGAACAGCTCATCGCCCACCGGCTCGGCGCTGCCGATCAGCGTGCCCTCGCCTTTCCCACCCGATGGCAACATGCGCAGATGCAGCGTGTCGCCCTCGGCCTGGATCTCCAGCACGCGCCCGGCGCTGCCGTCCCACTGCCCCAGCCAGCTGCTGAAGTCGGTGTCGCCCATGTGGCCGGTCTTCATGACACGCTGTTCCGGCGCCCAGCCCACCACCTCCTTGCCGGGTGGCAGGACCTGCACGCAGTAGTAGTCGTTCCAGCGGCTGCCGATTACCAGGTTGCTGCCCGGTTCGACCTCATCGCCGCTGTGGCAGCTGTCCTGCGGATTGTCCAGGCAGCCGGGCCGCTCACCCACCAGGGCCACATTGCCGGCATCCACGACCCGGCCGATTGCGAGGTCGGGTTGGGTCTGGAAGAAATCAGCTGCGTTGCAGGCAGGCTGCTGAGGCTCATCGGCCAGCGCGGCGAAGGGGCACAGGGCAAGGACAAGCAAGCCTTTTTTCATCGTCATTCCATCGATCCACAGGTACAAAGCGACGCGCATCCTACCGCATCCGCATTGCTGCCCGCTGCACACGCGGCGGCATCTGCCGCCCCAAAAAACAAACCCCGCTTGCGCGGGGTCTGTCGGGTTTCAATGCGATGCGCCGGTATCGATCAATCGATATCCAGGAAGCTGCGCAGCTGCTCGGACCGGCTCGGATGACGCAGCTTGCGCAGCGCCTTCGCTTCGATCTGGCGGATGCGCTCACGGGTGACATCGAACTGCTTGCCGACTTCCTCGAGGGTGTGGTCGGTGTTCATGTCGATGCCGAAGCGCATGCGCAGCACCTTGGCTTCCCTCGGGGTGAGGCCGGCCAGCACGTCACGCACGGTTTCAGACAAGTTGATGTTGGTGGTGTTCTCGATCGGGGACTCCACGTTGGTGTCCTCGATGAAGTCGCCCAGATGGGAATCCTCGTCGTCGCCGATCGGGGTTTCCATCGAGATCGGCTCCTTGGCGATCTTCATCACCTTGCGGATCTTGTCTTCCGGCATGTCCATTTCCTTGGCCAGCTCCTCCGGCGTAGCCTCGCGGCCGTACTGCTGGAGCATCTGGCGGGAAATGCGGTTCAACTTGTTGATCGTTTCGATCATGTGCACCGGGATACGGATGGTGCGCGCCTGATCGGCGATCGAACGGGTGATGGCCTGGCGGATCCACCAGGTCGCATACGTGGAGAACTTGTAACCACGGCGGTATTCGAACTTGTCCACGGCCTTCATCAGGCCGATGTTGCCTTCCTGGATCAGATCGAGGAACTGCAGGCCGCGGTTGGTGTACTTCTTGGCGATCGAGATGACCAGGCGCAGGTTGGCTTCGACCATTTCCTTCTTGGCCTTGCGCGCACGCGCTTCACCGTAGGCCATGGCGCGGCTGATTTCCTTCAGCTCGTCCAGTTCCAGCCAGGTGGTCTTCTCGATGTCGATCGTCGCCTGCTGTTCGGAGATGATCTGATCCTTCACGTCACGCAGGGCCGAGGACCACTTCTGCTTGCGCTTCAGTGCGTCTTCCACCCACTCCAGGTTGGTCTGGTTGCCTTCCCACGAGCGGATGAAGTCCTTGCGCGGCATGCGCGCGGTCACGGTCGCCAGGTTCAGCACGCGGCGTTCGTGGGACTTGATCGAGGCCATGACGTCGCGCAGCTGCTTGACCAGCACATCGGTCAGCGGCAACGGCAGCTTCAGGGTCACGAACACGGCGGCCATGTCGTCGCGCAGCTTGGCCAGCGGCTTGCGGTCGCCCTTGGCAGCGGCCTTCTTGAACGCGGTGTACGCGTCGCTCAGGGCCTGCATGCGGCGTGCGACTTCTTCCGGATCCGGACCGGTCGGGCCGGCTTCTTCCTCGACGTCGTCGCCGTCTTCTTCCTCGTCGGCGTCGTCCTCGGCATCGTCGCTGGTGTCTTCAGCCACGACCGGGGCCGGCACTTCTTCGACCAGGTCGTTGAAGCCGACGATCACTTCGGCCAGGCGCTTCTTGCCTTCCTTGTGCGCGTCGTAGTCGGCCAGCAGCGATTCCACCGATACCGGGAAGGTACCGAGTGCGGCCTGGACCTGGCCCAGACCTTCTTCGATGCGCTTGGCGATGGCGATTTCGCCTTCGCGGGTCAGCAGTTCGACCGTACCCATTTCGCGCATGTACATGCGCACCGGGTCGGTGGTGCGGCCACCTTCGGTGTCGAGCGCGCTCAGCGCGGCGGCGGCTTCTTCGGCCGCGGTGTCATCGACTTCGCGGTTGCCGGTGTTGCCATCGTTGAGCAACAGGGTTTCTGCATCGGGCGCAACTTCATGGACATCAATGCCCATGCCGTTGATCATGCCGATGATATCTTCGATCTGCTCCGGGTCGACGATGTCGTCGGGCAGATGGTCATTGACTTCGGCGTAGGTCAGGTAGCCCTGTTCCAGGCCCTTGCTGATCAGAAGCTTGATGTCGTTTTGCTGGGCAGGACGTTCGTTGGCCATGTAGTGCTCGCGCCACCGGCTGGGAGAGGGAATAGAACCTAGCATTATACCAGCCCGGCGCCCCGCGTTCCCGGGCGGTGGTCCCGGGGGCTAGGGTCTGAGCAGGAAGGTCACGGGACCATCGTTGACCAGGCTGACAACCATATGGGCACCAAACTGGCCGGTTTCCACCCCCGGGGCATGTTTTTGTCTGCAGATGTCGACCAGCCGGTTGAATCCGCGTTCAGCCTCCGCCGGCGGCGCGGCGGTACTGAAGCCCGGCCGCATCCCGCTGGATGTATCGGCCGCCAGGGTGAATTGGCTGACCAGCAGCAGTCCGCCGCCGGTATCGCGCAGGGACCGGTTCATTTTTCCGGTCTCATCGCCGAAGACACGATAACCAAGCAGCCGATCGGCCATCCGGGCGATCTGGGCCTCGGTATCGCCCGGCTCCATGCCGACCAGGGCCAGCAGGCCGGGCCCGATCTGGCCGATGACGGCCCCCTCGACACGGACACTGGCTTCGTTCACGCGCTGGATCAGGACAAGCATGACGGGGCTCCGCAACTGAAGGCGGACTACCTTAACGCCCCTGCGCGCCGACAGGCTGGCCGCCAGCGGCTAGACTTTGCGGTGATGAAACCGCACACCACTGCCCGCCTGGCCTACCGCGCCGCTGCCCTGTTCACCCGCCTGCCCTGGTCCTGGCTGCGTGCCTTCGCCTCCCTGCTGGCCTGGCTGTGGATCCGTCTCAATGCCCGCGAGAGCCGCGTCACCCGCCGCAACCTGGAGCTGGCCTACCCCGGGATGGGCGAGGCCGAGCGCGCGGTCCTGCACCGCGACGTGCTGCGCTCGACCGCGCTGCAGGCGATCGAGACCCTGCGCCTGTGGACCCAGCCCCGCGACCGCAACCTCGCCCGGCTGACCGAGCGCCACGGCGAGGCGCTGTACGACGCGGCCCTGGCCGCCGGCAAGGGCGTGATCGTGGCCGCCCCGCATTACGGCAACTGGGAGCTGCTCAACCAGTGGCTGGCCTCGCGCGGGCCGATCGCGATCGTCTACAAGGCCCCGGATGAGGCCGTGGGCGATGCCTTCCTGCAGCTGGTCCGCGGCGGCGACAACGTGCAGCAGGTGCGCGCCGAGGGCCCGGCGGTGCGCCAGTTGTTCAAGGTGCTCAAGGACGGCGGTGCCACCGGCATTCTCCCCGACCAGCAGCCCAAGGCCGGCGACGGGGTATTCGCGCCGTTCTTCGGCGTGGAGGCGCTGACCATGACCCTGGTCAACCGGCTGGCCGAGCGCACCGGCGCGACCGTGCTGTACGGCTGGTGCGAGCGGGTCGGGCCGGGCATGGAGTTCGCCCTGCACATCGAGCCCACCCTGCCTGCCGTGGCCGATCCGGACCCGCGCACCGCCGCCAGCGCCCTCAATGCGGGGATCGAGCGCATCGCCCGGCGCGATCCGGCGCAGTATCAGTGGACCTACAAGCGCTATACGCTGCGCCCACCGGAGAGCGGCGAGGACGATCCCTATGCCACCGAGGACCATCCGCACTGACTGCGACGCAGCGTCGCGCCCCTGCCGCGATTGAATCGGCGCGATCCGTCCCCACTGTGGAACCCACGATGTCCCCCACGGCCCCTGCCATGTCCTCTGCTGTTTCTTCCCCGTTCGGCGATCCGGCCGCGATCCGCTGCGAGCGCGCGGTGGCCGAGCTGCGTGCCGGTCGCCCGGTGGTGATCGACGATGGCCACGGCCAGCGCCTGGCCTTCATCGCGCTGGACAGCAGCACCCGCACCAGCTTCGCCGCCTTCGCCACGGCCGCGGAAGACCGCCATTACCTGTTCCTCACCGCGACCCGTGCCCGCGTGCTCGGGGTCAGCGCCGACCGTGGCGCCCGCGTGCCGCTGGCCGGGATCGACTTCGATGCCCTGCCCTCGCTCAGCTACCTGCGCGATCCCGGTGCGATGCCGCCGGGCTGGACGGGCGGTGAAGCGCTGGACGATGGCGCGGTGGAGATCGCCCGCCTCGGCCTGCTGCTGCCGGCGATGGTCGGCGTGCTGTTGAACTCCGATGACCGCCGCTTCGACGCCTGCGCGCAGGTCTCGCTGTGCGACCTGAGCCAGGGTGCCGAACAGGCCGCGCACGCCTATGAGCTGGTGGCCCGCTCGCCGGTGCCGCTGCGCGAGGTCGGCATGACCGAATTCGCGGTGTTCCGCGGCGGCGTGGCCCAGCGCGACCAGGTCGCGATCATTGTCGGCAACCCGGACCTGTCCGCGGTGGTGCCGGTACGCGTGCATTCCTCCTGCCTCACCGGCGACCTGTTCGGTTCGCTCAAGTGCGACTGCGGCGACCAGCTGCGGCGTGGCCTGCGCAAGCTCAAGGAGCTCGGTGGCGGCGTGCTGCTGTATCTGGACCAGGAAGGACGCGGCACCGGCATCGCTGCGAAGATGCGCGCCTACGGGTATCAGCATGATGGCCTGGACACGATCGATGCCGATGCCCAGCTCGGCTTCGGCGCGGATGAGCGCCGCTACGGCAGCGCCGTGGCGATGCTGCAGGGCCTGGGCGTGACCCGCGTGCAGCTGCTCAGCAACAATCCGACCAAGGCCCAGCGCCTGCGCAATGCCGGTATCGACGTGGTGGACTGCGTACCGGTCACCGGCGACATCACCGCCGAGAACGAGCAGTACCTGCGCACCAAGGCCGAACGCGCCGGCCATCTGCTCGATGTCGACGCGCTGATCCAGGCCGCGCAATAGCCCACGGCAACCTGCTACCGTCTGCGCCACGGGCGGGTCCACTGTGGAACGCGCCCCGCATGTTTCCCTGCCGAGCGCCTGCCTTGTCCGATCTCCTCGACACTCCCGTGCCGCCGCCCCTGCCCGCTGCTCCCGCGGCGCCGGACTGGCAGCCGTTGCCACTGCGCTCGGCCTGGCTGGCTGCGGTCAGCGGCGCGATCAGCGGTGCGCTGCTGTTCGGCATCGTGCCTGGCGCGCTGTGGGTGCTGTTCGAGCTGCCGGCGCGCTGGTGGAGCGTGGCTGCGCTGGTGGTGGTGGGCACGCTGGCCGGCGGGATGATCGGCTTCCGCCGCCAGCGCCGCACCCGCTGGCGGCTGGACGCTCACGGCCTGGGCCTGCGTCGTGACCTGCTGTGGCAGCAGGAAACCCGCGTGCCGCTCTCGCGCGTGCAGCACCTGGACCTGCGTCGCGGCCCGATCGAGCGCAACGCGCGGCTCAGCACGCTGGTGGTGCATACCGCCGGCAGCCGCTTCAGTGCGGTGACCATCGGCGGCCTGGACAGCGACGACGCCGAGCGCCTGCGCGACACCCTGGCCTACCAGCTGGACCAGGACGACGACGCGCTGTGAGTACCGTGGCGCCGGCCGACGACGCCCCGCAACAGCGGCTGCATGCCTGGTCATGGCTGTTCGTGCTGCTGATGCAGCTGCGCCAGTTCCTGGTGCCGCTGATCGCGCTGGTGGTGTTCGGACAGCGCGGTGAACGCGATGAGATGTGGTCCTACGTCGGCGCGGTGATCGTGATCGCGGTGCTGGTGGCGGTGTCGATCCTGCAGTACCTCACCTACCACTACCAGATCGGCACGACCGCGATCACCGTGCGCAGTGGCGTGCTCTCGCGCAACCGGCGCGAGATTCCGTTCGCGCGCATCCACAACGTGGTGGTCCACCAGAACCCGCTGCACCGTTTGTTCGGCGTGGCCGAGCTCAAGCTCGAATCGGCCGGCGGCCACCGCCCCGAGGCCGAAATGCGCGTGCTCAAGCTGGAGCAGGCCCTGGCATTGGAACAGCTGGTGCGCCAGCGCGGTACCGTGCAGGCCGCCGACACCGCTGGCAGCGCGGACACCGTCGCCCCGGCCGAACCGGCCGAGGACGTGCTGCTGGCGCTGGGTACCGGCGACGTAGTGCGCATCGGCCTGCTCTCCAACCGCGGCTGGGTGGTGGTGCTGGCCGCGCTCGGCGCGGTGCTGCAGATCTTTCCGCGCGCACGCATGTCCGACGCGATCGAAGCCGGTGGCCGCCAGCTGTTCGGCTACGCCAGCGACCTGCATGTGAGCACGCTGGGCTGGGCGCTGGCCGCGCTGCTGATGGTGGTGGTGTTCTGGCTGCTGCTGCGGGTGTTGTCGGTGGTGCTGGCGCTGCTGCGCTACCACGGCTTTACCCTGAGCGAGCGCGAGCGCCGGCTGACCGTGGCCACCGGCCTGCTCACGCGCATGCGTACCAGCGTGGCACGGCGTCGCATCCAGGCCTGGACCCTGCGCGAAAGCACATTGCAGCGCTGGGTCGGCCGCCGCCACCTGCGCATCGACATCGCCGCCGGCAACCCGGGCGAGAACGAACGCCGCGACCTGCGCGAACTGGCGCCGCTGGCCACCGTGCCCGCCTGCGACGCGCTGATCCAGCACCTGCTGCCCGCCGTGGCCTGGCCACCCACACAGTGGCAGCCGGTGCAGCAGCGCCAGTGGTGGCGGCTGTGCCTGCCGGCGCTGTTGATCGTGCCGCTGCTGGCCGCCGCTGCGGTATGGGAACTCGGCCCGTGGGGCGCTGTAGTGCTCGCGTGGCTGCCGTGGTCGGCGTTCCGCGCGCACCGGCAGATGGCGCGTATCGGCTATTACCTGGATGAGCGCTATGTGGCCATCCGCGGCGGCTGGTGGCAGCGCTGGTGGCGTTTTGCCGAACTGGACAAGCTGCAGGCGCTGCGATTGACCCGCTCGCCACTGGACCGCCGGCTGGGCACCGCCAGCGTGTGGCTGGATACCGCCGGCGCGGGGCTGGGCACGCCGCTGGTGCTGCAGTACCTGCCGGAAGCGGAGGCGCGTGCGGTGTACGAGCAGTTGGGTCGCGCGTTGGCGAAGCGCCGCCTGCGCTGGTAGCAGAGCATCCACGCATGGCGGGGATCTACCGGGTGATGTGCATCCGCGTCGATCTGCCCGGTAGTGCCGGCCGCTGGCCGGCTCCTCGCCATCCCGGCAGGCATCGCAAACGCTGCCTTACCGCTTCGCCGGGCCCCAATACCCGAGATCCCTGCGGATCTGCAGGCCGCGCGTCCACGCGCCGAAGGGCTTGCGCTTGAGCGTGCCCAGTTCACCGGACAGGAAATCCTCGGTCGCCGCGATCACCCGCTCGGAGGAGTACCCATCGCGGAACGGATGGATGGTGTCGGCATAGCGGCGGATCTCGGCCATCAACGCCGGGGCGGGATTCAGCGCCTGGGCCAGCATTACCGGCAGCTGCGTGGCATCGTCGAAATCGAGCATATGCGGCTGCGGAACCCGGTTGCGGAAGGTCACCACCGGTTTGTGCTGCACGATGAACTCGGACACGATCGAGGAGGTGTCCGAGACCAGCACATCGGCCGCACGCTGCGCGGCCATCACCTGCTCCGGCTCGATGAAACGCGCATGCGCGCCGGCCAGCGCGCGGTAGCGCTCGAACAGCTCGGGGGCGCACTTGGGGTGCAGGGTCAGCAGCCAGTAGTGGTCGCCGCGGGCGATGTCGGCGGCGATCGCGTCATACAGATGCGGCGCCGCGCTCAGCCGCTCGGTGAAGGTCGAGCCGAACAGGATCACCGGGCGACCCTGTGCAGGCACGCGCATTCCTGCGCTGAGGCCGCCGTCGTCGCGGAACAAGGGGTCCAGCTTGGGCCAGCCGGTTTCGGCCACGGCGAAGTGCCCCTCGCGCGCGGCCAGCTCGCGGAACGGGGTGGTCGTGGCCGGGCCCTGGGTGCAGTACAGATCGAACAGGCCGCGCACCCGGAAGTGGCCACGGGCGCTGTCGCGCTTCTGCACGTTGAAGCCATGGAACACCTGCACCTTGGCCCCGGCGATGAACGGCGGCACCCAGTTGGCCGCGCTGAACACCGCGCGCGGGCGCAGGGCCAGGGCCTCTTTCAGCCCGATATTGGGCACGCCGGGCAGCGACGCGCCAGTGGCGCCATCGGCGAACCAACCCGACACCGATTGACCGGATGCGTGCAACGCCTGCGCCAGAGGGGCGAGAATGGGCAGCGCATAACGCTCCGTCGCAAACAGCAGGTACTCGGCCATCATGTCCTCCTCGACCGCTCCCACTGAACGGCCTCGCATTTCGGCCTGCATTATCGCGTTCAATGAAGCCGACCGCATCGGCGACTGCCTGGCCTCGCTGGCCTTCTGCGACGAGATCGTCGTCGTGGACTCGCAGTCCACCGATGCCACGGTGGCGATCGCGACGGCCGCCGGGGCGCGGGTGCTGCAGCGGCCGTTCGATGGCTTCCGCAGCCAGAAGGCGTTCTGCGTCGAGCAGGCCTCGCATGACTGGGTGCTGTGCCTGGACGCCGACGAGCGCATCAGCGACGCCCTGCGCGAGGCGATCCTGGCCACCCAGGCAAGCGGGTTCGCCGGCCACCACGGCTACCGGTTCGCACGGCTCTCCGAGTACTTCGGTAAATTCCTGAAGCACGGCAATGCCTACCCGGACCGGGTCCTGCGCCTGTTCGACCGCCGCCACGGCGGCTGGCGTGGCAAGCGTGAGATCCATGAGGCGGCCAGTGTCGATGGCGCGGTGGGCACACTGCGCGGCGACCTGATCCACTACCCCTACCGCTCGCTGGAGCAGCAGCTGCTCAAGACCCAGCGCTATGCGCGGATGATGGCCGAGCACGAGTTCGCGCGCGGCAAGCGCGCCACCCTGCCCAAGCTGATCCTGGCCCCGGCGTGGCGGTTCTGGCGCGGGCTGCTGCTGCGTGGCGGCTTCCGCGATGGCTGGCACGGGCTGGTCTACGCCTACGTGCGCGCCAACTACGTGCGCCAGAAGACCATCATGCTGTGGATGCTGCAGAACGGGCAGCCGGTCATCGACCCGCCGCGGGATCAGCCCGGGGCCTGAGCCCGGGCCAGCGCCAGGCGGCGCGTGTGGCCCTGGACGATCGACAGGCCGGCCAGCAGGCCGACGATGGTGACGTAGAAGCTGGCCGTGATCTGGTGCGCGAACATCGACTGGGTGATCCCGCACAGCACGTAAGTCACCACCACCATGATCCCGGCGGCGGCCGGGCCACGGAAGGTCTGCTCGCCGCTGCGCCGGTGCAGGCCGGTGAACACCCACAGCGGCACGCCATAGATGGCCAGCAGCAACAGCAGGCCGGGGGCGCCCTGGGTCGCAGCCCACTCGGCCAGATCGTTGTGCGCGTGGCCCAGGTGGCAGCGCTGCTCGCCCGGATCGTCCCGGCACACCGGCAGGCGCTGCATGGCGCTGTCGAAGTGGCCGATGCCCACCCCGGTCAGCGGATGGTCGAGGAAGGTTTCATAGGCCACCTGCAGGCGCTCCACCCGCGCGCCGGCGGAGGAATCGCTGTCACCGCGCTCCATCCGCACCACGTCGTGCTTGAGCTCGGTCAGCCGGACCTGTTCGCGCAGGCTCGGAATGGTCAGGGTCAGGGTGCCCGCGATCGCCACCAGCGCCAGCAGCACGCCCAGGCGCGCACGGCCGGTGCGCCAGCGCAGGCTCATCGCCATCACCACCAGCAGCGCCAGCAGCGCCAGCCAGACCCCGCGGCTGCCGCTGAGCACGATGGTCACACAGCCGGCGACCATGCCCACGATCACCCAGGTCCAGCGCTGATGCGGCCGGCAGAACACCAGCAGCACCATCAGCACCAGCACGATGTCGGCCAGCACGATGGCATTGGTGCTCAGGTCGGCACGCGGGGCGCCGCCGGCCACCTGCAGGATCGACAGCACCATCGTGCCGAGCAGGCCGGCCACGGCGCCCGCCCACAACCAGCGGATGTCCGGCCGCAGGGCGCAGACCCATAGCGCGATCCACGGAATCACCACGAACCGCGAGCGGTTGTCGATATCGCGCAGGCCCTGCTCGAACAGATGGATCGAGAGCAGCGCGAAGGCGATCGCGGCCACCACCAGCCAGGCCAGCACCTTCACCGGCCGCCCGGCCAGGCCACGCGCGCGCCACAGATAGTCCGGCGCCAGCAGTGTGCTCAGCAGCAGCAGGATGCCGTACGGCAGCAGGTTCTGCGGCAGGGTCAGCACCAGGGCGGGCATGCAGAACAGGCCCACGGTGGCGATCCAATGGGCCACGCCGGCACGCCCCTGCAGCGGCGGCAGGGAGACAGGCGTGGCCGGCTCGGATGCAGGGGAGAACGTCATTGCCAACCTCGATTGCCACACCCAGGCACGCACGCCCGTGATTGCATTGGACGCAACCGGCGCCCACGGACCTGCGGTACCCGCCCGAGGAGGCGGCCAGCATTGCAGAATTCACTCATCGCCGTCGATCCGGTGCAGTGCGCGTTCGCGTGCCTGCTCTTCGGCACTGGCGACACAGGGCCCATGGATATCGCCCGGCCTCACCAACCACCAACGGCGACGGTTGGCGACCCCGGCCAGTTCGGCGCTGGTGCGGTCCACGCAGGCCAGCAGCGCGTCTTCCTGCACCAGCAGCCAGCGCTGCTGCGGTTGGGCCGCCTGCCAGGCGACACCATCGACCAGCTGCCGGTCCCAGCGCCGATTGAACCCGAAGGTCACGGCATCGCGGTCGGCCATCAGCAGGTTCTGCTCCTTCCACGCGACCAGGCCCAGTTCCGCCTCCGGGCCGATGCGCTGGCCGACCTGCTGCATCAGGCCCCGTGCCGAGCTGGAGTCGTTGAACAGCGGATAGCCGATCAGGCCGAATGCCACCCAGGCCATGGTGAGGGTCGCCACCACCGCCAGATGGAAGCGGCGGACGCCGGCGATGCACAGGGTGAGCACGGCCCAGCAGCCCAGCGACACCGCCACCCAGCCCAGGCCGGAGGTCACCGCGGTGTCGATGCCGCGGTCGAGGATCAGCTTGCGCTCGAAACCCGGCTGACCGAGCAGCATCGAGATGCCGATGCCGAGCAGGCCCGCGGCCAGCAGGGCCACGAAGCCGCCGAGCAACCACTGGAAAGCGCGCTTGCGCAGCAGCCCGGGCAGCAGCGGTGCCAGCGCCAGGCAGAACATGGGCAGCGCCGGCAGGATGTAGACGTCGCGCTTGCCGTTGGGGATCGAGAAGAACAGCACGATCAGCAACCACCACACCAACGGCAGCAGGTAGCGCGCATCGCGGCGCTGCAGGCGTCGGCGCCAGGCGGGGATGGCCCAGGGAATCGCCAGGAAGGCCGGGATCCACATCGACGGCATCGTGCCCAGGAAATACCACCACGGCTGGTGGTGATCCCAGGACTGCGCGTAGCGCTTGGCGGTCTGCCGGAACAGGATGTCGTCCAGATAGGCGCGGTACTCGGCCGAACCGCTGCCCAGCGCGGTCACCACCATCGGCACCAGCCACAGCGCGATCGCCAGCACGAAGGCCAGCGGCCCGACCCAGAAGCGCCAGTCGCGGATATGCAGTTTGACCCGCGGCCAACCCAGCACCGAGGCTACCGCCGCCGGCAGGATCATCAGCAATGCGATCACGCCGACGCCCTTGGTGATCACCCCCAGCCCGGCGGCGAACCAGCCCAGCCACCACCAGCGCCAGGCCGGCCCGAGCAGCAGGTGACGCAGCAACCCGTAGTTGGCCAGGGTGATGAAGAACACCACCAGTGGGTCGATCTGCGCTTTCTTGGACTGGAAGCTGAAGTGCAGCGCGAACAGCAGCGCCCAGGCGGCATACAGCCCGACCCGCCGCGTCCAGAGGCGCCGGCCCAGGTCGTGGACGCAGGCCAGCGTGCCCAGCGCGGCCAGCAGCGACGGCAGCAGGAAGGCCACCCGCCAGTCGCCGATCAGCGAGTACAGCGTGGCCTGCGACCACATCAGCATCGGCGGCTTGTCTGAGTACAGCTCGGTGCCGCGATGCGGGAACAGCCAGTCGCCGCTGTCCACCATCTGCTTGGCGACCAGCGCGAAGCGGGGCTCGTCGGACGGCCACGGGTCACGCATGCCCAGGCCGGCCCCCAGAACGAGCAGGGCCATCAGGGCAAGCAGCCAGAACTCTCGGGATGCGCGGTTTTTAAGCATGGGGCGGGATTCTAGCCGGGTTCGGTTCAACCCTTCTTTAGCAGACGCGCATAGAAGAAGCCGTCAGCACCGTCCTCACCGGGCAGGCGCTGGCGCCCGGCCCAGGAATCGTGGCCATATGCCTCGCCCAGCGGCAGGAAGCCCGCGTCCCGGGTGCGCTGCAGGAAGGCTTCGACCTGGAACTGGTTTTCATCGCGCAGGATCGAGCATGTCGCATACAGCAGGGTTCCACCCGGGGTGAGCATCGTCCAGCAGGCATCCAGCAGGCGGGCCTGCAAGGCCATCAGCGCCTCGATGTCGGTCGCGCGCCGATGCGCCAGCACATCCGGCTGCCGGCGGATGATGCCGGTGGCCGAACACGGCGCATCGAGCAGGATGGTGTCGAACAACTGCCCGTCCCACCAGCTGGCCGGATCGGTCGCGTCACCCGCGAGCACCTTCGCGTTCTGGCCGACGCCGGTACGCACGAACGTTTCGCTGATGCGCTTGAGCCGGCGCGCATCGATATCCAACGCCAGCAGCTGCAGGGTCGGATCGCGTTCCAGCAGATGTGCGGCCTTGCCGCCCGGTGCGGCGCAGGCATCCAGCACCCGCGAACCCGGGCGCGGCGCCAGCGCATCGGCGACCTGCTGGGCGGACAGATCCTGCACCGACAGCGCGCCATCGGCGAAACCGGGCAGCGCGGACACGGCGACCGGCACCGGCAGACGGATCGCGTCGGCTCCCACGCTCGATGCCTCGGCCGCGATACCTGCCGCCTCCAGCTGTTGCAGCATCGCCTCGCGGCTGCTGTGCTGGCGGTTGACCCGCAGCCACAGCGGCGCGGCCTGCAGGCTGGCGGTGAACACGGCATCGGCCTCCTCCGGCCAATCCTGTTCGATCTTCTCGGCCATCCACAGCGGGAACGCATCGCGCGCGGGCAGCGGCGGAATGCCTTCGCGCTGGGCGCGGCGCAGCAGGGCATTGACCATGCCGGCCTGGCGATCACGGCCCATCGCGCGCGCAGCGTCGACCGTGGCCGACAGCGCGGCGTGCGCCGGCAGTTCCAGCGCATCCAGCTGGGCAAAGCCGACCAGCAGCAGCGCGCGCAGTTCGTCCTCACGCACGCTCAGCGGCCGCGGCATCCACTGCGCCAGCGCGGCGTCATAGGCGGCGCGACGACGCAGTACCGCAAAGCACAGCGCCTCGAGCAGCGCGCGGTCGCGGCTGTCGTCCAGGGTCGGCAGGGCGGTGGCCAGTTCGGCCTTGAGCGAGCGGCCACGTCCGATCACCTGGGCCAGCACGCGCGCGGCCAGCACGCGGGTGGGCACGCCGGGGGCGGTATGGGCGGTGTAGGGGCCTGCAGGCTTGCCGGAGCGCGCGTTGGTCATCTCAGGCACCCACGCCGAGGTCGCGACGGGCATTGAGGTAGTCGGCGGCGGTGATCGCCTTGCCGCCCTCGCGCTGCAGCACGCGCAGGCGCAGCGCGCCCTGGCCGCAGGCGATGTCGATGCCGTCGCGCGACGCGCCCAGCAGCGTGCCCGGAGCCTTGCCCTGATTGTCATCCAGCGCGATCGCACCGTGGATGCGCACGCGCTCGCCGGCCAGCATCGCCTCGGCGATCGGCCAGGGATTGAAGGCACGCACGGTCCGCGCCAGCGCGTCGGCGTCCTGCGCCCAGTCCAGGCGGGCTTCGGCCTTGTCCAGCTTGTGTGCGTAGGTGACGCCGGCCTCGGGCTGCGACTGCGCGATCGGCTTGATGCCGGCACGCAGCAGGCCCAGGCCATCGGACAACACCTGCTCGCCCAGCGCGGCCAGGCGGTCGTGCAGCTGGCCGCCGGTATCGTTGGGGCCGATCGCGATGTGCTGCTTGAGCAGTACCGGGCCGGTATCCAGCCCCGCTTCCATCTGCATCAGGCACACGCCGGTCTCGACGTCGCCGGCCTGGATCGCACGTTGGATCGGCGCGGCACCGCGCCAGCGCGGCAGCAACGAGGCATGCACGTTCCAGCAGCCGTGGGTCGGGATGGTCAGTACGGCCTTGGGCAGGATCAGGCCATAGGCCACCACCACCATCAGGTCCGGGGCCAGGTCGCGCAGCTGCTGCTGGGCTTCGGGGGTCTTCAGACTGTCCGGCTGGAACACCGGGATACCGCGTGCGATCGCCTCCAGCTTGACCGGCGACGGCGCCAGGCCGCGGCCACGGCCCGCGGGGCGATCAGGCTGCGTATACACCGCGACCACTTCATGGTGGCGGGCTGCGGCACGCAGCGAGGACACGGCGAACGCCGGCGTACCGGCAAAGACAATCTTCATGGCGACCCCACTAACAGAACGTAAAACGGCGCCGATATCCGGCGCCGCGCGACAGGCACCGTCGCGCGGTCAACCCGCGCGGCGGTCTCTGCAGACACCTCAGGCAACGTGCTTGCGCTGCTTGGCCAGCTTCTTGCGCACCATCTCGCGCTTGAGCGGCGAGAGGTAATCAATGAACAGCTTGCCGTCCAGGTGGTCCATCTCGTGCTGCACGCACACGGCGAGCACGCCATCGGTGGTCAGCTCCTGGGCCACGCCGTGGCGGTCCAGGTAGCGCACGGTGATCTGGTTGGCGCGGGTGACGTCGGCAAAGATGCCCGGCACCGACAGGCAGCCTTCCTGGTAGACCTGGCCGCCTTCGTTGGCGACGATCTCCGGGTTGATGAACACCATCGGGGTGTCCTTCTCCTCACTGACGTCGATCACCATGAAACGCTTGTGCACGTCGACCTGGCTGGCGGCCAGGCCGATGCCCGGGGCGTCGTACATGGTGTGGAACATGTCATCGATCAGGGTCTGGAACGCCGGCGTGGTCACGTCGGCGGCATCCATCAACGCGGCCTTGGTACGCAGGCGCGGATCGGGAAATTCAAGAATGGGCAGGAGAGCCATGGCAAATACCGGTAGGGGGCGCCGGTCGAAGCGGCGTACAGGGCGATTCTATCGCCAACGCTTGCCCCGCGCCCCGGTTTCTGGACTATAGTGCGCGAACCTGTTGGGGAATCAGGCACCACATCTATGTTTGAACGAACTCGTACGGTCGTCGCCGTGGCGATGCTGACCGTCGCTACCTATGCTACCGCCGTGGAAATGAATGGCGGGCACCCGGATACCTATGTCGTGCGCAAAGGGGACACGCTGTGGGACATCTCGGCGCGTTTCCTGCAGAAGCCCTGGCTGTGGCCGGAGATCTGGCAGGCCAACCCGCAGGTCAAGAATCCGCACCTGATCTACCCGGGTGACGTGCTGAGCCTGGCCTATCTGGACCGCGTCGTGGCGCAGCCCGGCCCGCGCCAGGAGGCCCCGATCAACGGCGTCCCGCTGGAGCAGGTCGAGCCCTTCCTGAAGCAGCTGAGCGTGGTCGACGAGGTCAAGTCGCTGCCCTACGTGGTCAATCTGGAAGACAACCGCCTGCGCGCCACCACCGGCCAGACCGCGTACGTGCGGGGCCTGGAGAATGCCCAGGTCGGCCAGCGCTACGCCGTGGTCCGCCCGACCGTGCAGTACGCCCTGCCCAAGCCGACCGAAGACCTGAACGCCCGCGGCGATACCACGCCCGGCAGCGGCAACGTCTGGAAGGCCTTCATCGTGCCGAGCAAGCGCCACCAGACGCTGGGCTACGAACTGGCCCAGATCAATGTCGGTACGGTGAGCCGTGTGCAGAGCGGCAACGTCGAGGTGACCTCGCTGCTGCTGCAGGGCCAGGTCGACGGCCGTGAAGTCCGCGCCGGCGACCGCCTGGTCCCGGTCGAGGCCCGCCCCTACGACCTGCAGTTCGTGCCGCACGTGCCCGCCCCGCAGACCGCCGATCTGGATGTCCGCGTGCTGGCGGTGGCCGACACCTTTACTGCAGGCGGCCCGCGCGACGTGATCGCGATCTCCGCCGGCAGCGCCAACGGCGTCGACAACGGCACGGTGTTCTCGCTGTGGCGCCAGGGCCGCCATGTGGCCCACCGCATGGACTACCCGAACGCGTCGCGCATGGACGATTCGCTGACCAGCGGCGCCGGCCGGGTCACCCTGCCGGACGAGTACGCCGCCCACGCGATGGTGTTCCGCACCTTCGAGAACGTCAGCTACGCACTGGTGATGGAAGGGATCAAGCCGGTCAAGGTCGGCTATTCGGCACTGCATCCCGATAAGCAGTAAGCGCGGCAGAGTCCTACGCTTCCATTCGACGGCGCCCTAGGGCGCCGTCGTCGTCTGCGCCGCACGCTGCAGGGATGCCTATTCCCTGCCTGGCCTCGTCCACCGCCCTGCTCACCCTGGTCCTGGCCGGCGGTGCGCTGCCGCCCCGCCTGCGCCTGCTGCGTCAGTTTCCGGATGCCGCAGCGGCGCTGCGGGCCGGCCCGACCGCCTGGCGGGCCGCCGGCTGCACGCCCGCGCAACGCGCCCGGCTGGCCCTGCCGGACGAGCGCCATCTGGCGCATGCCCTGGCGTGGCTGGTCGATGATCGCCATCACCTGCTCGGGCTGACCGATCCGGACTACCCGGCCCTGCTGGCCCAGATCGAGGAACCGCCGGTGGCGCTGTTCGTCGACGGCGACCCGGCGCGGCTCTGGCATCCGGCCGTGGCGGTGGTCGGCAGCCGCTCGCCCTCCCCCGGCGGTCGCGAGCACGCGCATCACTTCGCCACCGCGCTGGCCGCGGACGGCTGGTCGGTCATCAGCGGGCTGGCGACCGGGGTCGACGCCCAGGCCCATGACGGCGCGCTGCAGGTGACCGGCGGCATGACCGTGGCCGTCGTCGCCACCGGCCTGGACCAGACCTATCCGCCCCGGCATGCCGCCCTGCATGAACGGATCGCCGCTATCGGGGCCGTGGTCAGCGAATACGCACCCGGCATGCCGGCGATCCAGGCGCACTTTCCCGCGCGCAACCGGATCATCGCCGGGCTCAGCCTCGGCACCGTGGTGATCGAGGCCGCGCAGCGTTCCGGCGCGCTGATCACCGCCCGCTGCGCCGCCGAGGCGGGCCGCGAGGTGTTCGCCCTGCCCGGCTCGATCCGCAACCCACGGGCCCGCGGCTGCCACCGGCTGATCCGGCAGGGCGCGGCGCTGGTCGAGGAACCGGCCGAGGTGACTGCCGGCCTGGCCGCCCTGGCCCAGACCCTGGCCGGGGCCTTGCGAACCCGGTTGGACGCCCCCACTGAACAGGCACGACCGGCGCCCGAGCGCGCCCCTTCCTACACCGACCCGGACTACCAGTGCTTGTGGAAAGCACTGGATCACGACCCAACGGGTATGGATTCATTGATCCAGCGCAGCGGATTGACGGCGGCCCAGCTGTCGGCCATGCTGCTGGTCATGGAACTGGATGGAAAGGTAATGGCCGCCCATGGTCGCTACTGTCGAAAACCCTAGTTTCTTCACCTCCACAGCGTCGTTGACGCAGGCCGAGGGGCAATGAAAGAGAGCATTCTGGATGTCCTGCTGTACCTGTTCGAACACTATTTCAGCGAAGACGCGGACCTCATCCGCGACCGCGATTCCCTCCAGAACGGCCTGATCCAGGCTGGCTTCAGCCCCACCGAGATCAACAAAGCCTTCGATTGGCTGGACGCGCTCGCCGAGCAGCGGCCGGCCGTCGTGCTGGGCCGCGTCAATGGCCCGGTGCGGATTTTCCATGGCCCCGAGCTGGACAAGCTCGACGTGGAAGGCCGCGGCTTCCTGATGTTCCTGGAGCAGCACGGCATCCTCGACGCCAGCCAGCGCGAGCTGGTGCTGGACCGGGCGATGGCGCTGGACCAGGACGAACTGGACCTGGACGACCTCAAGTGGGTCGTGCTGATGGTGCTGTTCAACCAGCCCGGGGCCGAGGCCGCGTACGCCTGGATGGAAACCCAGATGTTCGTGGACGAGCCGGAACCGCTTCACTGACCGTACACTGAGCGCCTTGCGCATTCAGGAGCGGGCCCGTGGACCAGTGGTTCTTTGCAGAAGGAAACAGTCAGCAGCGCGGTCCGCTGCCTGCTGACGAACTGATCGCGCTCTACCGTTCCAGCCGCATCGCGCTGGATACGCTGGTCTGGCGCGACGGCATGGCCCAGTGGCAGCCGCTGGAAACGGTGGCGGCCGAGATCGGCCTGGAGATCGCGCCTGTCGCCGAGATGGCAGCAGCGCCGGAGCCCGGCCCCGCCGTGCCGCCGGCGCTTCCCGCCACACCGGCCGTTCCCGTCACTCCCGTCGACCCCGCTGTCGTTCCGCCGCCCCGCAAGGGCCTGAGCGGCTGCGCGATCGTGGGGATCATCGCGGCCGTGATCGGGGTGCTGGTGGTCATTGTCGGCGCCGTGCTCGCCGCGATCGCCCTGCCCGTCTATCAGGAGTACGTCGCGCGGTCCAAGACCAGCGATGCGCTGGTGACGCTGGCCCCGATCAAGCTTGCGGTGGCTGGATTCCACGACGAGTACGGCCGCTGCCCGGTCAACGATGACGAAGGCTTCCAGCCGGCCGAAAGCTACGCCGACGGTGCCATCGGTGCGGTGCGCATCGGTCGCTTCGACAACGGCCACTGCGGGGTGGAAGCCGAGCTGACCGTCCCGGGCAGCACCTCGCTGGACGGCAAGCTGCTGTGGCTGGACTACAACGGCGCCGGGCACTGGGAATGCAGCGGCGAGCCCGATGACAAGTACCTGCCGCTGGAATGCCGCGGCTGATAACGGACGCATGTCCATGGATGCACCCAACAGGGGATTGAAGCAATGACTGAGTGGTATTTCGCCGATGGCCAGGAACGTCAGGGACCGCTGAGCGCAGAGGACATGCGCCAGCGTTTCCAGCGCGGTGACATCACCCTGGCCACGCTGGTGTGGCGCGAGGGGTTCGCGCAGTGGGCGCCGCTGTCCGAGGCCGTCGATGAGCTGCAGCTGCAGAACCTGACCTCGGCGGCCAGCAACCTCGGCAACGGGATCGACCTGCGCGGGGATTACACCGCGATCGACAACGGCACCGCGCCGCTGCCGGGCACCGGTGGCGGCACCTACTCGCCGTATACCGCGCCTGCCGCGGCCACCGGTTATGCCGGTTCGGCCGTGGTCGACGGCCAGGACGTGGTGTATGCCGGTTTCTGGAAGCGCTACGCCGCCTACTTCATCGATTACATCCTGCTCACCGTAGTCACCCTGCCGCTGAGCATGATCATCAACGTGATGGGCGCCAGCTCGGGCAACGAAGGCGTGCAGGTCGCGCTGACGCTGGTGGTGATGCTGCTCAGCCTGGTCATCAGCATCGGTTACTACGCCGGCTTCCACGCCTCGCGCGGCGGGGCCACGCTGGGCAAGATGGCGGTCGGCATCAAGGTGGTGCGCGGCAATGGCGAGCGGATCAGCTTCCTGCGGGCCTTCTGCCGGTACCTGGCGACCATCGTCAGCAGCCTGATCCTGATGATCGGTTTCATCATGGCCGCCTTCACCGAGCGCAAGCAGGCGCTGCACGACATGATGTGCGACACCCTGGTGGTGGACAAGTGGGCCTTCACCGAGCATCCCGAGCTGCAGCAGCGCGGCCTGGGCACGGTCACCATCGTGATCCTGGTGATCGCCGCACTGGCCGTGGTGGCCCTGTTCGGCGTGATGATCGCCATGATCGGCGTGATCGCCTCGATGTCCTGATCTGAGCCGTCCTCACACCGGGCCGCTTGACATGAGCGGTCCCGGCGTGATTCCACTAATAGGCAGAAAGCTGAACGCCCGGCCCACCCCCGGGCGTTCGGTTTATGTATATCGCCCGCGCCGCTTCACTAATGCGGCCATTTGCTCCACCCTAGCGGCCCTCCCCGGGGCCCTGCCCATAGAATCCTGACGCCATGCCCAAGCACCTGCTCATCGTCGAATCGCCCGCCAAGGCCAAGACGATCAACAAATACCTCGGCAAGGACTTCACTGTCCTGGCCTCGTATGGGCATGTGCGTGACCTGGTGCCCAAGGAAGGTGCGGTCGATCCCGACAACAACTTCGCGATGCGCTACGACCTCATCGAGAAGAACGAGAAGCACGTCGATGCCATCGTCAAGGCGGCCAAAACCGCCGACGACATCTTCCTGGCGACCGATCCGGATCGCGAGGGTGAAGCGATCAGCTGGCATATCGCCGAAATCCTGAAGGAACGCGGGCTGGTCAAGGACAAGCCGATGCAGCGCGTGGTCTTCACCGAGATCACCCCGCGCGCCATCAAGGAAGCGATGGGCCACCCGCGCGAGATCGCCGGCGACCTGGTCGATGCCCAGCAGGCGCGCCGCGCGCTGGACTACCTGGTCGGTTTCAACCTATCCCCGGTGCTGTGGCGCAAGGTGCAGCGCGGCCTGTCCGCCGGCCGCGTGCAGAGCCCGGCGCTGCGCATGATCGTCGAGCGCGAAGAAGAGATCGAAGCCTTCATCGCCCGCGAGTACTGGAGCATCGATGCGCTGTGCGCGCATCCCTCGCAGCACTTCAATGCGCGCCTGATCAAGCTGGACGGCCAGAAGTTCGAACAGTTCACCGTGACCGACGGCGACACCGCCGAGGCCGCGCGCATGCGCATCCAGCAGGCGGCCCAGGGCGCCCTGCATGTCACCGACGTGGTCAGCAAGGAGCGCAAGCGCCGCCCGGCGCCGCCGTTCACCACCTCCACGCTGCAGCAGGAAGCCTCGCGCAAGCTCGGCTTCACCACGCGCAAGACCATGCAGGTCGCGCAGAAGCTGTACGAAGGCATGGCGATCGGTGAGGAAGAAGGCACCGTCGGCCTGATCTCGTACATGCGTACCGACTCGGTGAACCTCTCGCAGGACGCGCTGGCCGAGATCCGCGACGTGATCGCGCGCGATTACGGCATCGGCTCGCTGCCGGACCAGCCGAACACCTACCAGACCAAATCCAAGAACGCCCAGGAAGCCCACGAAGCCGTGCGCCCGACCTCGGCGCTGCGCACGCCTGCCCAGGTGGCGCGCTTCCTCACCGATGACGAGCGCAAGCTGTACGAGCTGATCTGGAAGCGCGCCGTCGCCTGCCAGATGATCCCGGCCACGCTCAACACCGTCAGCGTGGACCTCTCGGCCGGCAGCGAGCACGTGTTCCGCGCCAGCGGCACCACCGTGGTCGTGCCCGGCTTCCTCGCCGTGTACGAGGAAGGCAAGGACAACAAGAGCGCCGAGGACGACGATGAAGGCCGCAAGCTGCCGGCGATGAAGCCCGGCGACCGCGTGCCGCTCGAGCGCATCCTGGCCGAACAGCACTTCACCCAGCCGCCGCCGCGCTTCACCGAAGCGGCGCTGGTCAAGGCGCTCGAAGAGTACGGCATCGGCCGTCCCTCGACCTACGCCTCGATCATCCAGACCCTGCTGTTCCGCAAATACGTGGAAATGGAAGGCCGCAGCTTCCGCCCGTCCGACGTGGGCCGTGCGGTGTCCAAGTTCCTGTCCAGCCACTTCACCCAGTACGTGGATTACGACTTCACCGCCAAGCTCGAAGACGAGCTCGATGCGGTGTCGCGTGGCGAGGAAGACTGGATCCCGCTGATGGCACGTTTCTGGGAACCGTTCCACAAGCTGGTCGGCGAAAAGAACGAATCGGTCGACCGCGCCGAAGCCAGTGGCGCGCGCGAGCTCGGTACCGACCCCAAGACCGGCAAGCCGGTCAGCGTGCGCCTGGGCCGTTTCGGGCCGTACGCGGCGATCGGCAGCACCGCCGAGGACGCCGAGGACAAGCCCAAGTTCGCCTCGCTGCGCCCGGGCCAGTCGATGCACACCATCTCCCTGGAAGACGCGCTGGAGCTGTTCCTGATGCCGCGCGCGCTCGGCCAGGACAAGGAGGAAGATGTCAGCGTCGGCATCGGTCGCTTCGGTCCGTTCGCCAAGCGCGGCAGCACCTATGCCTCGCTGAAGAAGGAAGACGACCCGTACACCATCGACCTGGCCCGCGCCGTGTTCCTGATCGAAGAGAAGGAAGAGATCGCGCGCAACCGGATCATCAAGGAGTTCGAGGGCAGCGAGATCCAGGTCCTCAACGGCCGCTTCGGCCCGTACATCAGCGACGGCAAGATGAACGGCAAGATCCCGAAGGATCGCGAGCCCGCGTCGCTGACCCTGGCCGAAGTGCAGAAGCTGATGGAAGACACCGGCAAGCCGGTGCGCAAGGGCTTCGGCAAGAAGGCCGCGAAGAAGGTCGTGGCCAAGAAGGCACCGGCCAAGAAAGCCGCCGCGGGCGAAGCGACCAAGAAGACCGCCACCAAGAAGGCCGCGGTGAAGAAGGTCGCGAAGAAGGCCACGGCGAAGAAGGCCACCAAGAAAGCGGCCAAGAAGACCGTGAAGAAGGCCGTCAAGAAGGTCGCGGCTCCCTGAGCCTGGTTGACCCCTCCCGCCACGGCGGGAGGATAATGCGGGCCATGCATCCGGCCTGCCTGTCATGAACGAACTCACTGTGGACACCGCCCTGCCTGCGCTGCGCGCCGGCGGGGTGATCGCCTATCCCACCGAAGCGGTCTGGGGCCTGGGCTGCGATCCCGCGCACGAGGCGGCGGTGATGAAGCTGCTGCAGCTCAAACAGCGCCCGGTCGAGAAGGGCATGATCCTGGTCGCCGCCGATCCGGCCCAACTGGACGGCTGGGTGTGCATGGATGCCCTGCCGCCGGACCGCCAGGACGTGGTGCTGGCCAGCTGGCCCGGCGCCAACACCTGGATCCTGCCGGCCGGCAAACGTGCGCCACGCTGGATCACCGGCGAGCACAGCGGCATCGCGGTGCGGATCAGCGCACACCCGCTGGTTGCCGCGCTGTGCCGGGCCTGGGGCGGGCCACTGGTCTCCACCAGCGCCAACCTCGCCGGCGAGCCACCGGCCCGCACCCGCGCCGAGCTGGACCCGCGCCTGCTGGCCCTGCTCGATGGGCTGATCGATGGCCACACCGGTGGCCTGGCGCAACCCACGCCGATCCGCGATGCGCTCAGCGGCCAGGTGTTGCGCAGCTGAGCCGGCTTTTGCGCCACGGCGGCCAAACCCGCACACTGCGCGCATGACCCTGCGCCCTGCCCTGTGGTTGTCCCTGCTCGCACTGCTGAGCCCTGTCGTGCCCGCCGCGGCGCAGACCGACAATGTGCGCGTCTACCGCTGCGTGGGCAGCAACGGCGCCGTCTCGCTGCAGGACGCACCGTGTCGCGAAGGCCGGCAGGAAGTCCGCGACCTGCAGCGCCCGCGCGACCCGGCGCCGCAGGTGGTGCGCAGCGACCGTACGCCCGACCCGGCGCCTGCCCCGCGCGCGCCCGAACGCGAAGTGCGCTACGTGCATGTACAGCCGCCGCAGCCGATGTACGAATGCACCACCAGCGATGGCGATACCTATGTGAGCGACAGCAACGAAGGTAATCCGCGCTGGGTGCCGATCTGGACCAATGCCTATCTGCCCTATCGGCCCGGCCCGCGGCCACCGCCCGGCGGCTACCCGCCCTCACGGCCGTTGCCACCGATCATGCCGATGGGCAGCGGCGCGGTGCGCAGCAGTGGAGGCTCGCTCTCCGTCAGTGGCGGCGGCTCACGGGTGGGCGGCAGCATCAACATCGGGGGTGGCAGCTCGCAGTGGGAAGGCGGTGGCTATCCGTACCCGGGTGTGGAGAACAGCGTAGTGGTACCGGCCGGCAACGTGCTGGTCCGCGACGAATGCCATGCGCTGCCCGCGCAGGAAGTCTGCTCGCGGCTGAAGGACCGGCGCTGGGACCTGATCCGCCGCTACAACAGCGCGCTGCAGGGCGAGCGCGACGCGCTGACCCGCGAGCAACGCGGGATCGATGCGCGCCTGGACCAGGACTGCGGCGGCCACTGAGCGCGCCGCGCTCTACACTGATGCGATGAAACGACGGTTCCTGCTGCTCTTGTTGCTCGTGCCCCTGCCGGCGGGTGCCGACGATGCGGTGTTCTTCCGCTGCACCGATGCGGGCGGCAACCTGACCATCCAGAGCGTGGCCTGCCCGGCCGGCAGCGAGCAGCGCATCCAGCGGATCAGCGCACCGGTCCGCGCACCGGCCGACGTGCCGTCCACACCGGTCGCACCCACCTCCCGTCACACCATGCCGCCGTTGCCGCAGGACGGTGACGAGGACAGCGGCCTGCTCGACAGCGCGGCGCTGCGCCCGGAAGCGCCGACGGCCGGGCCCGACGACACCGTGCCGGCCAAGCCCCCATTGCCGGAGATCTATCAGTGCGTCTCCGCCGAGGGCAACCGCTACCTGCACGAACGCGAACCGGCGCCGTCGCGCTGCGAGTCGCTGGCCATCACCGGCCTGGGCGGCAGCAGCGCGCCGAGCAATGCGGCCAGCTGCGAAGTCGTGCGCGATGTCTGCGCGCCGGTGGCGGAGGCCCAGCGCTGCAGCAGCTGGCAGCAGCGCTTCCGCGATGCGCGCGGCCGCGAACGTTTCGCCGCGCCGGAAAATCAGGCGGCCGCGACCGCCGAGCGCGCGCGCCTGGAAGCGGTGTTGGCCGAGAGCGATTGCCCGCTGCCCTGACTGGATTCACCGTGTGTCATGACCGCGTTCGGCCGCGCACCCTGTGACCGGTAGTGCCGGCCGCTGGCCGGCTCAGAACCCGTAGCGCAGGAACCCGCCATCCACCGCGATGCACTCGCCGGTGACGTAGCTGGACGCCGGCAGGCACAGGAAGCCCACGGCCGCAGCCACCTCTTCGGGTTCGCCGATGCGGCGCATGGGGGTGCGATCGATCACCTGCTCGTAGTAATCCGGATCGGACAACGGCCCGGAGGTGCGCCGGGTGCGGATGTACCACGGCGCCACGGCGTTCACGCGGATGCCGTCCTCGGCCCATTCCACGGCCAGGTTGCGGGTCATCTGGTGCATCGCGGCCTTGGTCATGCCGTACACCGCACCACTGCGTACATGGGTCAGGCCGGAGACGCTGCCCACATTGACGATCGCCGAGGCCGCGTGCCGGGCCAGCAGCGGGTGCGCGTAGCGCGACAGCTCGAACGCCGAGAACAGATTGGTCTCGAAGATCCCGCGCCATTCGTCTTCGGTGTATTCGGTGGCCGGCTTGCTGATGTTGCCGCCGGCGTTGTTGACCAGGATGTGCAGGCCATCGCTATGGTCTTCCACCCAGTCCAGGATCTCGCGACGATCCTCGTCATCGGAGACGTCGGCGGCCAGGCCGTGGATCTCGCGGTCCGGGAAGGCATCGGCCAGTTCGTCGCGGGCCATTTCCAGTGCATCGGCATCGCGGCCGACGATCAGCAGGTCCGCACCGAAGCCCAGCAGTTCGCGCGCGATCGCCAAGCCGATGCCGGCACTGGCGCCGGTGATCAATGCGGTCTGTCCATCCAGTCGCCAACGTTGCGCGCTCACGCCCTTCTCCTGCGGTGATCCATGGAATGCGGCACCCACGGTGCTGCCCGGATAGGATAACGCGCGATGGCCCGTGCACCGGAGGCCATCACGCGCGATGCGCGAGGCGGTGGGACACTGGTTCTCCGCTACCGGCTCAACGAGGGAGGTTGCCATGACGATCCGTATTGCCCTGCCGCTGCTCGCGATGATCACGCTGAGCGCCTGCAACCGCCCGGTGCCGCCAGCACCGGATGCACCGCCGGAACCGCAGGCCACCGAACTGCGCGATGCAATCCAGAAACCGATCGACCGCGCCCGCTCGGTCAGCGACACTCTGCAGCAGTCCGCTGACGCACAGGCGGCCGAGGTGGATCGTGCCACCGGCGATACACCACCGCCCGAGCCCAGCCCCTGACCCCACCGGCCGGATAGCAGAACGCCCGGCACAGGCCGGGCGTTCGGGTGTCACACGGTACCGCTGAGTCCGCTTACAGACCGCAGAAGCAGTACACCAGCGTCTTGACCGGCGCGGCGTTGTTGCGCGGGTCGCGTGCGGCGTCTTCGACGAAGCGCAGCTGGGTGTCCAGCTCCGGCATCGAACGGGCCAGCATCAGACGGGCCATGCCCGATTCGCCCAGCATCCAGGCACCGGCATGGCTGCCGGCGAAGCCGCTGAGGAACTGCGCGAACGGCGTGGCCGCCTTCTCGATGTAACGCACGCGGAACTTGCCGGCCTCACCGAGCTTGGCGCGGCTGGCGGCATCGGCGACGGCGGTCTTCAGGCCACCGAACTCATCGACCAGGCCGCGTTCCTTGGCCTGCGCACCGCTCCACACACGACCACGCGCGACTTCATCGACCGCTTCCACCGGCTTGTTGCGCGCGGCGGCGACCTTGCCGGTGAAATCGGCGTAGCCCTTGTTGATCACCGACTGGATGACCTGGCCCACGGCCGGGTCCATCGGGCGGGTGATGTCGAACGCACCGGCGAAGCGGGTGGTGCCCACGCCATCGGTATGCACGCCGATCTTGTCCAGCGAGCGGGCCACGTTCGGGATCATGCCGAAGATGCCGATCGAACCGGTGATCGTGGACGGGTCGGCGTAGATGCGATCGGCGTTCATGCTGATCCAGTAACCGCCCGAGGCCGCCAGATCGCCCATCGAGACCACCACCGGCTTGCCGGCGTCCTTCAGCGCGACCACTTCGCGGCGGATCTGCTCGGAGGCGAACACTTCACCGCCCGGCGAGCTCACGCGCAGCACCACGGCCTTCACGTCCTTGTCGTCGCGCGCCTCGCGCAGCAGCGCCGAGGTCGACTCGCCACCGATGCGGCCGGCCGGCAGATCGCCGCCGGAGATTTCACCGGAGGCCACGATCACCGCCACCTGCGGACGCGAGTCCATCGGCGAGCGACGGCTGTCGAGCACGCTCAGGTAGGCATCGAGGTTGACGTTTCGGTAGCCACCGTCGGCGTCATCGTCGGCGATGCCGCGTTCGGTCAGCAGGGTGTCCACTTCCTCGCGCGTCTTCAGGCCGTCCACCAGCTTCTGCTGCAGGGCGAACTTGGCCAGGTCGCCACCGGCGGCGGCGATGCCTTCGGGCATGGTGTCGATGCCGGCGGCCAACTGTGCCGGGTCAAGCTTGCGCGCCTTGGCGATGTCGGCCAGGTAGCGCTGCCACACATCGTTCATCCAGAACAGATCGGCTTCCTTGGCCTGCGGCGAAGCGGCATCCAGCACGTACGGTTCGGCAGCCGACTTGTACTCGCCCACCTTGAACAGGTGCACGTCCACGCCGAGCTTGTCCTGCAGGCCGGTGCGGAAGTACTGGCGGTAGCGGCCCAGGCCCTCGAGCACCACGCCGCCCATCGGGTCCAGGTAGACCTCATTGGCCTGCGAGGCCAGCAGGTACTGCGACTGGCTCATGTTCTCGCTGAAGGCGACCACCTGCTTGCCGGCGGCACGCAGTTCCTGCAGCGCGACGGTCACTTCGCGCATCGAGGCGAAACCGCTGGGCTGCAGTTTGTCCAGCTCGAGCACCACGCGCTCGATCTTCTTGTCGGTCCTGGCGGCCTCCAGCGCGCGGATCAGATCGCGCAGCTGGATTTCTTCGGCGCCCTTGTCACCGACCGCCTTGCCCAGCGCGCGGCTGACCGGATCGGCACTGAACTGCTCGACCAGGCGGCCTTCCGGTGCGATCACCAGGGTCGTGCGGTCCTGCAGCGATGCCTTCGAGGTCGCGCTCTTGCCCATCGCGACGATGAACAGGATCAGGATCAGGAACAGCAGGCCGAAGAACACCAGGTTGAGGATGAGCCGGCGGGTAAAGTTCATCACATCCCACAGCCCGATGAAGAAGCTGGCGACGGGATTGCGACGCGCGGGTTGGTTCATGGGGGTAACTCCAGAGTGGCTTCTTGCCGTGGTGCCAGAATAGCCGGTGCCGGGCGCGCCGGCATCGGACACAAGTCAGGGTGTCGAAGGGAGCCCGGCGCGGGCGCTGCTCACGCGCAGTCGCCAGGCCATCAGGATGGCGGCAGCGGTCAGGCCCAGGATCAGGCCCAGCCACATGCCCTGCGGGCCCATGCCCAGGCCCAGTCCCAGCCCGGCGCCGAGCGGCATGCCCAGGCCCCAGTACGAGAACATCGCGATGAACATCGGCACACGGGTGTCCTTCAGTCCGCGCAGCGCGCCGGCCGAGAGCACCTGGATGCCATCCGGGAACTGGAACGCCGCCGCGTACAGCAGCAGGGTCGAGGCCAGCGCGGCCACGCCCAGATCGTTCGTGTAGACACCGACGATGGCGTCATGGCCGAACAGCAGGACCAGCGCCGAGAACGTCTGTGTGCCCAGGATGATCAGCAGCCCGGCGATCGCCGCACGGCGCACGCCCAGCCCGTTGCCGCTGCCGACCGCATGGCCGACCCGCACCGTGGTGGCCTCGGCCACGCCCATCGGGATCATGAAGCACAGCTGCGCGACGTTGAGCGCGATCTGGTGCGAGGCCGCTTCGGTGGCGCCGAGGCGGCCGATCAGCAGGGCGGTGACGATGAACAACCCGCCTTCCATCAGCACGGTGATGCCGATCGGCAGGCCGGTCCGCAGCAGGTCCCAGATCGCGCTCCAGCGCGGCGCCTCGAAATGCGAGAACAGCTGCAGGTGGGCGAAGCGCTTGGTCTTCCAGAGATAGCCGGCAAAGCACAGTGCCTGCAGCCACATCATGATCGCCGAGGCCATGCCCAGGCCTTCGGCGCCCAGCTCGGGGAAACCGAGCTTGCCGTAGCAGAGCACGTAGCCCAGCGGGGCCAGCACCAGCAGGCCGCCGAAGCCAAGCAGCATCGTCGGCAGCGTCCAGTGCATGCCCTCGCTCAGGTAGCGCATGCAGAAGTACAGCGTCAGCGCCGGGCCGCCCCAGCGCACCGCATGCAGGAACGCGGTCGCGCCGGGCACGATGTCCGGCGCGATGCCGAATGCCGGCAGCAGCGGCGGCACCACCGTGAGGAAGGTGAACATGATCAGGCCCAGGCCCAGCGCCAGCCACAGCGCCTGCCGGAACAGCGGGCCGATTTCGCGCTCGCGGCCCGCGCCGTGCAGCTGCGAGACCGAGGCGGTCAGCGAGATCAGGGTGCCGATCGGGATCAGCATCGGCAGCCATAGCAGCGCCGTGCCGATGGTAACGGCCGCGAGCGTGTCGGTGCCGTGGTGACCGGCGATCACGTTGTCGACGAAGGAGATCAGGCCGGTGGAGACATGGCCCAGAACCAGCGGCAGCGCGAGCAGACCGGTGGCGCGCACTTCCCGGGAGAGGCGCGGCGTAGAGGAAGCGGTAGACATGGACGTCACAGACGGCAACTACGGTCGCGCGCGGAGGGCACAGGCACCGGGTTGCGGCCCGACATCTTACGCGCGCGGCCAGGGAAAAGCCGCGCTTTCAGGTAAACGAGGCGATGCCGTCAGTGTCCGACGTGCTCGCGCAGCCAGCTATCACGCGCGCCCGGGGCCACGGCCAGGAACTCGGCGCGGACGCGGTCGCGGTCCTGCGGCGGCGTGCGCTGGGCGACCAGAGTCAACTGGGTGAGCTGGGACGGCGTGAGCTGGCGCAGCACCGCCAACGCGGTCGGGCGCTGCTCGGCCGGCAGATAGCCGAACAGGCCCTGCAGCTTGGTGAACTCGTGGCCGAGCTGCGGGCCGAGCAGCCAGCCGTCGCGGAAGCGCTGGTCCTGCTCGGCGAAACGCTGGCGCAGCGCCTGCTGCTGGGCCGGGGGCAGCGCCGCAACCCGCGCCGCGGCGGCACGGACGCGGGCACGTTCGCTTTCGCCCATGGCCTGCCAGGCGGCATAGCGGCTGCGCAGCTCGCGCAGCTGGGCCGGGTCCAGCGCCGCCGGGGTCGCCGGGATGGCCGGCGCGGTGGCACTGGTCGGCGCGGGCACGGCGAGGGGAACCTCGACCCGGTTGGGGGCGGCGCTGGCGGCGCTCGACAGCCCCAGGGCGATCAGCAGCAAGGCAGGCTTATTCATCGGCGGCAGCCGTCTCCAGGCCGGCGGTAGCGGGTTCGGGACGGCTGGGCTGGGCCTGCGATTCGTCGACCGGGACGGGGCCGCCGGCGGCGAACCACGCGTACAGATCGGCATCGCGGGCGGTCGGCAGGTCCGGATCGGCCAGCATCGCCGCATCGCTGGCAGCGTACGGCGACGCGCTCGGGGCCACGGTCGGCAGGTCGTCGGCAGGCAGCGCCTCCACGGTGACCGGTCCCGCATCGGCGACCGCGCCTTCGGGGGCATCCGCCACAGGCCCGCCGGCCTGGCGGGCGTGTTTCCACCACGCCGCGCCACCGAGCAGCACGCCGGCGGTGACGGCCACGATCAGCACGCCCTTCCACGGGAAGCGACGGCCACGCGGGCGCTTGACCGGTCCGCGCTGGGCGGGGGCTTCCGACTTGACCGGGGTGCGCCAGGAGGCGGCATCCGGCTGCTGGCTTGCCGGCGCCGCGACCGGTTGCTGCAGGCGCTGCAGCCGGCTGGCGGGCAGATCGCGGATGCGCAGCTGGACCTGCTCGGCCAGGGCGCGCCAGCCGGCGGCATCCGGGTTGCCATGGGCATCGCGGGGGCAGGCGTCGGCCAGGGCATGCTGGTAGTCGGCCATCGGCAGATCCAGGACCTGTGCGGCCGCCGCCTCGTCCAGACCGCCGCCGATCCGCAGCAGGAACGCGAGCCGCGCCGGCGGGGTGAGGCCAGCCAGGTGCTCGAGCGGCGCCGGCCAACGGCCCGCCGTCGGCTCGCGCAGCGGCGCGCGGTGCACCAGCAGCGACCAGAACCGCTCCGGCCACTGGACCATGGGCAGGTCGCTGGCGATCCCGGCAAAAGCGCGCATGACCGCGACCAGGGCCTGCTCGGCGACGGTCGGGTCGCCGCACTGCAGCTCGGCCACGACCAGGGCGCGGCGTTCAACGCCACGGAGAAACGCCGACAGCGCGCCGGCTGCGGTAGAGGAAACAGGGGCGGGCGCAGCCGTCATAGCAACTCCATCATTGTGTGGAAATGATAGCGATTGCGTCACTCCAGCGGCGCGCCGATGTTCATTTCCTGTGAGCGGCCACGGTCCGCAAAGCCTTCTGGCGCAAAAGGTTGTGCACAGCACCACGGAAAACCGGGGTGGAACCACACGTGAGCCCCGCGTCAAGTCTGTTTCAACTTTGTTTCACAGCTATCTTGTTGTTTTCATTGATCATTGTCGCTTGGCTATTTTTTGACCAACCTGAGAAGAACGTCGGAAGTTCCTGACGCAGGGCGGTCACATACGCAATGGCACACAGACTTATCCACAGAAGATGTGGATAAGCCTGAATCTCCAATCAACTCGGATATTTAGGTGGGATTTATGATTCGGCGCGCACCCCGTTGAGACGGTGAATGGGCGTGATCGGGTCCGCCGCCGCCCGCTACACTGACCCGATGACCTCCTCGTCTTCGACCCTGCGCGTCGCCCTCCCGGTGCCGCTGCCGCACTTGTTCGACTACGCCCCGCCGCCCGGCCCGGCCCCGGATCTGGCGATGACCGGGCAGCGGGTCCGGGTGCCGTTCGGCTCCCGGGAGCTGGTCGGGGTGGTGGCGGGGATCGGCCAGGTGGAGGACCCGGGCAGCCTGCGGGCGGCGATCGAGTGGATCGACACCACCCCGCTGGTCACCGGCGAGCTGTGGCGATCGCTGCAGTGGCTGGCGCGCTACACCCATGCCCCCCTGGGCGAAGTCATCAGCACCGCCCTGCCCGGCCCGCTGCGGCGCGGGGAGGCCGTGCCGGATACCCATCAGTGGGGCTGGCAGTTGACGGACGCTGGCCGCGACCCGCAGCCCAGGCTGCGCAGCGGTACCCGCCCGCAGCGCCTGGCCGAATGCCTGGCCGAGGGCGTGGTGAACGAAGACCGGCTGGATACGTTGATGGACGACTGGCGCAGCGCTGCCCGGTCGCTGGCCAAGCGCGATCTCGTCGAACGGATCGCGCTGGCGCACGCGCCGGCCGTGGCATCGCCGGCCAGCGGCCCTGCCCCGAATGCCGAACAGGCCGAGGCGATCGCCGCGATCACCGCCGCCGACGGTTTTGCCGCCTACCTGCTCGATGGCGTGACCGGCAGCGGCAAGACCGAGGTCTACCTGCAGGCGATCGTCGCCTGCCTGGCGCGGGGCAAGCAGGCGCTGGTGCTGGTGCCGGAGATCGGGCTGACCCCGCAGACGCTGTCGCGCTTCCGCAACCGCCTGGGCATTCCGGTGCATGTGCTGCACTCGGGCTTGAACGACAACGAGCGTGCCCGCGTCTGGGCGGCCGCCGCGCGGGGCGAAGCACAGGTCATCGTCGGCACGCGTTCGGCGGTGTTCACCCCGCTGCCGAATGCGGGCCTGATCGTGATCGACGAGGAGCACGACGGCAGCTACAAACAGCAGGATGGCATCCGCTACCACGCGCGTGATTTCGCGCTGGTACGCGCCAAGGCGCTGGACGTGGCAGTGGTGCTCGGCAGCGCCACGCCGTCACTGGAATCACTGCACAACGCGCAGGCCGGGCGGTACACCCACCTGCGCCTGAAGCAGCGCGCGGGCGCGGCGCGACCGCCGGTGGTCCGCGTGCTCGACGTGCGCAAACGGCCGCTGCGCGATGGGCTCTCGCCGGAAGTGCTGGCCGGCATCACCCAGCACCTGCAGGCCGGGCACCAGGTGCTCGTCTTCAAGAACCGCCGCGGCTATGCTCCCGTGCTGCTCTGCCACGACTGCGGCTGGACCGCACCGTGCCAGCGCTGTGATGCGCCGATGACTGTGCACGCCGGCGGCCGCCGCCTGCAATGCCACCACTGTGGCGCACGCCAGTCCGCGCCGCTGGCGTGCCCGGACTGCGGCAGCCTCGCGCTGCAGCCGCAGGGCATCGGGACCGAACGGCTGGAAGAACACCTGGTCGAGGCCTTCCCGGACTTTCCGGTGATCCGCATCGACCGCGGCACCACCGGCAAGCGCGATGCGCTGGAAACCCAGCTGGCCTCGCTCGGCGATCGCGCGGGCATCCTGGTCGGCACGCAGATCCTGGCCAAGGGCCACGACCTGCCGAAGCTGACCCTGGTGGTGGTGGTGGGGATCGATGAAGGCCTGTTCTCGGCCGACTTCCGCGCCAGCGAAAAACTCGCGCAGCAGCTGATCCAGGTCGCCGGCCGCGCCGGGCGTGCCGTGGATGCCGGTGAGGTGTGGCTGCAGACGCATCACCCCGGGCATCCCCTGCTGGAGACGCTGGTCAACGGCGGCTACCACGCCTTCGCCGAGGCCGAACTGCAGCAGCGCGAAGCGGCCGGTTTTCCACCGTTCGCGCATCTGGCGCTGCTGCGTGCCGAAGCCCAGCAGGTGGAGCATGCCAACGCGATGCTCAGTGCGGTGCGCGCGTTGATTCCCGACGATGCCGCGGTGGAACGTTACGGCCCGATGCCGGCACCGATGCCCCGCCGAGCCGGCTACCAGCGCACCCAGCTGCTGTTGTCCTCACCCGCCCGGCGTCCACTGCATGGCGTGCTGGATCAGGTGACGCCGCAGATTTCCGCGCTGCCGCAGGCACGCAAGGTGCGCTGGTCGCTGGATGTGGATCCGATGGATCTGTATTAGGCCGGCACGGCCTCTCAGGTCAACGCCGTCATGACCCCACGCTGATACGCCGGCCGCTGCTTCAACCGCTCGTACCACGCCGCCAGATGCGGCAGGTCCGGGCGCTGGATCGGCATCTCGAACCAGGCATAGATGAAGGCGCCCAGCGGGATATCGCCCATCGCGAACTGCTCGCCGGCCAGATACGGCTGCCGCGACAGCGTGTCATCGGCCATCGCCAGCAGCTCGCCGGAGCGCACCAGCGCCGCCGCGATACGGGCCTCGTCGCGGTCGGCCGGGGCCGTCCGCAGCGTGCCCCAGAACAGATCGCGGAACACCCCGGCGAAGCTCGAGGTGGTCCAGTCCATCCACTTCTCAGACTGCGCGCGCGCCACCACGTCCTCCGGGTACAACGTGCCCAGCGCGTAGCGTGCGCAGAGATAGCGCACGATCGTATTGGACTCCCACAGCGGCAGGCCGTGGTCCTCGATCACCGGCACCAGTCCGTTGGGATTCATCGCACGGTATTCCGGCGACTGCGTGCCACCGAATGCACCGCCGACCTCGATCGACTCGTAGGGCGCCCCGATCTCCTCGGCACACCACAGCACTTTGCGCACGTTGCTGGAATTGCGACGGCCCCAGATTTTCAGCATGGTCGGACTCTCGTAGCGGGCGATGCGCGGCACCGGGGTCGCGCGGTGCCGCTACGATACGCCCAACCGCACGCCGTTACTTCGCCGCCTTCGCCGCACTCTTCTTCGGCAGCGCGCGCACATAGGTCGATTTGCCGTCCTTCTTCATCTCGAACAAACCGGTCGCGGCCAGCAGATCGCTGAGTTTGCCGTACCCGTAATTGCGCGAATCGAAGGAGGCCTGGTTGCCGATCTGGCTGCCGACCGGGCCCAGGTGCGACCAGCCATCCTCGGCTTCGGCCGAGGTCACCGCGCGCCGCAGCATCTGCACCAGCCGGGTGTCGTTGCGCAGCTCCGGGCCGCTCTTGCGCGGGCGGGTTTCCTCGTTGTCCTGCTCCACCTCCTGATCGGCCGCATGCGGCTGACCCAGGGCTTCGATATAGGTGAACTTCGAGCAGGCGTTGACGAACGGCTCCGGCGTTTTCTTTTCGCCGAAGCCATACACCTTGACCCCGTCGGTCAGCAGGCGCATCACCAGCGGGGTGAAATCCGCATCGCTGGAGACGATCGCGAAGCCGTCCAGGTTGCGGGCGTACAGCATGTCCATCGCGTCGATCACCATCGCCATGTCCGAGGCGTTCTTGCCGCGGCTGTAGGCGAACTGCTGGATCGGGCGGATCGCGTATTCGTGCAGCACCGATTCCCACCCTTTCAGGCGCGGGCTCTTCCAGTTGCCGTAGGCGCGGCGGACATTGGCCACGCCGTAGCGGGCGACTTCGGCCAGCACCGCATCGATCTTGGACGAGGGCGCGTTGTCGGCATCGATCAGCAGGGCGATGCGCTTTTCCGGTTCGGACATCTCGGTCTCCAGCGTGGGATCGGATCGGCCATCGGGCAAGCGCGATGGCCCCTGAACCCAGTATCGGCCATCGACGTGAACATCGCGCTTCACGTGCGACCATGGGCCGCATCACGAGACGAACTGCGCCGCCCCCCTCCGGCGCCCGCCAAGGAGTGAAGCATGACCCGCGATCCCACGCCCCACCTGCTCATCATCGGTGGTGGTTTTGCCGGCCTCTGGGCCACCCGTGCCCTCGCCTCGGCGCACGTGCGCATCACCCTGGTGGACCGTCGCAACCACCATCTGTTCCAGCCCCTGCTTTACCAGGTGGCCACGGCGGGCCTGTCGGCCCCGGATATCGCCGCGCCGCTGCGTCACATCCTCGGCGACCAGCGCAACGTTGAAGTGCGGCTGGGCGAAGTGACCGACATCGACAAGGCGGCGCGCACCGCGACCCTGGCCGATGGCACGCAGATCGCCTACGACACCCTGATGCTGTGCACCGGCGCCACCCACGCGTATTTCGGCCACGACGAATGGGCCGCCGATGCGCCGGGCCTGAAGACGCTGGATGATGCCATCGCACTGCGCCGCAAGCTGCTGCTCGCCTTCGAGCGCGCCGAGGCCGAACCCGATCCCGCGCGCAAGGCGGCGTGGCTCAGTTTCGCCGTGGTCGGCGGTGGCCCCACCGGCGTGGAACTGGCCGGCACCCTGGCCGAGATCGCACGGCACACGCTGCGCAATGAGTTCCGCCATATCGATCCCGCCTCGGCCAAGGTCCGCCTGGTCGAGGCCGGCCCGCGCGTGCTGTCGACGTTCCCCGAAGTGCTCTCGCTCAAGGCGCGTCGGCAGCTGGAGAAGCTGGGCGTGGAAGTGCTCACCGGCACCCCCGTCAGCGACATCAATGCCGAAGGCTTCCAGCTCGGCGACCGCTTCGTCGAGGCCCGTACCGTGGTATGGGCCGCGGGTGTCGCCGCCTCACCGCTGGCGCGTACGCTGGACGTCCCACTGGACCGCGCCGGCCGCGTGCCGGTGCAGCCCGATCTCACGCTGGACGGCCACCCGGAGATCTTCGTCGCCGGCGACCTCGCCGCACTGACCCAGGCCGACGGCAAACCGGTGCCCGGCGTCGCGCCGGCGGCCAAGCAGATGGGCAAGCACGTGGCGACCACGATCCAGGCACGCCTGGCCGGCAAGCCTGCGCCGGGCCCGTTCAACTACCAGGACTTCGGCAACCTGGCCACCATCGGCCGCATGGCCGCGATCGTCCACCTCGGCCGCCTGCAGCTCTCCGGCGTGCTGGCCTGGTGGTTCTGGCTGGCCGCGCACGTGTTCTTCCTGATCGGCTTCCGCAACCGCGTCGTGGTGCTGCTGAACTGGGCGGTGGCGTACTGGAGCTACCAGCGCAGCGCGCGGATCATCTTCGGCGATGCACAGGATGATCGTCGGCCGAAACGACCGCCGACGCCCTGATCGTCCTTGCCGCAACGGTGGCAGCCGGCCGTGCCATGGCTGCCATCGCTTACTTCGGTTTGCTGTACCACAGCGCGTTGACGATCACCCAGCGCTCGCCGAACCGCCCCATGTGGAAATAATCCACGAACCACGGGGTTTCCAGCCGCACCGAGGCGGCGTTGCCAACGACATCGAGCACCTTGCACTGCCGGTTCCACGCGGCCTTCGGCGTCTTCAGCGCGCCGGCCCGGGTCAACCCGACCAGTTCCTCTTTCGACATCCGGCGCAGGCCAAGCCGCTCGTCCGGCGTATCGCCCAGGATCGCGCGCTTGGCCAGGTCCGGGTGCAGCGAGCGCGCCACGCGCTCGGGATTTCCTTCCAGCTGCCCATCCACGTAGTCGAAGCAGGTTGCTTCGATGGCGGCCAGCGTGGCCGGATCAGGCCCATGGGCCGCCGGTGTGGCGGCCGTGGCAACCGCGAGCATCAGGGACAACGTCGACATCGATTCTCTCCGGCAGGGGGACGTTCGAACGGATCACGCCGCATTGCGGTGGCTCACCCCTGCGACAGGCATCCCCAGCCGTCGACCTGGCCGCTGTAGGAGACCGCCTCGCTGGCCAGCAGACCTTCGAAGCCCGAGATGTTCTGGTGCGTCGGCAGCATCAGCGGATGCACCACCACCTGCCATGGGAACTCATCGTTGCCTTCGTACGCGGCGAAGGACACCTTCTGGTCGTTCTTGAGCAGGTGCACGGCGAAGGCGATCGCCACGTCCTGGGTCGGGAAGATCAGCGCGAAATCCACCTCGCGCGGAATCGTCAGATCGTCGCCGTCCTGCAGCATGTTCCAGAGCACATCGCCATTCTCATCTTCCGGGTACAACGACAGATCGCGGGACATGGCACTCCAGGGCTTGGGCAAGCGGATCAACGAACGATGCTCGATGGTATGCCGCCAGCGGAGCCCCGAACAACCCGCGCGCGGCGCTACGTGGGATCGGGCAGCGCCAGCCACGCCAGCTTGCGCTCCCGCGGTTGCCGCTTGAGCTGCCACTCGGCCTTCGAGGCCGCCGCGCGGTCCGGGTAGGCGCGCATCGCCAGCACCTTCACCGGCGGGTTGGCCCGCGTGTATTTCGCCCCTTTACCGGCGAGGTGGGCCTGGAAGCGCGCGTCCACGTCGTTGCTGATGCCGGCGTAATAGCTGCCGTTGCGGCATTCAAGCAGGTACAGGTACCAGAGGGCGGGTTCAGCGGGCATACCGGGATTATCGCCCGGTGCGGGCCCGGCGGCTGCTAGAATCCGCCCCGGATGCAGGAGAGAGGCGCCGCGCTGGCGCCCGCCGAAGGCGCAGGCTCCCATAATCGCTCAGGCCGGTGGCTGCACAGCCACCAACCATGCATCCGACACGCCGATCTGGAGAGAGGTCTTCAATGACCCGCCGAAGGGGCACGTGGCCTTGGCCACCGAACTCTCAGGCAAAAGGACAGCGGGAGCGGCAACGGAATCCCACCCACGACAGTGCAGCGGCGCTGGCGTGACGCGTGCGCGTTTCCGTCCCCGCCTGCCGTGTTTCCGGAGCCACCCCCATGCTGCTCTCCCTGATCTACCTCATCGCCATCTCGGCCGAAGCCATGACCGGCGCGCTGTCGGCCGGCCGCCGCCGCATGGATCTGTTCGGCGTGGTCATCATCGCCTGCGTCACCGCGCTCGGTGGCGGCTCGCTGCGCGACATCGTGCTCGGCCACTACCCGCTAGGCTGGGTGAAACATCCGGAATACCTGGGCTTCACCATCTGCGCGGCACTGATCGCGACCTGGGTGGCGCGCTGGATGCACCATTTCCGGCGCACCTTCCTGGTGCTCGATGGCCTGGGCCTGATCGCCTTCACCCTGATCGGCTGCGCGGTCGCACGCGAGGGCGGGCACACCGTGCCGATCATTCTGATCGCCGGCATGCTCACCGGTGCGTTCGGCGGCGTGCTGCGCGATGTGCTGTGCAACGAGGTGCCGCTGATCTTCCAGAAAGAACTGTATGCGGTGATCACCCTGCTCACCGGGGCGGCCTACCTGACCCTGCTGGAACTCGGTGTGTCGCTCAACGCGGCGACGCTGTGGTGCCTGGGCGGCGGTTTCCTGTTCCGCCTGCTGGCGATCCACTTCAAATGGGAAATGCCGAAGTTCGTGTACCGCGACGAGGTGCATTGAACGGAACGTTCAATGCACCGGTAGCACCCGACCGTTGGTCGGGTGGCGGCGTGTACCGACCAACGGTCGGTACCTACCGACGGCATGCATGCGCCTTCCCGTGACCACCTTGGACGGATGACGCAATGCACCCATCCATCCGGGCCCTGCCCCGCCCCATGACCAAGGGCATGTGAGTGCAGGCACCCACACGCGGTACCATGACGCCCCCGCCCCTCCCGGGTCGGTATCCAGCCACGCTGCGGCATTCGACCAGCGGCCCCGCCAGACAACCCCACTTCGCCCCGCCTGCCCCCACGGGCCGGTAAACCATGGACGCGTTCGCCGTGTGGCGTACGCGCAGGATGCCCCATGTCTGCCCCGCTCCCCTCGCGTTCCCGTCGTCTGTTCAAACCGCTGTTGGTCGTGGCCGTACTTGCCGCCGCCGTGATCGCCTGGCGGGTGTTGTCGCCCGCGCCGACCGCCGAGGCCGCGCCTGCGAGCACCGCCACCCCGGTACGCGTGGCCACCGCAACGCAGGAAGACCTGGTGGTGCGCCTGAAGGCGCTCGGTACGGTGACGCCGCTGCATACGGTGGGCATCCGCAGCCGCGTGGATGGCGAGCTGCTGCGGCTGGCGTTCTCCGAGGGCCAGCACGTCACCGCCGGCGAGCTGCTGGCCGAGATCGATCCGCGCCCGTTCCAGGTACAGCTGTCGCGTGCGCTGGGCACCCAGCAGCAGAATCTGGCCGAGCTGGACAACGCCGAGAGCCAGCTCAAGCGCTTCGCCGAACTGCAGAGCAAACACTTCGTCTCCGCGCAGGACCTGAGTGATCAGCAGAGCAAAGTGCGCCAGTTGCAGGGCCGTCGCCAGACCGACCAGGCGGCCGTGGATGAAGCGCGCCTGCAACTGCAGTACACCCGCATCACTGCACCGGTGGCCGGGCGCATGGGCCTGCGCAACGTGGACGTCGGCAACCTGGTGCGTAGTGGCGATACCGAACCGCTGGCCACCATCACCCAGACCATCCCGATCAGCGTGCTGTTCACCGTGCCCGAGCCGGACCTGCCGGCGGTGGTCGCCGCGGCACGCGCGAATCCGCAGCTGACTGTGGAAGCCTGGGACCGCGAAGAGCGCACCGCGCTCGGCGACGGCGTGCTCTCCAGCCTGGACAACCGCATCGACACCGCCACCGGTACGCTCAAGCTGCGCGCGCAGTTCGCCAATGCCGATGAGTCGCTGTTCCCCAACCAGTTCGTCAACGTGCGCCTGCAGGTCAGCAGCAGCGATGCGGTGGTCATTCCGAACGCGGCCGTGCAGTTCGGCAGCAAGGGCAGCTACGTCTACGTGATCGCCGCCGATGCCACCTCGCATCTGCGCAACGTGGTGCTCGGCCCGGCCGATGGCGAGCGCGTCTCGGTGCGCGAAGGACTCAAAGCCGGCGAGCGCGTGGTGGTGGAAGGCATCGACGGCCTGCGCGACGGTGCCAAGGTCGAGGTGGTGGAGCAGGACCCGCCGCGGACCGGCGCATGAACCTCTCGCGTCCCTTCATCGAGCGCCCGGTCGCGACCACGCTGCTGATGGTGGCGCTGCTGCTGTCCGGCGTGATGGCCTACCGCCTGCTGCCGGTCGCGGCACTGCCGCAAGTCGATTACCCGATCATCCAGATCACCACGCTGTATCCCGGCGCCAGCCCGGACGTCACTACCAGCGCGGTCACCGCGCCGCTGGAACGGCAGCTCGGGCAGATTCCCGGCCTGAAGCAGATGTCCTCGACCAGCTCCGGCGGGGCGTCGGTGATCACCCTGCAGTTCTCGCTGGAGGTCGCGCTCGGCGTGGCCGAACAGGAAGTGCAGGCCGCGATCAACGCCGCCGACAGCTTCCTGCCTGACGATCTGCCAGTGCCCCCGGTGTATCGGAAGGTCAATCCCGCCGACACCCCGATCCTGACCCTGGCGGTGACCTCGCAGGGGCTCTCACTGCCGCAGGTGCACGATCTGGTCGATACGCGCATGGCGCAGCGCCTCTCGCAGCTGCCCGGCGTCGGCCTGGTCAGTCTGGCCGGCGGTCAGCGTCCGGCGGTGCGCATCCAGGTCAATCCGTCCGCGCTGGCCGCCAACGGCCTGAGCATGGCCAGCATCCGCACCGCGATCGGCACGGCCAACGTCAACATGCCGAAGGGCAGCTTCGACGGTCCGACCCGCGCGATCATGCTCGATGCCAACGACCAGATGCGCTCGGTGGCCGAGTACCGTGCCCTGATCCTGGCCTGGAAGGATGGCGCACCGCTGCGCCTGGGCGACGTCGCCACCATCGAAGATGGCGCCGAGAACCGCCAGCTGGCCGCGTGGTCGGGCACCACCCCGGCCGTGCTGATCAACATCCAGCGCCAGCCCGGTGCGAACGTGATCGCCGTGGTCGACCAGGTGCGTGCGCTGCTTCCGCAGCTGCAGGCCTCGCTGCCCGCCGGCGTGGATGTGGCCATTCTCAGCGACCGCACCGAATCGATCCGCGCCTCGATCCGCGGCGTGCAGCACGAGCTGCTGATCGCGATCGCGCTGGTGGTGATGGTCACCTTCGTGTTCCTGCGCAACATCCCGGCCACGATCATTCCCAGCATCGCGGTACCGCTGTCGCTGGTGGGCACGTTCGGGGTGATGCTGCTGGCCGGCTTCTCGCTCAACAACCTCACCCTGATGGCGCTGACCATCGCGACCGGCTTCGTGGTCGACGATGCGATCGTAATGCTGGAGAACATCGCCCGTCACCTGGAGCGCGGCGCGACGCCGATGCAGGCGGCACTCAAGGGCGCCAGGCAGATCGGCTTCACCCTGATCTCGCTGACCCTGTCGCTGATCGCGGTGCTGATCCCGCTGCTGTTCATGGCCGACGTGGTCGGCAAGCTGTTCCATGAGTTCGCGATCACGCTCGCGGTCGCGATCGGCATCTCGCTGCTGGTCTCGCTGACGCTGACGCCGATGATGTGCGCGCGCCTGCTCAAGGCCGGGCATGCCACCCGTCGCGATGCCGACGGGCACGAATCGGCGCAGCAGGGCGACCCGTTCGACCGCGTCGTGGCGGTCTACGACCGCCAGCTGCACTGGGTGCTGCGGCGCCAGCCGATGATGCTGGCCGCGACCGTGGCCACGCTGGTGCTGACGGCGCTGTTGTACGTGTGGGTGCCCAAGGGCTTCTTCCCGGTGCAGGATGCCGGGCTGATCCAGGGCATCAGCGAGGCGCCGCAGTCGATCTCCTTCCAGGCGATGTCGCAGCGCCAGCAGGCACTGTCGGCGGCGTTGCTGGACGACGAGGACGTGGCCAGCCTGTCCTCGTTCATCGGCGTGGACGGCAACAACGCCACGCTCAACAGCGGGCGCCTGCTGATCGAATTGAAACCGCACGCGCAGCGCGAAGCCGATGCGCAGGCGATCATCGCGCGGCTGCAGCAGCGCGTGGCACATGTGCCGGGCATCAAGCTGTACCTGCAGCCGGTGCAGGAGCTGGGCATCGAGGACCGGATCAGCCGGACCCAGTACCAGTTCACCCTGACCAGCCCGGACATCGCGCAGCTGGAAACCTGGACACCGCGCCTGCTCGCCCACCTCCAGCAGGCACCGGCGCTGGCCGACGTCGCCAGCGATCTGCAGAACCAGGGTCTGCAGGCGCACGTGGTGATCGACCGCGTGGCTGCCGCGCGCCTGGGGATCAGCGTGGAGACCATCGCCGACGCACTGTACGACGCGTTCGGGCAGCGCCAGATCTCCACCATCTTCACCCAGGCCAACCAGTACCGCGTGGTGCTGGAAGCACGCCCGGACGTGGCCTTCGGCCCGGACGCCATCGCCCGCCTGCACGTTACCGGGCCGGACGGACGGCAGGTGCCGCTGGGCGGCATCGCACGGATCGAGCAGCGCCCCGCGCAGCTGCTGATCAACCACGTCGGCCAGTTCCCGGCGGTGACGTTCTCGTTCAACCTCGCCCCGGAGGCGTCGCTGGGCGAAGCGGTGGAGGCGATCGAGGACGCACGCGCGGCGATCGGACTGCCGACCAGCGTGGAGCTGCGCCTGCAGGGTGCGGCCGATGCGTTCCGCGCGTCGCTGTCGAGCACCTTGTGGCTGGTGCTGGCGGCGGTGGTGGTGATGTACCTGGTGCTGGGCGTGCTCTATGAGAGCTTCATCCACCCGATCACCATCCTCTCTACCCTGCCCTCGGCCACGGTGGGGGCGTTGCTTGCCCTGCTGGTCAGCGGGCGCAGCCTGGACCTGATCGCGGTGATCGGCATCGTGCTGCTGATCGGCCTGGTCAAGAAGAACGCGATCATGATGATCGACTTCGCGCTGGAGGCCGAGCGCGAGCACGGCATGGCCCCGCGTCAGGCCATCCATCAGGCCGCATTGCTGCGCTTCCGCCCGATCCTGATGACCACGCTGGCCGCGTTGTTCGGCGCGATTCCGCTGATGTTCGCCAGTGGCTCGGGCGCGGAATTGCGCCAGCCGCTGGGCCTGGTCATGGTCGGCGGGCTGATCGTCAGCCAGGTGCTGACCCTGTTCACCACGCCGGTGATCTATCTGTTCTTCGACCGCTTCCGCCAGCGCCCCGCGCCGGTGACCGACGAGGCTGACGAGGCGCTGGCGTGAGTCCGCTGTCGCGGGCGATCGGCTGGTTCGTCCAGCATCCGGTCGCCACCGTGCTGCTGGCAGTGGCGGTGGTGCTGGCCGGCCTGCTCGGGCTGCGCCTGCTGCCGGTCGCGCCGCTGCCGCAGGTCGACTACCCGGCGATCAACGTCAGTGCCAGCCTGCCCGGCGCGAGCCCCGAATCGATGGCGGCCAACGTCGCCACGCCGCTGGAACGTGCCCTGGGCACCATCCCGGGGCTGACCGGGATCGACTCGGCCAGTACCCAGGGCTCGACCCAGGTCGAGTTGAAGTTCGCGCTCGGCCGCAACGTGGACGATGCCGCGCGCGACGTGCAGGCGGCGATCAACGCGGCGCGCGCGCAGCTGCCCAGCGGCATGCCGGGCATGCCGCAGTACCGCAAGGTGAATCCCTCGCAGGCGCCGATCATGGCGCTGGCGCTGAGTTCGGATAGCCTCTCGCCGGGGCAGATCTACGACGTGGCCTCCACCGTGATCGCGCAGAAACTCGCGCAGATTCCCGGCGTCGGCGAGGTGCAGGTGGGCGGCAGTTCGCTGCCGGCCGTGCGCGTCTCGCTGGATCCCAATGCACTGAACCACCACCGCATCGCGCTGGACGACATCGCCGCGGCGATCCGCAATGCCAACGCCCTCAAGCCGCTGGGGACGGTGGCCAGCCAGGCCCGGCAGTGGCAGCTGGAAGCCACGCTGCAGCTGCGCACCGCCGCCGAGTACCGCCGCCTGATCGTGGCGATGCGCGATGGCCGCCCTGTCTACCTGGAGGACGTGGCCGGGATCAGCGAAGGCGTCGAGGACCGTTACGCCAGCGGCTTCCACAACGAGCGCCCGGCGGTGCTGCTGATCGTCAGCCGCCAGCCGGACGCCAACATCATCGAGACGGTCGACGCCATCCAGGCGCAGATGGACACGCTGCAGGCACTGCTGCCGGCCAACATCGACATGCAGGTGGTGATGGACCGCTCGCCGGTGATCCGCGCCACCCTGCGCGAGGCCGAACTGACCCTGCTGCTGGCGATCGCCCTGGTGGTGCTGGTGGTGCTGGCCTTCCTCGGCCACTGGCGCGCAGCGCTGGTGCCGACCGTGGCGATCCCGGTCTCGCTGCTGGGCGCGCTGGCGATCATCGCCCTGCTCGGGTTCTCGCTCAACACGCTCTCGCTGATGGCCCTGATCGTGGCGGCGGTGCTGGTGGTCGACGATGCGATCGTGGTGCTGGAGAACATCGCCCGCCATCGCGAGGAAGGCGCCTCGCCGATGACCGCCGCGCTGCGCGGCGCGGGTGAAGTCGGTGCCACGCTGCTGTCGATGAACATCGCGCTGGCCGTGGTGTTCATCTCGATCCTGTTCCTGGATGACTTCGTCGAGAAGCTGTTCCGCGAGTTCTCGCTGACCCTGGTGGCAGCGATGGGCGTCTCGCTGCTGGTCTCGCTCAGCCTGACCCCGATGCTGTGCGCGCGCCTGCTCGGTCAGGCACGGCCCGGCCCCGGCAATGGGCTGCAGCGCGCCGGCACCGCGCTGTTCGAGCGCCTGCGCGGCGCCTACGTGGGCAGCCTGCAGACGATGCTGCGCTGGCTCGCGCTGCCGCTACTGCTGTTCGCCGGCGTGATCGCGTTGAACGTGTGGCTGTTCCAGCAGGTGCCCAAGGGCATCGTGCCCAAGCAGGACACTGCCCAGCTGCGTGGCTTCGCGCGCGGCGACGACGGCCTCTCGTTCCAGGTCATGCAGCCCAAGATCGAGGCCTACCGCAAACTGCTGCTGGCGGACCCGGCGATCAGCGACATCATCGGGTACATCGGCGGCCGCAGCGGGGTCAACAACGCCTTCATCATGATCAAGATGAAGCCGCTGGCCGAGCGCAAGGTCTCCAGCCAGCAGGTCATCGACCGCCTGCGCGCCAACATGCCGAAGATTCCGGGCGGCGGCATGTTCCTCTGGGTGGACCAGGACATCAAGCTGGAAGGCAGCGGCGACAGCGGCCAGTACGAGTTCCAGCTGCTCTCCGGCGAACTGGAGCCGCTCAGGCAATGGACGCCCAGGGTGGCCGATGCACTGCGCGCCCTGCCCGAGCTGGTCGATGTGGAATCCAAGGGCGATGAAGGCATGCGCCAGGTGGTGCTCGACATCGACCGCGATGCCGCGGCACGCCTGGGCGTGGACATGCGCATGATCGCCTCGGTGCTCAACAACGCCTTCAGCCAGCGCCAGGTCGCCACGCTGTACGACACCCTCAACCAGTACCGCGTGGTGATGGAGCTGGACCCGCGCTACACCCAGGATCCCTCCACGCTGGAGCAGATCCATGTGATCGGCAAGGACGGCCAGCGCCTGCCGCTGTCGTCCATCGCGCGGTGGGCGTACGGCATGGCACCGGACCGGATCTATCACAGCCAGCAGTTCGCCTCGGTCTGGATCGAGTTCGCGCTGGCGCCCGGCGTCACCCTCGACCAGGCGGTGAAAGCGGTGGACCAGGCCATGGGCAGGATCATGCTGCCCACCCATGTGCAGGCGCGGCTCAGTGGCGAGGCCGGTGGCTTCGAGAAGCTGCGCGAGCGCCAGCTGTGGCTGATCCTCGGCGCGATGCTGGCGGTGTATCTGGTGCTGGGCGTGCTGTACGAGAGCTTCGTGCAGCCACTCGCGATCCTCTCCACCCTGCCCTCGGCGGGCGTGGGCGCATTGCTGGCGCTGATGGCATTCGGCAACGAGTTGAACCTGATCTCGCTGCTCGGCCTGTTCCTGCTGGTGGGCGTGGTGATGAAGAACACCATCCTGATCATCGACTTCGCACTGTCGGCCGAACGCGAGCGCGGCCTGTCGTCATACGACGCGATCTGCGAGGCGGCACGACTGCGGTTCCGCCCGATCCTGATGACCAGCGTGGCGGCCCTGCTGGGCACGCTGCCGCTGATGCTGGCGACCGGTGAGGGCTGGGAGATGCGTCAGCCGTTGGGCATCGCGATTGTCGGCGGCCTGCTGGTCAGCCAGTGGCTGACCCTGTACACCACGCCGGCGATCTATCTGGCCTTGGCGAAGCTGCGGCGCGCCGCGTGATCATCGAACGCGCGACACCCCACGGGTAGAGCCACGCCATGCGTGGCTGCTTCTGCATACGGCGCTGCGGCGTGGGGGCGCTGCGGTACTGCGGCGCTGGGTATTGTGCGCAGCCACCCATGGGGTGGCTCTACTTGGCTGGACGCCCTATGTCACCGGGAGCATCAGCGTCATGGCATCCATCGGCGATTCCATGAAGCCGTGCTTGAGATAGAACGCTTTGGCCGTCTCGTCGAAAGCGTGGCACAACAGCGCACGCGCGCCGACCTGCGCGCAGACCTGCAGCGTGCGTTGCACAGCGTCCTTCAGCAGGCCCGCGCCGATGCCTTGGCCGACCCAGTCGGCATGGACGGCCAACCTGCCCAGTACGATGACCGGAATGGGATGCGGCATGTTCCGGCGCAGGCGACCGGGAACCAGTTGATGTGAAACACCGCCGGCAGCAAGTGCGTAGTAACCGACCACGTTGTGTTGCGCATCACAGACAACAAAACACCGCGACGCACCCGATGCCTGGTTCTGATGCGCACGCTCCAGCACCCACGAGGTCAGCTCTGCCGCGCTGCATCGAAACTGCTCCAATCGATGCCCCTGGGCAAGCGCTTGTGGCGCAGACAACCGCAATGTTCAGCGCTCCCAAGGTGCAGACGTGCTCAACAGATGCCTGATGGCGGCGTTGTTTTCCAGCGGTGCCTCCAGCAGCGCATTGAAGCGTCGCAGCTCCTGAGGACTCAGTGAGAACTGTGTCTGGTCCGCCAGTACCTCTCGCGCTTTCTCACAGGCAGCATCGAGGATGAACTCGGTACGGCTCACGCCGGTAACCTCGACCGCACGGTCTATCAGCGCCTGCTTGTCGGCGGGCGCCCGGAAGTTGATGACTTTGCTGGCGAGGGCCATGGGAGGCATTCCGGAAGTCTGTGCATACAATGTACACACAATCGGATGGTCGCTCAACGGTACACCCCACATTCCAAACGGTGAGGCAAGGGTATGCCGTTGGTTCTCAATGAAAAATAGGGCCTTTCCCCGGAATGCCGTAGGCCGGAGCGCCCCCGCGCAGGGGGCGCGTCGACGCCTCAAGCGGCCTTGCTGATCCGCACCGCCCGCCGCGCACGTACCGCTTCGGCGAGACTCTCCAGCACCGCCAGCGAGCTGTCCCAGCCGATGCAGCCATCGGTGATGCTCTGCCCGTAGGTCAGCGGCTGGCCGTCGACCAGGTCCTGCCGGCCGGCCACCAGATGGCTCTCCACCATGACACCGACGATGCGCTCTTCGCCATTGGCCAGCTGGGCGTTGATGTCCGCGATGACCTTCGGCTGGTTCTCCGGATTCTTGCTGCTGTTGGCGTGGCTGGCATCGATCATGATGCGCGCGGCCAAGTGCGACCTGGCCAGGGTCTGGCTGGTCGTTTCAACATGGTCGGCAGCGTAGTTCGGCGTCTTGCCGCCGCGCAGGATCACGTGGCAGTCCGGATTGCCGGCGGTGGCGACGATGGCGGTGCCGCCTTCCTTGGTCACCGACAGGAAGTGATGCGGATTGGAGGCCGCACCAATCGCATCGGCGGCGATCTTGATGTTGCCGTCGGTACCGTTCTTGAACCCCACCGGGCAGGACAGCCCCGAGGCCAGTTCGCGATGCACCTGGCTTTCGGTGGTCCGCGCGCCGATCGCGCCCCAGGCGACCAGGTCGGCGATGTACTGCGGCGAGATCACGTCGAGGAACTCCACGCCGGCCGGCAGGCCGAGCTTGTTGATGTCGCGCAGCAGACCGCGCGCCACGCGCAGGCCCTTGTTGATGTTGAAGCTGCCATCCAGGTCCGGATCGTTGATCAGGCCCTTCCAGCCCACCGTGGTGCGCGGCTTTTCGAAGTACACGCGCATGACGATTTCCAGCTCATCGGCGTAGGCATCGCGCAGCGGCTTGAGGCGCTGTGCGTATTCGATGGCGGCCACCGGGTCATGGATCGAGCACGGGCCGATCACCACCGCGAGGCGGTCGTCGCGGCCGTGCAGGATCTCGTGCAGGGCCGCGCGCGAGGCGCTGACCGTATCGGAGGCTTCATCGTCGCAGGGCAGCATCGCCAGCAGCTGTGCCGGCGGGGTCAACGGTTCGATCTTGCGGATGCGCAGGTCGTCGGTATGGGGGGGCATGGGGTAACTCCTTGGAAGTGGGGGTCCCCAGCGCGGCGGCAACAAAAAAGCCGCCAGGTGCGCTGGCGGCTTTCGGGAATGCGTCTGAAGGTTTCTTCAGGGTGAGCGCATGCCTTCCTCCGCCGGTGGCTTCGGAAAGTAATACCAAAAGTAGGCATTGGCGGGGCGTGCGTTCATTGGGGAGTATTGATAACACAGGGGTTTGGAGGTGCCAACTGTTTCATTCGCAACTGCGATGAGCGTTCAGCCGTCATCCGCCCCAGCGCCCGATCACCCGCGCGGCAGTGCCGCCAGCTCGGCCAGATGCTGCTGCAGGGTTCCCGCGGCACCCAGCGCATGGGTCGTGGTGAAATACTCATGCCAGCCGGTGGCGCCGATCGCCGCCAGCAAAGCATCGGCATCCAGTCGCTCGGCGCACTGCCACACCGCATAGAACTGCTCGGCCGTGGTGTGCGGCACGTCCTGTTCGATGCGGCCCATCGCCACCGGCGTGATCCGGGCCGGATCCACGTGCTGCATGCCGGCCCCGATGCGGGCGAAGAACGCGCCGCGCGATACCGGATCCAGCGCGGTCCAGGCAGGGGTGGCGGTGTACAGCTCGATCAACATGTGCGACATGGCATTCCTTGAGGTCAGAGCGAGCGCAGCGCGCGCTTGCGGATGTAGGTGTTGGCCGGATCATCGGCGTGCTGTTGCTGCCATTCGCCGCACAGCGCGCGGACCCAGTCCGGCTGGGTCTTGCCCGCGTCGTTGAGCCAGTTGCCGACCGAGTCCTGCACATAGCGCGAGGCATCACGGCACAGCGCCTGCAGCAGCGACCGCGCGTGCTGCGGCTCGTGTTTGAAGAGGGTGATATGGGCCGCCCACACACCCCGCGGGCGCAGCGCTTCGCAGGCGAACCGGCGCACATTGGGTGAGGTGTCGGTGGTCCAATCGTGCAGGTGCGACAGCACGCGCAGCGGCTCGGCCACCACGTGCGGACGTACCGCCAGCCATGCCCACTCACGCACGCCGAAGTGCGCGTCATCGGCCAGCGGGCGCAGCGCATCCAGCTTGCGCTCCAGCGACAAGGCCGGATCGCTGCCGATCAGGTAGCAGGCCCAGCCACGCACGGTGTCGCTGGTGTGCCGCGACCACGACGCGTGGTCACCGTGTCCATGCACGCGCAGCAGGGTGGCGGCACCCTGCATGCGCAGTGTGATGCCGCGCTTGGCCGCGTTGCGCATCGGGGTGATCGCCGAGGCTGGCAGACCGGGCGCGACATTGGCCATGAGCTTGGCGAAGTCCACTGCCAGCACTTCGGCCAGATGGGTGGCTTCGGCTTCACCACGATCCAGCTGCCCGCGTCGCTCGCGGGTGATGGGCTGTTTCATGCGGCACGCCCTGCGTCGGTGCGCGACCACACGCGTTGCAGCAGCGTGCCGAGCGTGCGGCGCTCGCTGGGACTGATGCCGGCGAACAGCGAGGCGATCCAGTGCGTCTGCTGGTCGAAGAGCTGCGCGGCCAGGGTCTGGCCTGCCGCGGTCAACTGCACATGGATGCGCCGCTTGTCCTCCGGATCGCTGTGACGGCTCACCAGCTGCTCTCGCTCCAGCCCATCGAGCAGGCCGGTGATGGTGGCGCGGGTCACCCCGGCACGCTCGGCCAACTGATGGGGCGAGAGCGCGGTGTCGGCGCCACGCAGCAGGAACAGCAGCACGAAACGCCCTTCGCTCAGGCCGAGCGGGGCCAGGCGGCTCGCGCAGTCCTGGTCGATCGCGCTGGCCAGCGACAGCACCTGGAAACACAACGCCAACTCACCCGCGTCCGGCTGGCCACGTCGCTCCAGTTCGGTCAGGAAGGCCTGGTGTTTGATTTCCAGCATGCAGGCGGATCCGAAATAGTACGGCGGCTAATCATATCGTCACTGCAAGGCATCTGGAAGACCCGCCGCACGTTACGCACTGCAGGTGACAGGTGAAGATCGGCAACAGGATCACCCGCAAGGACGCTTGCTCGCGCCTCTGAGGTGCCGCCACTGAGGGCGGAGCGATGGGCATGCCTACCAGCGCGTGCTGGCCGGTGAGGGCCCGTCATGCGAGGGGAACAACGGCAGCACGTACTCGGCCAGCTCCTGCAGCACCTCGGCCGCCGGACGCTGTGAGAACTGGATGCCCAGCGCAGCATGGTTGACGCCGGCGCGCTGCCATTCGCCCAGCAGATCAATCAACCCGTTGCGCCCCGTCTTCAACGTGTAGCCGCCATTGAGCGGCGTGCGTGGATGGTTCGGGTCCTCGACCAGATCCAGCCACTCGTTGGTGACGTGCGGGCGGAAGCCACCGTCGGGAATCAGACGGCGCCACGCCCGGATCTTGTCGGCCAGGCGCTGCGGCCCGCCTGCGTGGTGGGTCGCCTCGGGATAGGTGAGCCAGCCATCGGCGTGCTGCCCCACCCAGTCCAAGGTCTGCCGCGAGGTGCCGGTCACCAGCAGCGGGATCGCAGCGGCCACCGGCTTCGGCAACAGCTCCACCCCCTGCAGCGCGCCCAGGGGCGAGTCGATATGCAGCGGACCGGTCTGCATCAACTGCCTGACGTACGCCACCGAGTCGGCGAAGCGCTGGCCGCGGTCGGCATGTTCCAGACCGTACGCCGGGAACTCCACCGGGCGGTCGCCGGAAGCGATGCCCAGCACCAGCCGCCCACCGGACAGCTGGTCGATGGTGGTGGCCGACTTGGCCAGATCGATCGGGTGCCGCAGCGGGAAGATCGCGCTGCCCGTGGCCAGCGCCAGTCGCTCGGTGCGTGCGGCCAGGAAGGCCAGATAGGTAAACGGATCGAACACCTGCCCGGCATCGCCGAACAGGGGATCGAACAGCGGCACGTCACGTACCCAGGTCGCGGCGAAGCCGTCGCGGTCCAGCTGTGCCACCAGATCGGCCTGGCCGGCCAGCACCTGCATGTCGCCCTGGTAGAAGCGCAACGGCAGGAACACGCCCAGCGTCAGTGCGCCTTCGCGGAACATGCGCTGGTAGCCGGCATGCCCGGCGAAGGCAGGTGCGGAGGCACCGGTCAGCGGCGCCTGCGTGGCAGTGATTTCGGTCAACAGGTTCATCGTGGTCATTCCTGGATCAGGGGCCGGTGGCCGGTTCGGGGAGCTGCACGCCACGCTGCACCGCGGGCCGCTGCGACATCCGCGCGTGCCACGCGCTCAGGTGGGGGTATGCGCTGAAGTCGAAGCCGATGAGCTGTGCGATGTGGGTCCATCCGTAGCCGGCGATATCGGCGATGGAATACTCCTCGCCTACAAGCCAGGTGCGGCCTGTGAGGCGCTGGTCCAGCGTGGCGAAGAACTCCGCGCTCAAGCGCCGATAACGTTCGATGGCAGGCGCATATCGCTCCTCGGCGAAGATCTCGGCGTGCACGCGCTGGCCCAGGATGGGACCGACGCTGGCGGCATGGAACATCAACCAGGTGATCGCTTCCCAGCGCGCGCGGGGCGCCTGGGGCAACAGTCGTCCGCTCTGCTCGGCCAGGTAGAGCAGGATGGCGGCGGATTCGAACGCCGTGATATCCGTTGCCTCGTCGACCAGCACCGGAATGCGGCCGTGCGGATGCAGCCGAAGGAAATCGGGATGGCGGTGCTCATCGGCGTCGATGCGCACGTGATGCAGTACGTAAGGGATGCCGAGTTCTTCCAGCGCGATGGTGATCTTGAAGCCGTTGGGCGAGCTGTCGGTGTACAGGTGCAGCGAAGCGGGGGACACAGCGGTCTCCTTGGCGGGCGATGGATGACGGGAGGAACGTGGTCGCGGCATCGGGGCTCTGCCGATGCAGCTGGACTAAACACGACCGGTTCAACATGATCACGATGCTACGCACGCCAACACGTGCTGTAGAACGATTTATCCTGCGCACTCAAGAGAGAAAATCTAAGGTCATGGGCGCCGTTCTTCCCCTGCTCGCACTCCGCGCTTTCGTCGAAACCGGACGGCATGGCAGCCTCAAGGCCGCCGCCGCGGTCATGGGCGTGACCCCGGGCGCGATCAGCCAGCAGCTCAAACTGCTGCAGGCGCGCACCGGCGTTGAGCTGTTCACCCGCACGCGGCAGGGCGTCGCACTCACACCGGCCGGCGCACAGGTGCACCCTGCCCTGCTGCGTGCGTTCGATCAGATCCAGGACAGCATGGCGATGCTGGATGCCATCCACGCGCGGCAGACACTGACGATCAGCACCGTGCCCAGCTTTGCCGCCTCCTGGCTGGTGCCGCGGCTGGGGCGCTTCACGGCACAGCACCCGGCGATCGAAGTCCGCGTGGAGGCGTCGTCGGCGCTGGCGGATCTGCGTCGCGACCGCATCGACATCGCGATCCGCCACGGTCTCGGCGAGTATCCCGGCCTGATCTCGCGCCCGCTCGCGGCGCCGGTGCTGTTGCCGGTGGCCTGCCCGGCATTGCTTGCCGATGGCCCACCGATCCGGTCGGCCGTGGACTGCCTGCAGTACCCGCTACTGCAGGACTCGGACCGCAGCGACTGGTCGCTGTGGTTCAGCGCGCTCGGCCTGCCGCCCGATCCACGCATCGAGCGTGGTCCGGCCTTCGATGATGACGTGCTGCTGATCCGCGCCGCGGAAGCGGGCCAGGGGATTGCGCTGGTGCGTGACCTGTATGTGGAATCCGAAGTGGCCAGCGGGCGGCTGGCGGTCGTGCTGGATCACCCGTGGCCGACGCGGTTTGCGTACTACGCTGTCACCCTGCCCGGGTCCGGGGAAAATCCGGCCATTGCGGCGTTCCTGTGCTGGCTGCAGGAGGAAGTCGATGCGCCGACCAGCGCGCTGTGAGCCAGTGGCACGCGCACAAAAAAACCCCGCCTTCCGGCGGGGTTTTTCGTACTGCTTTGGCGCTTGGCGGGTACCGACCAACGGTCGGCACCTACCGCTCCGATGCGTGCCGACCGAAGGCCGGCCTCTACATCAGAAGTCCATGCCGCCCATGCCACCCATGCCACCCATGCCGCCGCCAGCTGCGCCAGCACCGTCATCCTTCTTCGGGGCGTCGGCAACCATGGCTTCGGTGGTGATCATCAGGCCAGCGATCGAGGCAGCGTTCTGCAGCGCCGAACGGGTCACCTTGGTCGGGTCCAGGATGCCGAATTCCAGCATGTCGCCGAATTCGCCGGTGGCCGCGTTGTAGCCGAAGCTGCCGGTGCCTTCCTTGACCTTGTTGACGATCACGGACGGCTCTTCGCCGGCGTTGGCCACGATTTCGCGCAGCGGGGCTTCCATCGCGCGCAGGGCGATCTGGATGCCGTGGTTCTGGTCTTCGTTGGCACCCTTCAGGCCGCTCAGCGCGGTGACCGCACGGACCAGCGCAACGCCGCCGCCCGGGACCACGCCTTCTTCAACGGCTGCACGGGTCGCGTGCAGGGCGTCGTCGACGCGATCCTTCTTTTCCTTCATTTCGATTTCGGTCGAGGCGCCGACCTTGATCACGGCAACGCCGCCGGCCAGCTTGGCCACGCGTTCCTGCAGCTTCTCGCGGTCGTAATCCGACGAGGTGTCCTCGATCTGGGTCTTGATCTGGGTGACACGCGCTTCGATGTTGGCCTTCTCGCCGGCGCCATCGATGATCGTGGTGTTTTCCTTGGAGACCTGCACCTTCTTGGCGCGGCCCAGGTCCTTGATCGTCGCCTTTTCCAGCGACAGACCGATTTCCTCGGAGATCACGGTGCCGCCGGTCAGCACGGCCATGTCTTCCAGCATCGCCTTGCGACGATCGCCGAAGCCCGGAGCCTTGACGGCCACGACCTTCACGATGCCACGGATGGTGTTGACCACCAGGGTCGCCAGTGCTTCGCCTTCGATGTCTTCAGCGATGATCAGCAGCGGCTTGCCGGCCTTGGCGACGCCTTCCAGCACGGGCAGCAGGTCGCGCACGTTGGAGATCTTCTTGTCGTGCAGCAGCACGTACGGATCGTCCAGGTCAGCGGTCTGCGACTGCTGGTTGTTGATGAAGTACGGGGACAGGTAGCCACGGTCGAACTGCATGCCTTCGACGACGTCCAGCTCGTTGTCCAGGCCCGAGCCTTCTTCAACGGTGATGACGCCTTCCTTGGTCACGCGGCGCATCGCTTCGGCGATGATGTTGCCGATCGACTCGTCCGAGTTGGCCGAGATCGTGCCGACCTGGGCGATCGCCTTGTCGTCAGCGGTCGGCTTGGAGATGTTCTTCAGCTCGGCGACGGCGGCGATCACGGCCTTGTCGATACCGCGCTTGAGGTCCATCGGGTTCATGCCGGCCGCGACGGCCTTGGCGCCTTCGCGGATCAGGGCCTGGGCCAGCACGGTGGCGGTGGTGGTGCCGTCGCCGGCGTCATCGTTGGTGCGCGACGCGACTTCCTTCACCATCTGCGCGCCCATGTTCTCGAACTTGTCAGCCAGTTCGATTTCCTTGGCGACGGAGACGCCGTCCTTGGTGATGGTCGGCGCGCCGAAGCTCTTTTCGAGCACGACGTTGCGGCCCTTCGGGCCCAGGGTGGCCTTGACGGCATTGGCGAGAACGTTGACGCCGCGCACCATGCGGGCGCGTGCATCTTCACCGAAACGAATATCTTTGGCAGCCATTGCGATTACCTTTTATGTAGAGCCGGGCCATGCCCGGCGTCATGAATGACGGAACGAAGCAACATCCGGCAGCGCCAGGCCAGGCCCGGCGACGCCCACTCAGCCAACGATGGCGAGGATGTCGTCTTCGCGCAGGACCTTGAACTCGACGCCTTCGGACTTGTAGCTGCTGCCGGCGTACTGGCCGTAGATGACCTTGTCACCGACCTTCAGCGACGGCGCGCGCACGCTGCCGTTGTCCAGGGGCTTGCCCGGGCCGACGGCCACGACTTCACCCTTGGTCGACTTTTCCTTGGCGGAATCCGGAATCACGATGCCGCCGGACGAGATTTCGTCGGCTTCGATCGGCTTGACTACGACGCGGTCATGAAGCGGCTTGATGCTCATGTGAGACCCTTTTAAGTTGTTGATTGGTCTAGGAAAGTCTGGCGATGTTAGCACTCGCACAAGGCGACTGCCAGCCACGCTCACGAAAAAACCCGACGGTGCGGGACAGAGCAGAGATGGTGCTGGCCCCACCCCTTTCAAGGGCAACCGGTCGGATTTTTTTGCCGGGCCGCCCCTGGATGTGAATGTTTGACGTAGTTCTCAATGCGAAAGGTCGAACACGACAGTCCAATCGATGTGTCATCTGGATTGCGTAGATTCGAGCGGCACTGACCAATCACAAGGAGCCGTAGATGAGGTTGCTGACGCCGCTATCCCTGGCCTGCCTGCTGGCGCTGGCCACCAGCCCGGCCCGGGCCGATGTATTCATCAATGAACTGCATTACGACGACAGCACCCCCGCCGGGGACGTCGGCGAGGCGATCGAGGTGGTCGCCACCGCCGGTGAAGACCTGTCCGGCTACCGGCTCTACCTCTACAACGGCAGCAACCCTGCGGCCGCCACGGTCTACGCCAACAACGCAGTCCCGGCCGGCACCGCCAGCTGCGGCAGCGCCCGGCTGGCCACGGTCAGCTACCCGACCAACGGGATCCAGAACGGCCCCAACGACGGCATCGCCCTGGTCGATGCCAGCGGCAGGGTGGTCCAGTTCCTCAGCTACGAGGGCACCATCACCGCCGCCGGGGGGCCCGCCGCGGGCCTGACCAGCCAGAACCTCCCGGTCAGCGAGACCAACGGCACCGCGCCGGGGACCTCCCTGCAGCTGACCGGTGCCGGCAGCCAGTACGCGCATTTCACCTGGACCGCCTCGGCCGCGCAGACCTTCGGCGGCTGCAACCACGGGCAGACCTTCAGCGGCGGCGGCCCGACCGGCCCGAACACGGCGCCCTCGGTCACCGCCACCACCCCCGAGCAGGGCGCCAGTACCTTCCCCGCCGCCGCCGACCTCAGCGTGACCTTCAGTGAGCCGGTGACGCTGTCCAGCGGCGCCTTTGCGCTGAGCTGCGGCCAGTCCGGCACCGTGGCGCTGAGCCACCCGACCACCGGCACCCGCTTCACCCTGGCCACCAACACGGCGCTGGTGGCGGGTGAAGCCTGCCGCTTCGACATCCGCGCCACCCGCGTGAAGGATGCCCAGGGCGCGCGCCCGGCCGCCGATACACGCATCGCCTTCACCGTGGCCACGGCCACTACGCCCGATCCGGGCAATCCCGGCACGCCCGGGGAGTACTACGCCAGGGTAAACACCTCCACCCCCAGCCAGCTGCGCTGCTCGCTGCACGAAACCATCAAGGGCCACACCGCCTATCCGTACAGCGGCTCGGGCACCAGCACCTGGACCATCCTGGAGATCGCCGACGAAGATCCCAACAACAGCGGCAACATCCTCGATGCCTACCGCAACCGCAGCTACACCAAGGTCAGCGGCCGTGCGGGCACCGGCAGCGGGCTGACCTACAACCGCGAGCACACCTGGCCGAACTCGCTGGGCTTTGCCAGCACCACCGGCGACAAGGGCCTGCCCTACGCGCCCTATACCGACACCCACATGCTGTATCTGACCGATGCGCAGTGGAATGCGGACCGCGGCAACAAGCCCTTTGCCAAATGCGACAGCAACTGCGGTGAGCGCGCGACCGAAGCCAACAACGGGTTCGGCGGCGGCAGCGGCGGCTACCCCGGCACGTCCAACTGGGTGCGCACGCCGGATGGCAATGGCGGCTCGTTCGAAGTGTGGGGCCACCGCAAGGGCGATATGGCGCGTGCGGTGATGTACATGGCGATCCGTTATGAAGGCGGTAAAGATGCCAAAACCGGGCAGTCCGAGCCGGACCTGGAGCTGACCGACGACCGCAGCCGGATCGTCAAGACCTCGGCCTCGCCGGCCTACATGGGCCTGCTCTCGACCCTGATCGACTGGCACTTGTCCGACCCGCCGGATGCGGCAGAACGCGCCCGCAACGAGGTCATCTTCAGTTTCCAGGGCAACCGCAATCCGTTCATCGACCACCCGGAGTGGGCCACCCCGGTGCTGTTCACCTCGGCCCAGCCGGCGACCTGCCAGCTGGCCAACTGAGCCCGGCCGACCGGCGCCCCCTCGCGGCGCCGGTCGGACCATTGGCCTCCCACGGTCCTATACTCGGCGGTCATGTCGATCGCCGATCCCGTCTTCCTGCTGTTCACCACCTGCCCCGACGTGGCCTGCGCCACGCGGCTGGCACATGCGCTGGTGGACGAACGCCTGGCCGCCTGCGTCACGCGCCTGGACGGGGCGCACTCGACCTACCGCTGGCAGGGCGAGGTCACCGAGGACCCTGAGGTCCAACTGCTGATCAAGACCACCGGCAGCCGCCTGGAGGCCGCGATCGCGCGCGTGCAGGCCCTGCATCCGTATGAACTCCCCGAGTGCATCGCGGTCGAAACCCGCGCCGGCCTGCCGGCGTACCTGGATTGGATTCGGGCCCAGACCCGTGAGGAAAGTGATTGATGACGCTGTTTCGTCGTGTTGCCGCGCTGTGCGCGTTGCTTGTGCTCTCCCTGCCGGCCTGGGCGGTCAGCGAAAAGGACCTGCTCCCGGTCGATGAGGCTTTTGGGCTCACCGCACAGGCGCGCGATCGCGACCGGGTGGAGATCAGCTGGAAGATCGCCCCGGGCTATTACCTGTATCGCCATCGCACCACGGTCAAGGCCGCTGCCGGCTTCGATGCCCAGGCGCTGCAGCTGCCCGCCGGCAAGAAGCACCACGATGATTTCTTCGGCGAGGTGGAGACCTACCGCGAACGCCTGACCGGCGTGCTGCCGGGCAAGGCCGCCGACGGCACCGACACCGTCACGCTGGAAGTGCGCTATCAGGGCTGCGCCGATGCGGGCGTGTGCTACCCGCCGCAGAAGCGCACGCTGCAGGTGAAGCTGCCGGCCGGCGGCAGCGCGGCGGCCAGCAGCGCCCCGGCCGCCGCCGGCGCTGCCGCCTCCCCGTTCAACAACCCGCTGGCCGGCAACACCGGCACCGGGCTGCGCCTGCCGGGCACCAGCAACACCCAGGCGTTGCCGCTGCCGTCCGAGCGCGCGTTCGGCTTCGATGCGATCGTCGGCGATGGCAATACCGTGCTCCTGCGCTTCACCCCCGCGCCGGGTTACTACCTGTATCGCGACCGCACCTCGCTGGCGCTGGAAGGCGCCCCGGGCATCCGCGCGGACAAGCCGAAGTGGCCGGCCGCCCAATCCCACCGCGATGAGCACTTCGGCGATGTGGCGGTGTATTTCGACCAGGTCGACGTGCCGCTGCCCCTGCGCCGCAGTACCGCCGGTGCCTCCGATGCCACCCTGGTGATCACCTTCCAGGGCTGCCAGACCGACGGCATCTGCTACCCGCCGATGACGCGCCGGGTAAAGCTGGCGCTGCCGGCAGGCACGATCAACGCCAAGGCCGATGAGGTCGCGCAGAAGACCGAGGTCATCGCACTGCTGCCCACGCGTGACAAGCGTGCCCTGGCCCGCGGCGACGCCGGCAGCCAGCCGATGCTGATCCGCCCGAACGAACCTGCCCTGGCCGTGCCGGGCGACACCGCCGCCACGCCCGATGCGAGCGCGGACAACGCGCAGCGCACGCCGCCGCCGGTCGCCCCGGCGGCCGCACCGGGCAACCTGCTGGTGCTGCTGCTGTTCGCCGTGGCCGGTGGCCTGATCCTCAACCTGATGCCGTGCGTGCTGCCGATCCTGTCGCTGAAGGTGCTGGGCGTGGCGCAGAGTGGCGAGAGCCGCCAGCGCGCGCGCAGCCATGCGCTCTGGTACACCGCCGGCGTGCTGGTCGCCTTCGCCGCCATCGGTGCGCTGGTGATCGCGCTGCGTGCGGCTGGCCAGGCCGCAGGCTGGGGCTTCCAGCTGCAGCACCCGTGGTTCATCGCCGCGCTGGTCTACCTGATGTTCGCCGTCGGCCTGAGCCTGTCGGGCGTGTTCACCCTGGGCGGCAGCATGGGCGGTGTCGGCCAGTCGCTGGCCTCGCGCAGCGGCCCGGTGGGTGATTTCTTCACCGGCGTGCTCGCCTGCGTGGTCGCCAGCCCGTGCGTGGCCCCGTTCATGGGCCCGGCGCTGGCGTATGCCTTCGCCGCCCCGGGCCTGCAGGCGATGCTGGTGTTCCTGGCACTCGGCCTGGGCCTGGCGCTGCCGTTCCTGCTGATCGGCTTCGTGCCCTCGCTGGCCCGTCGCCTGCCGCGCCCGGGCGCGTGGATGGAGACCCTCAAGCTGGTGCTGGCCTTCCCGATGTACGGCACCGCGATCTGGTTGCTGTGGGTGCTGGGCAAGCAGCGCGGCGTGGATGCGATGGCGCTGGTGCTGGGCGGCCTGGTGATCCTGTCGCTGGCGCTGTGGTGGTTCGAGCGCAGCCGCTGGCGCAGCCAGCGCGTCGCCGGCCTGCTGGCCACGCTGCTGATCCTCGGCGCGCTGTATCCGATCTGGGGCGTGACCCGCCTGGATCCACCGGCCAAGGCCGCACAACCGGCCAGCGACAACGTGGTCGAGTACTCGCCGCAGATGCTTGATCGGCTGCGCCAGGACAACCGCGTGGTGTTCGTCAACATGACCGCCGACTGGTGCGTGACCTGCAAGGCCAACGAACGCGCCGTGCTCGGCACCAACGCCTTCCGCGACACCCTGCGCCGGACCAACGCGGTCTACATGCGCGGCGACTACACCAATGTCGACCCGCAGATCACCGCGTTCCTGGATGAACACAAGGCCGTCGGCGTGCCGCTGTACGTGGTCTACGGCCCCGGCGCACCGCCGACCGTGCTGCCGACCGTGCTGACCCAGGCGCTGGTGGAAGAAGCCCTGCTGCGGACCGCGCGATGAGGACGCGGCCACCACGCCGTATGGTCGTGGTGGTCGTGATCGCCGCCGTGCTCGGTATCGGCGCCGGCGTGTGGCTCCCGGGACGGGAAACCGGTCCGGCCTCCGCCCCGCCATCGCCGCGCCCGGTGGTGGCCCCGGCCCGGCCCGGCGACCCACTGCCGGCGATCACCCTGCCCGATCTCCACGGCCAACCGGTGGATCTGGCCCGCTTCCGCGGGCGACCGCTGCTGATCAACGTCTGGGCCAGCTGGTGCGGCCCGTGCGTGGAAGAAATGCCCGCGCTGACCGCGTTTGCCGCCGGCCAGGGCGCCGGCGGGGTGCAGGTGCTCGGGCTGGCGCTGGATACGCCCGAGGGCGTGCGCGATTTTCTGACCCGTATTCCGGTCACCTACCCGATCGTGCTCGAGACGCCCGGGCCGGCCGATGCCAGCGTGCGGCTGGGCAACGCGCAGGGCCTGCTGCCGTACTCGGTGCTGATCGATGCGCAGGGACGGATCGTGAAACAGAAGCTGGGGCCGTTCGCGGCCGGTGAGATCGAGGCCTGGGCGAGGCACTGACGGCAGCGCGGGGACGATCCACAGTCCCCGCGTGCACGTTTCTTTGCTGTCGGCCGGCTTACCCGAACCAGCGGCGCAGATAGCGCGCGGTCGCGCCCTGCCCGGCACGGCTGACCTGCGCGGGGATGCCTTCGGCCACGATCCGGCCGCCCTCTTCGCCTGCACCCGGTCCCACATCGATCACCCAGTCCGCGTCGGCGACCACGCGCAGGTCATGCTCGACCACCACGACCGTGTTGCCGGCATCGACCAGCCCGTGCAGCTGCGTCATCAACTTGTCCACGTCGGCCGGATGCAGGCCGGTGGTCGGCTCGTCCAGCACATACAGGCTGTTGCCGTGCTGGCTGCGCTGCAGCTCGGTGGCCAGTTTGATGCGCTGCGCCTCGCCACCGGACAGTTCCGTCGCCGGCTGGCCCAGGCGCAGATAGCCGAGGCCGATATCCCGCAGCAGCTGCAGCGGGCGCTGCACGGGCGGCTCGTCGGCGAAGAAGGCCAACGCCTCCTCCACCGTCATCGCCAGCACCTGCGCGATGTTGCGGCCGTGCCACTGCACCTCCAGCGTCTTGGCGTTGTAGCGCTGGCCATGACAGGTGGGGCATGGCGCGTAGACGCTGGGCATGAACAGCAGCTCGACATGGACGAAGCCTTCGCCCTCGCAGGTCTCGCAGCGCCCGGCGGCGACGTTGAACGAGAAACGACCCACGCTGTAGCGGCGCGCCTTGGCCGCGCGCGTGCCGGCGAACAGCTTGCGCACATGATCGAACAGGCCCGTATAGGTGGCGAGGTTGGAGCGCGGCGTGCGACCGATCGGCTTCTGGTCGACGTTGACCAAGCGCTTGATCGCCTTGGCGCCGTTCAACCGGCCGCGGGTACGTTCGATGCGGCTGGGCTGCGGCAGTTCGCTGTCGTTCTCCTCGATCACCGGCTCCTGCCCCAGGTGTTCGCCGACCAGCTCGACCAGGGCCTGGCTGACCAGGCTGGACTTGCCCGAGCCGGACACGCCGGTCACCGCCGTGAACGCGCCCAGCGGAAAGCGCGCGTCCACGCCATGCAGATTGTTGCGATGAATGCCCTGCAGGCCCAGCCAACCGGACGGCGCCCGCGGCGTGCGGCGTGGTCCGTGATCGTCCTGGAACAGATACGGCGCGGTCACCGAGGTCTTGATGGCGCGCAGGCCTTCGGGGGGCCCGCTGTAGAGCACCTGGCCGCCGTGCTGGCCTGCGCCCGGGCCGACGTCCACCAGCCAGTCCGCGCGGCGCAGCATCTCCAGATCATGCTCGACCACGAACAAGGTATTACCGCCGGCCTTGAGCTGCGCCAGTGCGTCATACAAGGCCTCGCCGTCGGCCGGATGCAGGCCGGCAGTCGGCTCATCCAGCACGTACACGACGCCGAACAGGCTGGAGCGGATCTGCGTCGCCAGGCGCAGGCGCTGCAGCTCGCCTGGCGACAATGTCGGGGTGGCGCGATCCATCGACAGATAGCCCAGGCCGAGCGACTGCAGCGTGCCGATCCGCTCGACCAGATCATGCGCGATGCGCTGGGCGGCGATGCGTTTCTCCTCGGACAGATCCGGCGTGCGGCGTACGTCGCTGCCGCCGGCATGCGCGTTGCCGCCGGCCGCCACGCGCTTGGCGGTGGCCTGGCGGCCGGCGCTGCGGCTGCGCGTGGCCGTGGCTTTCGGTGCATCGAAGTGGCCTTCCGCGGCTGGCCGCAGTGCCTGCGCCATGGCGCTCAGCGGCAGCTGTGACAGCGTCCCGATATCCATGCCGGCAAACGTCACCGACAATGCCTCGCGCTTCAGTCGACGACCATCGCAGACCGGGCACTGCGCGCCGATCATGTAGCGCGCCACGCGTTTTTTCATCATCGCGCTCTGCGTGGTCGCGAACGTATGCAGCACATAGCGGCGCGCCCCGCTGAAGGTGCCCATGTAACTGGGCTCTTCCTTACGACGCAAGGCCGCGCGGGTTTCGGCCGGGGTAAAGCCAGCATAGACCGGCACCACCGGCTGTTCCTCCGTGAACAGGATCCAGTCGCGCTGCTTCTTCGGCAGATCGCGCCAGGGGACATCCACGTCGTAGCCGAGCGTGACCAGGATGTCGCGCTGGTTCTGCCCGTGCCACGCCGGCGGCCATGCGGCGATGGCGCGTTCGCGGATGCTCAGCGACGGATCGGGCACCATCGACTGCTCGGTGACTTCATACACGTAGCCCAGGCCATGACAGTTGGGGCACGCCCCCTGCGGCGTATTCGGCGAGAAATCCTCGGCGTACAACATGGGCTGCCGGGCCGGATAGGTGCCGGCACGCGAGTACAGCATCCGCAGCAGGCTGGACAGGGTGGTGACGCTGCCGACGCTGGAGCGCACGCTGGCGGTGCCGCGCTGCTGCTGCAGGGCCACCGCCGGCGGCAGGCCTTCGATGGCATCCACATCGGGCACGCCGACCTGGTCGATCAACCGGCGTGCGTAGGGCGACAAGGATTCCAGGTAACGCCGCTGCGCCTCGGCGTACAGCGTCCCGAAGGCCAGCGAGGATTTCCCCGAACCGGAGATGCCGGAGAACACCACCAGCGCATCGCGTGGAATGTCGACATCCACGTTCCTGAGGTTGTGTTCGCGTGCGCCCCGGACCCGCACGAAGGCATCCGAGGCAGTGCTGGGCGATGGGCGGCGCGTGCGGGTGGAAGTCTTCATGGATGAAGAATAGCGAACCACAGCGCCGGCTCACCGCCGGTGAAGACCGGTGAGCACCGCGTTGACGCGACGGTCAGGCTACCGCCGACATGCGCGCCCCTGGGGTCGGGATCACCACGAACGCATCGACGGCGTCGCCCAGCACGGTCGCCTGCCGTTCCAGCGCGCGGGCCGAGGCGGAGGCCTCTTCGACCAGCGCGGCATTCTGCTGGGTGCTCCCATCCATCTGCAGCAGGGTCTGGCTCACCTGCTCGATGCCCACCGTCTGCTGCTGCGAGGCCGCTGAAATACGGGCCATGATCGCGGTGACCCGCTGCACGCTGCCGACAATCTCGCCCATGGTCGCGCCCGCGCTGTCGACCTGCCGGGTGCCGGCGTCGACCTTCTCGACCGACGCCTCGATCAGCTGCTTGATCTGGCGCGCGGCATCGGCGCTGCGTTGTGCGAGCAGGCGCACTTCGCTGGCGACCACCGCGAAGCTGCGCCCCTGCTCGCCCGCGCGTGCCGCTTCCACGGCGGCGTTCAGGGCCAGGATGTTGGTCTGGAACGCGATCCCGTCGATGACCCCGGTGATCTCTCCGATCCGGCGCGAGGACAGCGCGATGTCGGCCATGGTGGTCACCACCTGCGCGACCGATTCACCGCCGCGGGCCGCGACCTCGGCAGCGCGGATCGCCAGCAGGTTCGCCTGCTGCGCCGAGTCCGCGTTCTGCCGCACGGTGGCGGAGAGTTCTTCCATCGAGGAGGCGGTCTCTTCCAGGTGTGCCGCCTGGCGCTCGGTGCGGTCGGACAGATCGTGGTTGCCCGCGACGATCTCACCGGAAGCGGCGTTGATCGCCAGCGAGGCCTGCTGGATGCGCGCGACGATGTCCGTGAGCTGGATGACCGTCGCATTGGCATCGTCGCGCAACCGCGCGAACACGCCGTGGAAGTCGCCCTGCATGCGCACGCGCAGATCCCCCTGCGCCAGCGCCGAGAGCAGGCCCTGCACGCCGGACAGGTTGCTCTGGAAGGTATCGAGCAGGTAATTGATGCTCAGCGCCAGGGTCTTCACGAAACCCTGTTTGCCCTCCACTGCGATCCGCCCATGCAGATCGCCGCGGGCGGCCGCATCGACCAGCGCGGCCACTTCATTCTCCACCGTGGTTTCCAGCGCGCGGCTGCGCCACTCCACGGCGGCACCGAGCAGGTGGTCGTGCTCCACGATCGGGGTGATCACCAGCTGGTAGCGGATCCCCGCGTGCTCGATCTCCCGGCTGGCACGCTGGCCGCGCTGCAGCGTGGGCAGCAAGGTGGCGAAAGCCGGATGCAGGGCGGCAGCGGGTTGGCCGCTCCAGTCCTCCTGCACCCGTTGCAGTTCGGTGAGCAACGCCTGGTTGAGGAAGCCGATCCGCCCTTCGCCATCGAGCACCATCACCCCGGTCTGCGCACTGTCCAGCGCCTGGCGGGCGCGGGTGTTGTCGCGCGCCACGGCGCGCTCGGCCTCGATCCGCTCGCGCAGGCGCTGCTGCATGTGGCGCAGGCGCGTAGCGAGCTGGCCGATCTCGTCGTGCGGATTGTGGATGGTCAGCACGGTGTCGAGACGATCCTCGGCGATGTCCTCGGCGAAGCGCAGCGTATCGGCGATCGGCCGACGAACCGCGCCCAGCACCAGCAGCAGTGTTGCGATCAACACCACCGCCACCAGCAGCAGGGTCAGCGCGAACACGATGCCCATGGTGCTGGCACGCGCGGCCTGCCGCTCGCGCGCCGCCGCCAGGGCCTGCGTCTGTGCCTGCTGCAGCGCCTGCAGACCGGGGCCGATCTGGGCGGCGGTCTCGGCCAGTGACTGCGCCTCCACATCCAGCCCGATACGGGCGGCGGTGTAGGCCAGCAGCGCGCCCTGGTAGGCATCCATCTGTGTCCGCAACGTGTCCTGCGCTTCTACGCCCAGGCGCGCGTCGGCCAAGGACAGATCGAACGGCAGCTTCTGCTCGCTGGCGCGATCGGTATGCGCCGAATCCCCGGTGAGCAGCAGCAGGCTCTCCTCGCGGCGCATCTTCTGCAGCTGTGCGATCAGCACGGGACGCGCGCTTGCCTCCACGGTAGCTTCCAGCGATGCAGCCGCTGCCTCAAGTTGCGCGCGCAGGCCGGCGTCGCCGCGCCCCATTTCGTCCACACGGGTGTTGAGGGCCGCGATGCCTTCCGCGAAGTCACCGGCGCGGGCGGACACCTCGCGCAGCGCATCAGCGCTGCCGGCGTCGTGGGGATCGCGCTGCAGCTGGGTCAGGGTCGCCTGCAGGCGCTGCTGCGCCGTCTGCAACGCCTCGCGGTCGGCGTCATCGAAGGTGGCGGCATAGCGGGTCTGCAGCCGCCGTGCATCGGCGATCTCGGTGGCCAGCGTCGCGGACAGCGCCGCCTCCTGCTGGTGCGCGGCGAACGCCTCGGCCGCGCGCTCGGTATCATGGCGCGTCCAGCCGTACGCCATCGCTACCGCGAACAAGCCCAGGCAGCAGATCAGCAGACTGGCCGTCAGTTTCCGTGCGACGCTGAGACGGCCGAGCGCGGCAAGCCGGCGCAGGGGGGACAAGCGGACTCGATAGCGGTCACCCAGGTGGGTGACGAACAACGACAGGCGGCGGGGGACGGCCGACATCACGTACTCCAGGCGGAAGGACGCATCGGTATCGGCGGGCGTGCGGTGAACTTTAGCGCCGATCTCGATGCGCGCCCCTGGCCTCCCCGGAGGCTCCCCGTTGTAAGGGGACCAGACGACGACGTGATGACGATCAGGCGACAAGCGCGGTACTACGGCTGGCGACCTTGGCGGGGCGCGCGGCGGTCCGCGACGCATGAACGCGCGACAGTGAACGAAGGGACAACACCTTCACGGCGATTGCGTTGAACTAGCACTGGGATCGCGGCCGGGGCCGCTGCAGGACCTGGTGTGCCCTCTACCGCACATCAGGTTGATCACGACGCTTGACGCCATACCGCACGGAGAGAGACCGCCATGAATGCCGCCTTCAAGATCTTTCTGCTCGCCGGTGCACTGCTGTACGGCCTGCCGGGGCTGGTGTGGTGGGTGAACCATCGGCGGGCGAAGCGCGCCCGATTGGCCCAGGGCGTGGTCAGCGTCGAGGCCCGCGCGCCATGAGCGGCGGCACCGGTACGAACGCGGCACCCCACCTGACCGAAGCACAGCGGCAGATCCTCCGCGACATCAACGCCACGCGTCCGGTCAGCGATGAAGCGGCCAACTGGGCCGTCAAGGCCGGCTATGCGGCCCAGGCGGAAGATGGCGACATCGACCTGACCCAGGCCGGCCGCCAGCGGGTGGACTCCAGCACCCTGTAACGGGCCGGGGCACAAGTGCGCTGCGAAGGCAGCGCGACGTTCGTGATGGTCTGGCAGAACAAGGACGGGCAATGGCAGCTCACGCGGGTGCTCAGCTACGGCCATCGCGCGTTGACCGGGGCTGAGAAGGCGGCGCTGGAGACGACGGGAACGAGGTAGGGCCTGAGCGGCCAGCCATGCACAGCGCCACAGCGGCAACCGCGAAGCCGCTGGTGAGCCAGAGATTGGCGGTCAGGCCGAGCCGATCCAGCGCCTGACCGCCCAGCCACGCGCCGGATGCGATCCCGACATTGAAGGCACCGACATACAGTGCGGAGGCGACTTCGACCGCCCCCGGCGCGGCCTTCATCATCCACGTCATCAAGCCCACCGACACCCCGCCGTAGGCCAGTCCCCACGCCAGCAGCGCCAAGGCACCGCCCAGGCGCGATTCGCCGATGGACAGGAACAGCAACGGCACCAGTACCAGACCCGCTGCGATCAACGACACTGTCAGTCGGGTACGTCGTGCTGCCCCGATACCGGCCAGGAAATTTCCGGCCATGCCTGCGGCGCCGTAGCCGAACAACAACGGCCCGACCCAGCCCGCGTCGAACCCCGGGACGGACAGCAGCAGCGGCCGAACGAAGGTAAAGGCGATGAAGTGTCCCGCGACCAGCAGGAAGGTCAGCATCAACCCACGCTGCAGCGCGCGGTTGCCCAGTTGATGACCGAACTGGCGCAGGGTCGTCGTGCCGGACGGCGGCAGACCGGGCATGACGGCCAGATGCAGGGCGAGCACGGCGGCACCCAACAGCGCCATGCTGCCGAACGCCCAACGCCACCCGAGAAGCTCCCCGATCAGCGCGCCGAGTGGAACGCCCAGCACGGAAGCAGCCGCCACGCCGCCAAAGATGAGCGATGTGGCCAGGCCCACCGATCGGGTCGCCACCAGCCGCACCGCCAGCCCGCCGGCAATCGCCCATATCCCTCCCATGCACAGCCCGACCAGCACGCGGGCCGCCAGCATCCAGCCCAAGGTGGGTGCGAAGGCCGCGCCCAGATTCGCGATCACCAGCAGGCCCAGCAGCGCGCACAGCAGCGAGCGCCGATCCAGTCCGCCCGCGCTGATCACCACCAGCGGTGCGAACAGCGCGGCCAGCAGGGCGGGCAGCGAGATCATCAGGCCCGCGGTGCCGGTGCTCGTGGCCAGCGCTTCGGCGATCGGGGTCAGCAGGCCGACCGGCAGCATCTCCGTGGTGACGACCGAGAAGGTCGCCAGACTGACCGCAGTGACCGCCCACCACGGGTGGCGGGGTGTCGATGGCGCGTGCACCTGCATCAGCAGACCTCCAGGTTGCGTGGATCGCGCGGACGCAACACGCCGTGCGCGATCGCCGCCGTCAGCAGCACCGCGCCTCCTGCACACAGCGCCACCAGGTACCCAGCACGCGGACCGTGTGCATCCACTCCATAGCCTGAGATCGCGGCGCCCAGCGCCACGCCCACGTTCAGCGCCGCCAGCAGCCAGGTCATGCCCTCGGTGAGCTGGCGCGGCTGCACCTGCTGCTCGGTCAACGACATCGCCACGATCATGGTCGGGGCGAAGAACACGCCCGCCACGAACACCGTCACGGCCAATGCGCCGATGCTTCCCACCAGCAACAGCGGCACCGTGGTCACCGCAGTCGCGATCCCGCCCAGCAGCAACAGGCGGCGCAGGGGCGTCTGCAGGGTGAGCGCACCGAACAGCACGCCGGACAGGCAGGAGCCGGCGGCATACGCGCACAGCACGATGCTGGCAGCGGCGGGCTGCCCCAAGTGTGCGGCGAAGGCGACGCTGACGATATCGACGGTGCCGACGATCACGCCCATGGCGACCATCAGCACGGCCAGACAGCGCACGCCGGGCAGACGGATGACGGACGCAACAGGCGCGGCATTCCGTCGTGCTGCCTCGACGGGGGGCTCGGTCCTGCGCTGCGCGATCAGCGCAAACGCGCCGATCGGCAGCAGCACGGCCGCGGCAAGCACACCCGCCTGCGGCAGCACCGCGACCGCCAGGCCGACCGACAGCGGCGGCCCGGCGATGAAGGTGACTTCATCGAACACGGTTTCCAGCGCGTACGCCGTCTGCAGTTGCGGTTGCCCGCGGTAGATCGCGGTCCAGCGCGCCCGCACCATCGCCGACATGCTGGGCATGGCGCCGGCCAGCACTGCGCCGAAGAACAGCAGTGCGGCCGGTGCCGCCCACCACGATGCGCCGAGCAGGAGCAGCAGGCCGAGCACACTGACGCCGGTAGCCACCGGCAACACCCGGCGCTGCCCGTGCCGGTCCACTAGACGGGAGACCTGCGGTGACAACAGCGCGTAGGTCAGCACGAACGTGGCCGCCACCGCGCCGGCCAGCGCATAGCTGCCGCGCACCTGGGCGAGCAGCGTGATGATGCCGATGCCGGTCATCGGCAAGGGCAGCCGTGCCAGCAGGCCCGCCAGGGCGAAGCCGGTGCTGCCCGGGGCCGCGAACAGCGCGCGATAAGAGTGGCTCATGGGGTGGTTCACCCGGTCTCTTCCATTTTACATACACATCGTATGTTTAAAATCCTATATACATACGCTTCGGATGTAAACCAGCGTCCGCCCCCGCATCCAAGGAGAGGCCGATGGCCCGTCGTACCCGCGCCGAGATGGAGCAGACCCGCGCCACCCTGCTGGCGACCGCCCGCGCGGTCTTCAGCGAGCGCGGCTACGCCGATACCTCGATGGACGACCTCACCGCGCAGGCCGGCCTCACCCGTGGCGCGCTCTACCACCACTTCGGCGACAAGCAGGGGCTGCTCGCGGCGGTCGTCGATGAGCTCGACGCGGAGATGGACGCACGCCTGAAGGCGATCTCCGACGCCGCCGTGGACCCGTGGGAGGGATTCCGGCTGCGCTGCATCGGGTACCTGGAGATGGCCCGCGAACCCACCATCCAGCGCATCGTGCTGCGCGATGCACGCGCCGTGCTGGGCGGTGCCTCGCCGGAATCGCAGCGCCACTGCATCGATTCCATGCAGCGCCTGCTGGCGCACCTGATCGATCTGGGTGTGGTCGCCGAGGCCCATCCGCAGGCCCTCGCCTCCCTCGTGTACGGCAGCCTCGCCGAGGCGGCGTTCTGGATCGCCGACGGCGACGATGGCGATGCGCGGCTGGCACAGAGCGGGGTTGCGCTGGAGCTGCTGCTGCGCGGCCTGCGCTGCAGCGCGCCGGCGTCCCCAGGCAAGCTGCCCGCCTGACGGCTTCACAGTTCGCCTCGCGCCGATACCCTATGGTGTCCGCCCCGCGCCGCCTGCCGTCCCGAGGCCGGTGCATCCGCCCCCTGCCGACCGCGAGTACAGCTTGAGCCCTTCACCTTCCCCCGGTTCCCACGGCGAGCGTGATGCCGAGCGCGTCAGGATGGCACTGGCCGCCGGCGCGATCATCGGCACCTGGTTCTGGGATGTGGCCCAGGACAGCCTGACCGTCGACGATGCCCTCGCCTTGGCCCACGGCCTTGACCCGGCCCTGGCCCGCACCGAACTGCGCCTGGACCAGGTCGTCTCCGCCGTCCACCCCGAGGATCGCGCCGGCCTGGCCGAGGCGATTGCCGAAGCGGTCCGCCGCGGTGGCCGCTATGCCCACCAGTATCGAACCCGCGGCGCCGACGGCGCCTATCGCTGGATCGAGGCGATCGGCCGGGTGGACCTTGACGCCCACGGGCAGGCCGTCAGTTTCCCCGGGGTGCTGATCGATATCGATGAGCGCCGCCGGATCGAAGCGGAGCGCGACCAGGCGCAGACCCTGCTGCGCTCCTTCGTCGAGGCCGCGCCCGGCGTGCTGTACGCCAAGGACCGGCAGGGCCGGATGCTGATCGGCAACCGCGGCACCACCGAGCTGATCGGCCTGCCGCCGGAGATCTACGTCGGCCGCACCGACGCCGAGCTGCTCGGCGACCCTGCCCAGGCAGCCATCGTGATGGCCACCGACGAGCGCGTCATGGCCAGCGGGCAGACCGAGCAGCTCGAAGAAGAAGTGAGTTTTCCCGATGGCAGGCGTGCGCATTGGCTGTCGACCAAATCACCCCTGCGCGACGCCGACGGTGTGGTGGTGGGGCTGGTCGGCACGTCACTGGACATCACCGACCGCAAGGCCGCCGAGGCCCGCCATCTGGAAGCAGAGGAGCGTTATCGGCTGGCCGCCCAGGCCACCAATGATGCGATCTGGGACTGGCGCATCTCCGATGGCCAGGTCATCTGGAACGAGGCACTGACCACGCTGTTCGGCCATGCGCTGCGCGAGACCAGCGCGCAGTGGTGGCTGGATCACATCCATCCGGACGACCGGGCGCGCGTGGACCGGGACATCCATGCCGTGATCGAGGGCGGCGGAACCGCGTGGAACAGCGAGTACCGGTTCCGTCGCGCCGACGGCAGCTTCGCCTCCGTGCTCGACCGCGGCACCGTGCTGCGCGGCGGCGTGGGCGAGCCGCTGCGGATGATCGGCGCGATGCTGGACCTGACCGTCCGCCGGGCGGCCGAAGCCGCGCTGGCGCAGAGCGAAGAGCGCCTGCGCTTTGCCACCGAGGCCGGCGACATGGGCTTCTGGGATGTCGACCTCGTGCGCGATGCGCTGATCTGGCCGGCGCGGACAAAGGCGATGTTCGGCATCTCGCCCGAGGTGGCGGTGTCGATGCGCGACTTCCATGACGGACTGCATCCCGACGACCGCGCCGCCACTGTCGCCGCGTTTGCGGCGGCCGCCGACCCGGCGCGGCGCGCACTCTACGACGTGGAATACCGTACCGTCGGCAAGGAAGACGGCGTGGTGCGCTGGGTGGCGGCGAAGGGACGCGGGCATTTCGAGGGCGACCGCTGCGTCCGGGTCGTGGGCGTGGCGATCGAGATCACCGCGCGCAAACTGGCCGATGCCCGGCTGCAGGAATTGAACGAGCACCTGGAGAGCCGGGTGCTGGAAGAAGTGGCGCAGCGTACGCGCGTGGAAGACGCCCTGCGCCAGAGCCAGAAGATGGAGGCGGTGGGCCAGCTGACCGGCGGCATCGCGCACGATTTCAACAACATGCTTGCCACCGTGATCGGCCCGCTGGACCTGCTGGCGATGCGGATGGGCGACAGCGATCCGCGCGCCAAGCGCTACATCGACATGGCCATCGATGGCGCGACCCGCGCCGCGCAGCTCACCCAGCGCCTGCTGGCGTTCTCCCGGCAGCAGCCCTTGCAGCCGGTGCCGTTGGATGTGAACCGGTTGGTGGCCGGGATGTCGGACCTGCTCGTGCATTCGCTGGGCAGCAGCATCCGCCTGGAAACCGTGCTGGCCGCGCAGGTGTGGTGCACCTTCGCCGATGCCAACCAACTGGAGAACGTGATCCTCAACCTGGCGGTCAACGCGCGCGACGCGCTGCCCGGTGGCGGGCGCCTGGTGGTGGAGACCGCCAACTGCACGATCGCCGACGATGACGATGCGGCAGCGGCAGAGGTCCCCGTGGGCGAGTATGTCCGGATCACCGTGGCAGACAACGGCAGCGGCATGCCGCCCGAGGTCATCGCCAAGGCCTTCGATCCGTTCTTCACCACCAAGAAGGTGGGGCAAGGCACCGGCCTGGGCCTTTCCCAGGTGTACGGCTTCGTCAAACAGTCGGCCGGCCACGTGAACATCGATTCGACCCCGGGCCAGGGAACCACGGTGACCCTGTATCTTCCGCGCCGCAGGGTGGATGTCGCGCCATCGCCCCCGCCCGGAAGAGAGGACAACCGCGCCCTGAGCGGGGGTCGGGAACTCGTCCTGGTCGTCGAAGACGAACCCGGCGTACGGCAGTTTTCCGTCGAAGCGCTGACCGAACTGGGCTACCCGGTGCTCGCGGCCGAGGGAGCCGCCACGGCGCTGACCCTGCTTGACCGCCATCCCGACATCGCGCTGCTGTTCACCGATGTGGTGATGCCGGAGGTCAACGGGCGGCAGCTGGCGGATGAGGCGCTCAGGCGGCGGCCGACGCTGAAAGTGCTGTTCACCACCGGCTACAGCCGCAATGCGCTGGAGAACGATGGCGTGCTCGACCCCGATGTCCACCTGATCGGCAAGCCGTTCACGCTGGAGGAACTGGCGTTGCGGGTGCGGGCGGTGCTCGCCGAGGTGCGCTGAGCGGCGCTTGACGGCAAGGGGTTTTTCTCAATACTGCGGCAATGCTCAGCCAACACTTCCTGTTCTTCTTCGCCATGCTGGGCGCCTTCAATGGCGTGGTGGCAGCGACGGTACTGTGGTGGCGGGCACGGGGCGAAACCACGCAGCGCTGGCTGGCGCTGCTGATCCTGATGGTGGGTGTGCGAACCGGAAAATCCGTGGCCTTCCATTTCTGGCCGGATATTCCGCTTGTCGTTCTCCAGCTCGGGTTGACCGCGTGTTTCCTGATCGGGCCCTGCCTCTACTTTCTGGTGCGCTCCAGCCAGCGCGACGCTGCGGGAACCGATAGCAGGGGCCGGTGGCACCTCGCCGCGCTGCTGGTGCTTGCCGTTGCGGTGAATATCCTGCTCCCGTATGCCCGCAACATCGAGCTGTGGCGGCACATGATCACGCCGGGCATCAACTACGCCTGGCTGGGGTATCTCGTCGTCACCACTTTCCAGATGTATCACCACCGTGCACGCCTTCGTGGCACGCCGGCGGCCCCGCTGCTGGTGGGGGCGTTGACGGGTATCTGGATCATCTGGATCGCGTACTACACGGCCGGGTACACCTCCTACATCGTCGGCGCCCTGTCCTTCACCTTCGTTCTCGCGGTGAGCGTCCTGGTCGCCGTCCGCCTGCGCTCGGGGCAAGTACCGATCGAGCCCTATCAGGATCGTCGGATTCCCGCGTCCGACGCGGCCGTTCAACTGCAGGCCCTGGCCGAGCTGATGGCGCGTGAGCGCTTGCATCTGGACCCTGCCCTGACCCTGCCCCGCCTCGCCCGCCGGCTTGGCATGCCCCAGACCCGCCTGTCGCAGTTGCTCAACGACAACAACCAGACGTCGTTCAAGCAGTACCTGACCCAGCTGCGTGTGGTCGAAGCAAAGGCGATCCTGCAGCAGAGCCCCCCGAAGCCGCTGGACATCGTGGCGCAGGAAGCGGGGTTCCAGTCCATGTCGACCTTCTACAGCGCGTTCAAGAAGTGCGAGGGCGTCACCCCAGCGGCCTACCGCACGGCTGCGGCGCACTCCTAGAATCGATTCCCGCACTCCGGGAAGACGCTGCAATACATTGATTTGAAAGTGATTGGGTAGGGTGCTGGCTCCTTCCTGCGAGTCAGTGCCATGCAGACGTTACGTGCCATCGCCACCTTCGTATTGCTACTGCTGAGTGTCTGGCTGGGCGGCGCCTGCAGCACCGGCGCCGCCACCGGCCTTTCCACAGACAGCCCGATCGCGTCGCCTGCCCGCGGCCACCAGGAACGCATTCTGTTCATCGTCGCCAGCAGCCGGGTGCATGGGACGTCAACGCTCCCGGCCAGCATCAGCTTTGGCGAGGTGGTGCATGCCTGGGATGTCTTCCATGCCGCCGGCTACGCGGTGGACTTCGTGTCACCCGACGGCGGCGCCGTGCCGATTCTCGGTGACTACGTCAGCGACGACGTGGCGCACCGTCTGGACGATCTGCGGATCATGCGCGGACTGCGCGGTACCGCCACCCCGGCACAGATCGATCCGACGCAGTACCGGGCCGTGTACTACGTGGGCGGGAGCAATGCCATGTACGGCGTCGCGGAGAGCATGGGCCTGCAACGCATTGCCATGCAGGTCTACGAACGCAACGGCGGGGTGATCTCGGCCGTCTGCCACGGCACGGCCGGCATCGTGAACCTCCAGCTTGCCGGCGGCCAGTACCTGGTCTCGGGCAAGCGGATCAGCGGCTTCCCGGAAGAGCACGAGCAACAGGATGCCGCGTACTTCCAACAGTTCCCGTTCCTGATCCGCCAGACCGTCGCGACCCGCGGCGGCACATTCCGGACCGTGGAAGGCGGTGACCCGCATGTCGAAGTCGATGGCCGGCTGGTGACCGGGCAGAACTATGCCTCTGCCAAGCCAGTCGCCCAGGCGGTCGTCGAGGCGCTGCGCACACATGCCGATCCACCGCCGAGCCGGACGACAGCGGAACGCTGATGTCCCACACACCCACCACCCACCGTGCTGAGAGAACACCATGAAAAGACCGTTCCGATCCGCTGCCCTGGCAGCCTCCCTGCTCCTGCTGCTCCCCGCCATGGCCTCGGCCCAAAACTCCGACCGCGAGGCCGTGGACAAGGTCATGCAGACGTTCATGGCCGCCTACAAGACCGCCGACAACGCGCTGGCCAAAGAGGTCTTCCGGGCCGATGGCGTGATGATCGGCTATTCGGAAGCCCGGGGCAGCTCGCTGCTCATGCGGACAGGCGAACAGTTCGCGGAAGGCTTCGACGGTAAGCCCGCCGCCAACGAGGCCCAGCGCAAGCGCCGCTATGAAATCGTGGATGTGACCACGAATCTGGCGGCGGTCAAGGTGATGCTGGACTATCCCGGTTGGGATGGGGTGGACTACGTTGTCCTGCTGAAGACCGATGGCAAGTGGCAGATCATGAGCAAGTCGTGGACGGGCCAGCTCAAACCGTGATCGGCGCCCTGCCGCGCCGACGCCCAAGGTCTGGCTGAGGCCGGCGTTCCGGATCGACCCCTGCCTTGCCCGCCGATCGCCGGTGGGCAAGGCAGCAGGGTCCCGACCTGCGCGGGCCTTCAGCGCCCGGCTCCACCCAACACCCGCCCTTCTGCGGTGTCGCCGCTCCCCCGTCCCCGCGCACCGATACCGCGCTGGCGCAACGATCTGCACCAATTTTCAAACATACGATTGAAACACGCGTAACTTCGTCGAACTGGACACGATCCACCAGTTCCGCCAGACTCCGCCCTTTCCTGTTGTTCGGCACCCATGGCGAAACTGCTGGTCCTGCATGGCCCCAACCTCAACCTGCTCGGTACGCGCGAGCCGGGCGTGTATGGGCACACCACGCTGGCGCAGATCGACCAGGCCCTGCTGGCCCAGGCGCAGGCTACCGGCCACGCCGTGGAGGCGCTGCAGTCCAACGCCGAGCACGTGCTGGTGGACCGGGTCCAGGCGGCCCGTGACGACGGCACGGCCTTCATCCTGATCAATCCGGCGGCGTTCACCCATACCTCGGTGGCCCTGCGCGATGCGCTGGCCGCGGTGGACGTGCCCTTCATCGAGATCCATCTGTCCAACCCGCATGCACGCGAGCCCTTCCGCCAGCACAGCTATTTCAGCGACAAGGCGGTCGGGGTGATCTGTGGGTTCGGTGCGGACAGCTATCGCTATGCGATGGATGCGGCGTTGACCCGGCTGGCGGCCGCCTCCGCGTGATGACACTGCCGCGTGTCCTCGCCAGCGTCGTGCTGTGGGGCTGCCTGTGTGGCGCCGCCATCGCCGGCGACCGCGAGGACGAGGGCATCGACTGCGCGCACCCGGTCACCACGATGGAGAGCGACCTGTGCGCCTCGGACGTGGCGGCCGCCGCCGACGTCGAACTCAATGCCGTGTACGCGCAGGCGCGCCGGCAGCTGCGCGCCCCGGCCGACGGCGGTGCCTGCAGCTGGTGCCGCAACGCCGAGCAGCAGCTGGTGCTGGCCCAGCGCGCCTGGGTCGAACTGCGCGACCACGACTGCGACGCGGTGTACCTGTTGAATTCCGACGGCTCGGCCCGCAATGGCGCGCAGATGCGCTGCCTGACCACCCTCACGCGCGACCGCATCCGTCAGCTGCGCGACTTCTACGAATTGCTTTGACCCGAGCGCACCGCGCTTCCCACCACACTGACACCACGAGCTAAAGAGGCCCCTATGGATCTCCGCAAAATCAAGAAACTGATCGACCTGCTGGAAGAGTCGAACCTCGCCGAAATCGAAATCAAGGAAGGCGAAGAGTCCGTGCGCCTGTCGCGCGCGCCCGTCTCCGGCTACGGCATGGTGCAGGCCCAGCCGCAGATGATGATGGCCCCGGCGCCGGCACAGCCCGCCGCCCCGGCGATGCCGATGCAGTCGCCGACCGAAGCCTCCACCGGCGGCACCGCCAAGGCCGGCAACGCCCTGCCCGATGGCCACGTACTGCGCGCACCGATGGTCGGCACCTTCTACTCGTCGTCCTCGCCGGACAAGCCGGCCTTCGTGTCGGTCGGCCAGGCCGTCAAGGCCGGTGAAACGCTGGCGATCATCGAAGCGATGAAGATGTTCAACCCGATCGAAGCCGATGTCTCCGGCACCATCGTCGCCATCCTGGGCGAAAACGGCCAGCCGGTCGAATTCGACCAGCCGCTGTTCGTGATCGGCTAAGGATTAGTCCATGCTCGACAAAGTCGTTATTGCCAACCGAGGGGAGATCGCGCTGCGCATCCTGCGCGCGTGCCATACCCTGGGCATCCGCACGGTGGCTGTGCATTCCACGGTCGACCGCAACCTCAAGCACGTGGCCATGGCCGACGAGTCGGTCTGCATCGGTCCGGCACCGTCCTCGGAGAGCTACCTCAACATCCCGGCCCTGATCGCCGCGGCGGAAGTCACCGACGCCCAGGCCATCCACCCGGGCTACGGCTTCCTGTCGGAGAACGCCGACTTCGCCGAGCGCGTGGAAGAATCCGGCTTCATCTTCATCGGCCCCAAGGCCGACACCATCCGCCTGATGGGCGACAAGGTGGAAGCGATCCGCGCGATGAAGGCCGCCGGCGTGCCGTGCGTGCCCGGCTCGGGCGGCCCGCTGACCGACGACATCGTGGCCAACACCAAGATCGCCCGTGAGATCGGCTACCCGGTCATCATCAAGGCCTCCGGTGGCGGTGGCGGCCGTGGCATGCGCGTGGTGCATGCCGAGGCCTCGTTGAAGGCGGCGATCGAGACCACCAAGTCCGAAGCCAAGGCCGCTTTCAGCAACGATCAGGTCTACATGGAGAAGTTCCTGGAGAATCCGCGCCACGTGGAAATCCAGGTGCTCGCCGACGGCCAGGGCAACGCCATCCATCTCGGTGAACGCGACTGCTCGATGCAGCGCCGCCATCAGAAGGTGGTGGAAGAAGCGCCGGCACCGGGCATCACCACCGAGCTGCGCGATGAGATCGGCAAGGTCTGCGTGGAAGCCTGCATCCGCATCGGCTACCGCGGCGCGGGTACCTTCGAGTTCCTGTTCGAAGACGGTCGTTTCTACTTCATCGAAATGAACACCCGCGTGCAGGTGGAACATCCGGTGACGGAGATGGTGACCGGCATCGACCTGGTCTGCGAGCAGCTGCGCATCGCCGCCGGCCAGAAGCTGAGCATCAAGCAGAGCGACGTGGTGCTGAGCGGCCACGCGATCGAGTGCCGCATCAACGCCGAAGACGCCGAAACCTTCGTGCCGAGCCCGGGCCAGATCACCGCCTTCCATCCGCCGGGTGGCCCCGGCGTGCGCGTGGATACCCACATCTACAGTGGTTACCGCGTGCCGCCGAACTATGACTCGATGATCGGCAAGCTGATCGTGCACGGCCCGGATCGCGAGACCGCGATCGCGCGCATGCGCGTGGCGCTGAGCGAACTGGTCGTGGACGGCATCAAGACCAACGTCGCGCTGCAGCAGCGCATCATGCGCGACAAGGGCTTCCAGGCCGGTGGGCAGAACATCCACTACCTGGAAAAGCGCCTGGCCGAACGCAAGAACAAGTCGATCGCGTTGACCTGATCGACGCGCTCGCGCGGGACGCTGGACAGCAGAAAGGCGGGGATCTCCCCGCCTTTTTGTTTGTCTGCGTTTTTCCGCTGCCCTATCCGAGCCCGCCCATGAACTGACGCACCACGTCGGCGGCCGCCTGCGGGTTGGCCTGCAGAAGCAGATGAGGGCCCGCCACGGTGTGCTGCTGTGCCTGCGGCAGCAGGCGTGCCCATTCGTGCTGCGCCCGCGCAGGCAGGAGGCGGTCATGCGAGGCCTGCAGACACAGCATCGGCACTGCGATGTCGGGCAGGGCCGCACGCGCATCAACGTCAAGCACGGCACGCAGGCGCGCGCGCAGGACCGGAACAGTGACCTGGGCCAGCGCCTTCCGCAGGCCGTCCCGCAACGCTGGCGTTGCCCAGCGACCCAGCAGCCACCATGACAGCGCTGGCGACGGCATGCCCCGCATCGGCACATACGGCAGCAGCGGGCGCAGCGCGCGCCCGGCGGGCCAATGCGCGCGGGCAAAGGTCGTGGAGAGGATCAGCCCCTGCAGTCGCGAGGGCGCAGCGGCGGCGACGGTCAGCGCCAACGGCCCCGAGAACGACTCCCCCAACAACACGAACGGCGCATCGCGCGGCAGCGCCGCCTGCACGAAGGACAACAGCGCGGGGTAATCGAGAGGAACATCCCGCGGGTAGGCGATGACCGAGGTGGCCACGCCCCGCGCGGCCATCGCATCGATGAAGGCGGTATGCAGCGTGCCGGTGGCATCCATGCCCGGCAATACGATCAGCGCAGGCAGATCGGCCATCGCCGCCCCTGCCTGGCTGTCACTTGGCGGTATCCGCCGCAGTGACCTGCGAGTTCTTCACCGGCTCTACGCCCAGCGACGAGGTCGGATCCAGGATCACCATCGTTTCGGTGGAGCCATCCGGCCACACCACCTGGAAGGTGCTGCCGGTGGGCAGCGAAGCGAACGGCATGCCACTCTGCGCGCGATACACCGCAGCGACCTGACTGGCACCGGCGCGACGCACTTCGGCATCGGCCTTCACCGAGGTCAACTGCACTTTGGACAGGCTTCGGTAACGATCGTCATAGGTATCGATCATCACCAGGCCCACCGCTCCGGCCGAGTACGCGACAAACAACGTCACCCAGAACCAGAATTTGGCACCGTGCAGAATTCGACGGTAATTCATCGCCCATTCCTCAGCTTGACCAGCTCTTCGACCAACACGTTCATTTTCCCCGCACCTTGCCGCGATACCGCAGCGTCATACACAAAAGTGGCAAAGTCCTGCCCACCGTCCTGCGAACAGATCCCTCCGTTCGCGCAGAAATTATTCATCAACACGCTGTCCGACCCGCAGGCCATGCCCAGCTCGCAGGCGGCCAGCCGCCAGGCCAGTTCGCTGAACTGGTCACCGGCCACCAGGCCGCTCAGCGCGTTGTCGCCGCTGGCACGCTGGCCCATGCCCGGTGCCAGCGCCATGAAGGCTTCCGGATCGCGGGAATCCATCACCCGCTCGACCAGCCCGCGGCGATAGCCCGGCCCGGTTTCCAGCGGCAGGCCCTCGGCGAACAGCGAGGCCTCGGCAGCGAGGTTGCCGGCCTTGGCCGACTGCAGGCGCTGCGCCAGGATCAGCGGCCGACCCAGGTTGTCGCTGCTGACGAAGCCCGCACAGCGCCGCGAGACGCGCTCGCGTGCAGCGACCATCGGCGCCGACGCGCTCATGCCCATACCGGTCAACAGCGTGTTGTCGAGCTGATAGCCGCCCGGGTCCATCGCATACATCGCGCAGTAGTCGTAGACGCGGCTGACCATCCACCCGGCCTCGGCGTTGCCGTTGGCCGCCTGCAGCTGCAGGCGCTGCGCATAGGCGAACAGGTCGGTGTCGCCTTCGATATCGGCCCGCAGGTCCAGCGGCAGGCCGGAGGCCACCGCCGTGCCGCGCTCGCTGCCGAGCAGGCGCCGGGCCAGTTGCCGGGCTTCGGCCGGCACCGCGGTGGACGCGCTGCCGGCCTGCGGCTCATCCAGCTGCGAGGCGGCCTGATCGGCGTGCAGCACCCGATCGCCCGCGCGATAGCCCACCACCCCCAGCAACGCCAGGGCCGGTACGACCAGCAACCAGGTTTTCAGGGTCGGCACGAGCGCCATGGGCAGAAGTCACACGCTGTCCGTGATGGACAGCAGGAGTTGAAGTTTAGCAAGCGGCTGCAGCGGTGTCTGAACCAGCCGTCGGGCCGATCTTACCGGCCGGCGAGACGAGCGCCCGGCGGCACGGCCGGGACCATCGCCCCGCACTGGTCTAACATGCACGGTTTTCCGCCGGTCCCTGCCCCCATGCCCTTCCTGGAACTCACCCTGCACTGCACCGAAGCCACCCAGCCGCGCTATGAGAATGCGCTGGACGACGTGGGCGCGCTGGCGGTGACCCTGCTCGATGCCGATGCCGATACCAGCAACGAGCGCGCGATCCTGGAACCGGGCGTGGGCGAGACCCCGCTGTGGAACGACCTGGTACTGACCGCGCTGTTCCCCGGCGATACCAATGCGCTGGCCCTGCTGGCCGCGCTGGACGCCTTCGATCCCGGCCTGGACTGGGCCAACGCCAGCTTCCGCGCCGTGGCCGACGAAGACTGGGAACGCGCCTGGATCGACCAGTTCCAGCCGATGGCCTTCGGGGATCGCACCTGGATCGTGCCGTGGAACCATGAGCTTCCGGAGGCCGCACAGGCCGACGATGCTGCCGTGGTCCGCCTGGATCCGGGCCTGGCGTTCGGCTCGGGCACCCACCCGACCACCGCGCTCTGCCTGCGCTGGCTGGACGGCCTGGCCGCCGAGGGCGCGCTGGCCGGCACCACCGTGCTCGATTTCGGCTGCGGCTCGGGCATCCTCGCCCTGGCCGCGCTGAAGCTGGGCGCGGCCCGCGCGGTCGGCGTGGACAATGATCCGCAGGCGGTGCTCGCCACCGGCGACAACGCCGAGCGCAACGGCCTGCAGGATCGCGTGCAGGTCTATCTGCCGCAAGACGAACCGCAGGCGACGTACCCGGTGGTGGTGGCGAACATCCTTGCCTCGGCACTGGATGCGCTGGCCGATGTGCTGGCGACGCGCGTCGCCCCGGGCGGCCGCATCGCGCTGTCGGGCATCCTGCACGGGCAGGAAGGGGAACTGCTGGAGCGCTACGCCCCGGCCTTCGAACAGCTGGCCGTGGCGCAGGATGGCGACTGGATGCGCATCACCGGCGTCCGCCGTGCTTGAATAGCCTGTCTCCTGCCCGGTCCCGTGCCCATGTCCGAGCCTCCGATGCCGCCGCGACGCCCGATCGCCACGTTCCTGCGTCCGTCCGCGGAGGCGCCGGCCAATCCCGCTGAGCCGGTGTCCCTCTCCCACGAGGAGACGCCTGCGGCGTCGGCAACGTCCGTGGACGATCGCATCGCCCCGCTGGCGGTGGAACAGGTGATCGATGCCCAGCCGGTGCATGCGCCGCAGCCGACCGTGTCGCAATCCGGATTTGGATTCGCCGACGAACGTGCAGCCGATGTCGAACATGCGCACGCCGGCGAAGCTGCACCGGCCGCCACACCGGTCGCCGGTACGGAAGCGCCATCGCACCCGCTGCTGGATGACCTGCACGCCATCGATGAGGACGCGCGCGGCCCGGCCACCGCTGCCCTGCCCCCGGGCGAAGCGGTCACCACGCCCAGTTTCCTGCGCCTGCCCGGTGCACGCCTGCGCACGCCGCGCTGGCAGTGGGGCATGGTGGCCGGGCTGGCTGCCGTGCTGCTGATGCAGATCGCGGTGGCGGACCGTGCACGGCTGGCCGCCGATGCCGGTACCCGCCCGTGGATCGCCGGACTGTGCAGCGTGCTGCGCTGTTCAGTGCCGGCCTGGCGCGAGCCGGCGGCCTTCAGCATGCTCAGCCGTGATGTACGCCCGGTACCGGGCCAGGCGGGTGCGCTGCAGGTGCAGGCGAGCATCCGCAACGACGCGCGGTGGGCCCAGGCCTGGCCGTCGCTGCGGCTGTCGCTGTCCGATGCCGATGGCCGCGTGATCGGCACCAATGTGTTCGCGCCGGCCGACTATCTGGAGCGCGCGATGGACCCGGCCGCCACGCTGGAACCGGGACAAAGTGCACAGATCAGCTTCCGCGTGCGGGAGCCTGCGGCGTCTACCGTCGCATTCACCTTTGAGTTCCTCTGAGGCATCGCCGGGGCCGCCGGAGCGTGGCAGGCAGCCGGCGCACGCGCTAGACTGACCCCATCACCCTTCCGCCGTGGGCTGTTGTCCGCCCCGGCTCTTGCACCGGGAAACTCCTTGAACGCTGTCCTTTCTCGTCCTGACAACAGTCGTGGCGCGCCCAAGCCACCCCTGCGCGAACACGTGGCCCAATCGGTCAGGCGGTACCTGCGGGACCTGGATGGCTGCGATGCGGACGATGTCTACGAGATCGTGCTGCGCGAGATGGAGATTCCGCTGTTCGTGGAAGTGCTCAATCACTGCGAAGGCAACCAGAGCCGCGCCGCCTCGATGCTGGGCATCCACCGCGCCACCCTGCGCAAGAAGCTGAAGGAATACGGCATCACCACCTGATGCCGGTGCGGCACGGGGCGTGCCCAGCGGGAGGAAGGCCGGATCGAGCAGCCCTCGGTACCGGCCTTCGTCGTTTTGCGGGGTTGGCGGGCGCCGCGATGGCCGTCGAAGAGGTCAGGCCCGCGTCACTGGCCTACACTATGCCCCCGCTCCGCTTCGATCTCCTGCCCCCATGAGTTCCGATCTGCTGCCCGTGCGCCGGGCCCTGCTGTCCGTTTCCGACAAAACCGGTCTGATCGACCTGGCCCGCGCCCTCGCCGCGCGCAACGTGGAGCTGCTCTCCACCGGCGGTACCGCCAAGGCGATCCGCGACGCCGGCCTGGCAGTGAAGGACGTTGCCGACGTCACCGGTTTCCCGGAAATGATGGACGGCCGGGTCAAGACCCTGCACCCGATGGTGCACGGCGGCCTGCTCGGCCGCGCCGGGATGGATGACGCGGTCATGGCCGAACACGGCATCGGCGCGATCGACCTGCTGGTACTGAACCTGTACCCGTTCGAGTCGGTCACCGCCAAGGCGGACTGCACGCTCGAAGACGCCGTGGAGAACATCGACATTGGTGGCCCGGCCATGCTGCGCTCGGCCGCGAAGAACTTCGCCCGCGTGGCGGTGGCGACCGACCCGTCGCAGTACGCCGAGCTGCTGGCCGAGCTGGACGCCCACGATGGCAAGCTGTCGGCCGCCAAGCGTTTCGCCTTCTCGGTGGCCGCGTTCAACCGCGTGGCCCAGTACGACGCGGCGATCAGCAATTACCTCTCCGCCGTGACCACCACCGACACCGCGGTGCCAGTGCGTGCGGAGTTCCCGGCGCAGATGAATTCCAGCTTCGTGAAGGTGATGGACCTGCGCTACGGCGAGAACCCGCACCAGAGCGGCGCGTTCTACCGCGACCTGTACCCGGTGCCGGGCACGCTGGCCACGTTCCAGCAGCTGCAGGGCAAGGAACTGAGCTACAACAACCTGGCCGATGCCGATGCGGCGTGGGAATGCGTGCGTCAGTTCGACGTGCCGGCCTGCGTCATCGTCAAGCACGCCAACCCGTGCGGCGTGGCCGTGGGCGCCGGCAACGGCGATGCCTATGAGCTGGCCTATGCGACCGACCCGACCAGCGCCTTCGGCGGCATCATCGCCTTCAACCGGCCGCTGGACGCCGCCACCGCGCAGGCGATCCTGGACCGGCAGTTCGTCGAAGTGCTGATCGCCCCGGACTTCGAACCGGCCGCGCTGGAATACGCGCAGAAGAAGGCGAACGTGCGCGTGCTGCGCATTCCGCACGGCGACGGCCGCAACAACTACGACACCAAGCGGATTGGTTCCGGCCTGCTGATGCAGAGCGCCGACAATCGCGGCATGAGCCACGATGAGCTGACGGTGGTGAGCAAGCTGGCACCGACCGAGAAGCAGTTCGCCGACCTGCTGTTCGCCTGGAAGGTCGCCAAGTTCGTCAAATCCAACGCCATCGTCTACGCCAAGGACAACCGCACCATCGGTGTCGGCGCCGGCCAGATGAGCCGCGTGTACTCCGCGCGCATCGCCGGCATCAAGGCGGCCGATGCGAACCTGGTGGTGGAAGGCTCGGTGATGGCCTCCGATGCGTTCTTCCCCTTCCGCGACGGCATCGACGCCGCCGCTGCCGCCGGCATCAAGGCGGTGATCCAGCCGGGTGGCTCGATGCGCGACAGCGAAGTGATCGCGGCCGCCGACGAGCATGGCCTGGCGATGGTGTTCACCGGCGTGCGTCACTTCCGCCACTGATCCGCGGGACGACACGGATGTCTCCATGGCAGACCCGATGCCTTGCAGCGCTGGCGCTCGCCACCGCTGCGGGGCTGGCCAGCTGCACGCCGACCAGTGAACCGGCGGCCGCGCAGCCAGCCCCCGATACCGTCGCACCCTCTGCCGGTCCGATCGCCCATGTCAGCCGCAGCACGCGCCTGCAGGGCTTTCTGACCGAGCGCTACGGCAAGGCCGCCAAGCGCTCGGGGAAATGGCGTGGCAGTTGGGTGCAGGACGGCGACACACTGCTCACCAATTGGCACGTCTGCGCCGAGCAGCCGGTGGTGACCGGCGACAGCTGGCAACAACTGTTGGCCGTCTGCGGTTCACCGCTGGACGGTGCCCACCCGGACCCGGGCGCGATCGACTTCTTCGTACTGCGCCCCGAGGCGGACCGCTTTGCCGTGGCCGCCGAGCTGACCGGGCAGAACTTCGGCAGCCGGGGCGAGCCCGGCACCGTGCAGATCCTCCGCGCCGGCAGCGACTTCTACGGTTTCCGCATCGAGCACGGCTGGTTCGGCCAAGGCTATTCGCTGATCACCCAGACGCTGGTGTTGCCCGGCCCGAACGGGCTCGTGGAAGCCGGCGGTGTGCGCAGCCATATCGACAACACCGCGGCCTACGACTGCGACGACGCCGATGCGGAACCGGACTGCCAGGCGCGGTTGTTCAACCTCGATTTCACCCTGCGCTTCGACGACCGCGATCCTGCGGCACGGCAGTGGCCGCTGCTGATCGAGGAGACCGGCCTGGGCTGCGGCGGGCAGCCGGTGCGCCGCGAACACCGCTTCACCCTGGACCCGAAGACCTGGACCTACGCGTTCCCCGAGGCACTGAGGCGCGAAGAGTGCGAGTGATGCGTTCATGCGCATTGGCAGTCGTGTCGCTCGTGCTGCTGGCCGGCTGTGACCGTACACCTGCGCCTTCCGGACCCGCCAAGGCGCACCCTGTGCTCGACACCACGGCGCAACCGGAAGACACCGTCCGGGTCAGGGGCGACCACATCCAGCGCCTGCAGGCCTTCCTTCGCACGCGCTATGGCGACAAGGCCGTCCTGGATGCGCCATGGAAGGACGACTGGGAGGACACCGAGGTCGAGGCGCTGCGCCCGGTCACCCGCACCGTGTGTGCGCGTGACACGTTTACTGCCGACGGTCACGAGCAGACCCTGCTGGCGGTGTGCCAGACCCTGGACGACGCCGCCACGGTCGAGCCGGGCCGGGTCGATCTGTATGTGCTGCGCGTGGGCACGGACGACGAAGACGCCAATCGGGGCGGCTTCTTCGCTCAGCTGCTGGCCGATGATCCGCTGCTGGTCATGGCCCAGCGCCTGCAGGGGCAGTACGGCCGCCACGGCGCACCCGGCACCGTCCGGATCGCGCAGCTCGGCCCGCAGCGCCGTGCGTTCCAGATCACCCATGAGGAACACCGGCGCGGCCATCGGTACATCTGGCGCAGCTACATCGCCGAACACAACCATCGGCTGCGCGATGTCGCCCGGTACCGCGATCATCTCGACAACCTCGCCCTGCATCACTGCAACGGTGAGCCAGCCGCATGCGGAAGCGAGGTCTTCGCGGTCGACTTCAGCACGACGGTGGGCGACGGCACTGCGGTGGATGGCTACTGGCCGCTGACGGTGCGTGCCAGCGGCCACGACTGCACGGGCCCGGCGACCGAGTACTACCACCTCATCTTCGATGCCCGGCAGCGCGCGTATCCCGTGCCGGACGACCTCCAGCGCGACGGCTGCGCCGACCGCTGAGGCCGTGGGTTGCCACGGCAACCGACCGCCCGAATGCACCCGCCGCCCGCACCGCGTAAAATCACGTTCCTGCCCTCTTACGCGAGAACTGCATTGAAGATCCTGGTCATCGGCGCCGGCGGCCGCGAACACGCCCTGGCCTGGAAGCTGGCCCAGTCCGCGAAGGTCCGCGAGGTCATCGTCGCCCCCGGCAATGCAGGCACCGCCACCGAACCCAAGTGCCGCAACGTGGACGTCAAGGTCACCGACCTGGACGGCCTGCTGGCGCTGGTCGGCACCGAAGACATCGGCCTGACCGTGGTCGGCCCGGAAGTGCCGCTGGTGGCCGGTGTGGTCGACCGCTTCCGCGCCGCCGGCCACCGCATCTTCGGGCCGACCGCCGCCGCCGCGCAGCTGGAAGGCAGCAAGGCATACGCGAAGGACTTCCTGGCCCGCCACAGGATCCCGACCGCGTTCTATGCCGTGCATACCGACATCGAACCGGCGCTGGCCTACCTGCGTGAGAAAGGCGCACCGATCGTGGTCAAGGCCGATGGTCTGGCTGCCGGCAAGGGCGTGATCGTGGCGATGACCCTGGCCGAGGCCGAGGACGCGGTGCGCGACATGCTCTCCGGCAATGCCTTCGGCGATGCAGGCGCACGCGTGGTGATCGAAGAATTCCTCGACGGCGAAGAAGCCAGCTTCATCTCGATGGTGGACGGCAGGACGGCGCTGCCGATGGCGACCTCGCAGGATCACAAGCGCGTCGGCGACGGCGACACCGGCCCGAACACCGGCGGCATGGGCGCGTACTCGCCAGCCCCGGTGGTGACCGACGAAGTGCATGCGCGCGTGATGCGCGAGGTGGTCAACCCGACCGTGCAGGGCATGATCGCCGACGGCATTCCGTTCACCGGTTTCCTCTATGCCGGCTTGATGATCGATGCCAACGGCGCGCCGAAGGTGATCGAGTTCAACGTGCGCTTCGGCGACCCGGAAACCCAGCCGGTGATGCTGCGCCTGCAGTCGGACCTGGTGGACCTGGTCGAAGCGGCGATCGACGAGCGCCTGGACACCGTGGAGGCGCAGTGGGATCCGCGGCCCTCGCTGGGCGTGGTGATGGCGGCCTCGCCGTATCCGGAAACGCCGATCACCGGCGACGTGATCCATGGCCTGGAGGCGGTCGCCGCGACCGCCAAGGTGTTCCATGCCGGCACCACGCTGGACGCGCAGGGCCAGGTGCTCAGCGCCGGTGGCCGCGTGCTGTGCGTGGCGGCGTTGGGCGGCACGGTAGGCGAGGCACAGCGCAACGCTTACGCCGGCGTCGGTGCGATCCACTGGGCCCATGAGTTCCACCGCCGCGATATCGGCTGGCGGGCGATTGCGCGCGAGCAGGGCTGAGGCGGGTCAAGGGCAGCAACGGCTGCTGTGCAGCGCAAAGGCCCGGCATTGCCGGGCCTTTGTTCTAGAGAACGGCGTCGAGCCCTTTCCGGTCGATCAGGTTCAACAGCTTCAGCGATGGTCCACTGGGCTTCTTGTCGCCCTGCTCCCAACTGCGCACTGTTGAAACGCTGGTGTTCAGCACGCCTGCGAATACCGGCTGGCTGAGCGCAAGCGACGTGCGGAGTGCACGGATCTGGGCGCTGCTGTACGCGGGCACCGGCTCCAGGCAAAGGGCTTCGTAGCAGCCCAACCGGCGCTTATCGATGACCCCATGTGCATGCAGGCTCACGGCCGCATCGTGCACGGCCTCCAGAAGCCTGCTCTTCGGGCGCCGGCGCTCAGATGTCTTTGTCATGACAGATCTCCTGCAGGTCACCGCATTTCACGGCGCGATCCAACTGTCAGGCCTCGCCGCATCTCATCCACCGCGCGGCACAGGGCCGCGTCGCCGAGCGCAGACCTTCGCAGGCTGCGGTTGAAACTCCGGGTGCGGAAGACACGTTGCATGATCATACCGTGCCACTGAGTGGTACGGCGTGAACATCAGCAGTGGCGTGCCCCGCTGTCGGAAAGATCAGCGGCCAGACACCGGTATAACGCTGCCGCAAAGAAAAGGCCCGGCAGTGCCGGGCCTTATCATTTACTCAGCGGCTTACTGCATCACGCAGTAAACAGCGCCTTCATCTTCTTCAGCGCGTTCGCCTCGACCTGGCGGATGCGTTCGGCCGACACGCCGTACTCATCGGCCAGCTCCTGCAGCGTCACCTTGCTGTCCGCGTCCAGCCAGCGACGGCGGATGATGTCGCGCGAACGCGCATCCAGCTCGGCCATGCCTTCGCGCAGCAGCTGCAGCTGATTGTCTTCGCTGTCCATCCGCTCATACGCCATCGAAGGATCTTCTTCGTTGGCGCGCAGATAGGCAGCCGGCGACGGCGGCGCATGGTCGTCATCGTCATCGCTGGAGAGATCGAAACCGATATCGCGGCCGGACAGGCGCGACTCCATCTCGAGCACTTCGCGCTCGGACACGTTCAGATCCTTGGCCACCGCACTGACTTCCGCCGCGTTCATCCAGCCCAGACGGGTCTTGGATTTGCGCAGGTTGAAGAACAGCTTGCGCTGCGCCTTGGTCGTGGCGACCTTGACGATGCGCCAGTTCTTGAGGATGAACTCGTGCATTTCCGCACGGATCCAGTGCACCGCGAACGACACCAGGCGAACGCCCATGTCCGGGTCGAAGCGCTTCACCGCCTTCATCAGGCCGATGTTGCCTTCCTGGATCAGGTCGCCCAGCGCCAGGCCGTAGCCGTTGTAGCCACGGGCGACGTGCACCACGAAGCGCAGGTGGGAATGGACCAGCTCGCGCGCGGCGTCCAGGTCCAGCTCGTCGCGGAAGCGGCGGGCCAGATCCTGCTCGTCATCGACCGACAGCACCGGAATCTGGTGCACGGCACCGATGTAGGCGTCCAGCGAACCGAGCGCACTGGGAATCGGGAGATTGTTTGCCACAAGGGCAGTAGAGGTGTTCTGGCTCATAGCACTCATCTTAGCAGTCCCGGAATTGGACTGCTAAAGGGGAAAGAAGTTCCAGCGTTCTGTTCATGGGATGCTGGCACCGATCACCCCGCTAACGTACCGCGAAATGATGACAGTGGCGAGTGGCTGGAAATAAGGCATCAAGTCGAATTAAATCAACGACATAGGTTAATGAATTGGGCGCCAAGGCGTGTTTTCTGGCTGAACGGGCCGCCGGGAAACGCCCATTCATGCCGGAAAGGTTGTCGGCAGTTCAGCCAGGCATGGCCTGGCTCTACCCCCAATCACCTTTCAGCCCGGTCGCGCCATGTCACCGAACCGAATCGTCCCCAAACCCGACCCCCAACACCGCAATGCCCGGTAGTGCCACGCCATGCGTGGCAGGCCCAAACCCACCGAAGCCGCAAACGACGCCATGCGTGGCAGGCCCGAACCATCCGAAGCCTAGTAATACCCCGCCATGTTCAGGAAGAACCCCTTCTGGTCGTACTTCAGCTCGGTCATGTCATCGCTGAACTCGGTGAAGTTGTAGCCCACCCCGACCTTGAAGTTCTCCCCGACCCGTCGGTCCACGCCCACCAGCCAGCCCTTGCGCACGCCACCGTCGCGCACCTTCAACCAGCGGTGCTCGGCCAACCCTTCCCATTGCGCGAACAGGCGATAGCGCAGCTGCAGCGCGGCGAAGTCGGCGCGGCTGTCCAGCCAGGCACCCTCGCCACGGCCGGTGCGGTAGTCGCCCCAGCGCGAGGCCAGCTTGCCGGCCACTTCCCAGCGCGCGCCCAGCTGACGGATCCCTTCGAGCGAGAGGATCTGCGAGCGCTGGTCGTACAGGTTGCCGCCCTCCTGCCCCAGCGATGCCACATCGTAGAGATAGGTGAACTTGCCGAAGCCGGCCCAGCGCGTGTTGTCGTGCGGGCGCCAGGCGAAGCCCATGTTGGTCTCCACCAGCTTGGCGTCGGCCAGACGGTCGATGCGGTCTTCGGTATCGGCATAGTTCGCGCGCAGGGCGAAGCGCCAGTCTTCGTTGAGCTTGTACAGCAGGCGGTTGGTGGTCACCCACTGCTCGCGCTGCTCGGCCCCACTGTCGCGCCGATACTCCAGCTTGCTGTTCCACTGCGCTACGGCATCGGTACGTCCGCCGCTCACGCTGTAGGCGCGGCGATCGACACGGCCCAAGGTGGAATCCAGCTCACCGTCCATGATCGTGAAGCCCAGGTTCCAGCCCTGCGCGGGATAGAAGTCCATGCCGAAGGTGTGCACGATGCCTGCGCTGTCCTGGCGACGGTCCTTCAGATACTGGCTCTCGTTGTAGACGTTGACCTGGTTGCTCAGTCGCCAGCGCTGGCCCAGCGTCCAGCCACTCTGCAACCCGGTATCGAACAGCGGATCGGTGCCGGTGCGGTCGGTGCTGTAGCTGTAACTGCCGTACAGGCTGTGGTCCGGTGCCATGCGGTACTCACCATCGACCTTGGCGCCATGGCCGCGGCTGCCGCCACTGACTTCCGCGCCGACACTGCTGCGGTCGCCGAACAGATACCGCGCGCCCAGCGTGAGCAGGTCGTTCTTCTCGTACGCGCCACCGTCATCATCCAGCGTGACCTGGCCGGTGCCGTACAGCTCCCACGACGCGCCGAAGCGCTGGCGGTAACCGATCGCGGCCAGCAGGGCGTCCACGCTCTGCAGCTCCTGTTCCTCGCGCACGCGGCGCAGCTCACCGGTCAGCTGGCCGTCGTTGCCCAGTCGCCACTCCGCGGTCAGCTGGCTCTGCTCCAGCGCCAGTTCGCCCTGCTCGGTGCGGGTGTGCCGGCCATACAGGCTGACGTCGTCGGTGAGGTAGCCGAGGAATTCGGCACCGTATTCCTGGATCGACAGACCGGTGTCCTGGCGCGCGACCGAGAAACCGGCATCGACATCGCGCCACCACGCCCCCAGGCTCCAGTCCTGGGTCGTCCAGCCCAGCTCACGCAGATTGGCACGCGCTTCCACCGCGCTGGCGGTGCCCGAGCGCCGGCCTTCGTAGGGATTGCGACGGATGAAGCTCAGGCCGCCGTTGTCCGAATAGAACACCGGGGCGGCAGTCGCTTCGGTGCGGGTCTGCTCCATCTTCAAATACGTGCCACGTCCGGCCTGCAGGGTGAGGTCGGCGCCCTTGAGGCTGTAGTTCTCGCCGCTGCGGTTCTCGTCGATCCAGGTGCCGCCGATCGCCACGTGGTCACCGATCCACTGCCGGCCGCGCGCACCGTAAGTCACGTCATCGCTGCTGAAGCCGAGCGGCACGTATTCGTAGTCCACCAGCAGCAACTGGTCGTAGCCGTCGAGCGGCATGTCGCGGGTGATGCTGCGCACGTTCTCGCGGGTCAGCTGCGCCAGCGGACGGGTCAGGATCAGGCGGCCCTGCAGGTTGTCGATCTCGTAGTCCACGCCCTCCTGCAGGGTGGCGCGCGTTTCGGTGCGACCGGTGGTGCGGTCACGTACTTCCAGCACCACCTGCTCCGAGCCCGGCAGCACATCGGTGTGGCGCAGGTAGTACAGGCTGCCGCCGGTACCGAGGAATTCACTATGGCCCGGCGCGGACTGCGCTTCTGAACCGAACACCTTCACCTGCGAGCGTGCCTCGCCCAGCGGCGTGGCCTCCAGCGAACGCCAGTTCAATGCACCGCCATACAGCGAGCGTACGTACTGGCCATATTCGGTGCCGGTGATGCCAGTGGCGTAGTTGCCCCACACGGCCTGGCTCTGATCCCAGTCCACGCGCAGGTACAGCCGGCCCTGCGTATCCACGTCGCGGTAGGTGGTGGAGTCATCGCCATATACCGGGTAATACAGGTCTGGATCCAGGCGGCGGAACACGTCCTGCGCGTCGGCCTGGGTGAAATCGCGGAACAGGTACTTCAGCTCGCGGTCCTGGGTGTCGGCCTGTGCAGTGACCAGGTATTTGCCGCGCAATTTGCCCTTCAGGTAGAACGCCAGCCGGCCCTCGCTGAGGAAGCTGTCGTCGTCGCGATCATCCGCCGCCAAGGGCTGCAGGTTGCCACTGGCGCTGTTCTTGGACACGGTGACATCGGCGATGGCGACCAGGAACAGATAGCGGCCGGTGACATCCACATCCAGCTGCCGCTGCGCGGAGGGCGCATCGCGGGATTCGACACTGACGTCGTAGCGATGCTCGCCGACCGGCTCGAGGAACTCGGCCGCGAACTTCTGCTCCAGGTCGACCGGGAAGTCCTGGCCGTTGATGCGCACGCGGCTGTTGGGTTCCAGGTTGCGGCCATACAGACGCACGCGCGAGCCGTGGATGGGAATGTTCTGCAGGCGGAGCATGCTCTGCCCATAGATGCTGTTGCTGAGCTGCAGGTCCTGCGCGCTGTCGCCATCCAGGGCCTGGCCCAGCGTTTTCTGCACGTTCTCGCGGGTGATCTGCAGGCCCCGGTCGAAGTCGGCCGGGGTGACCAGCTGGATGCGCTGCAGGCGGGTTTCATCGAACGCCCCACCGGCGCCGTAGGCACGTGCGACGTAGATGAGATCGTCACCGGTGCGCAGCTTGATCTGCGGCGGCAGCTCACCGCTCCACTCGGCATCGCCAACGTAGTCGGCCGGCAACTCGATGCGGGCCAGCGGCGTGACCAGATCGGTATCGGTACCGCGATACAGCGTCACCTCCAGTTTCTGAATGAAGGAGGCGTAGTTGTTGTAGCTGTGGAAGCGCAGCGGACGGATCACCCGGCCATTCTCGAACGGCACGGTGGCGGCGGCCTGCACGCTCAGGCTGGGTGGCACCATGGTCGGATCTTCGGTCGCCCACACCACGCCGCCGTTGGGCAGCTCGGCCATGAACTGGCCGCCGCGCGCCGCCACGTCCGGGGTGACTGCCGGTGACGCCGGTACCGTGCCGGCCACGGGGAGATCGGTGCGGCCCGGCAGCGGCAGCGCGGGCGCGTCGTCATCGCCGATGCGCAGCAGCAGCCCGTCATCGCTGCGGCAGCTGTCGGCTTCGCAGCGGATCGGCGCGGGTGAAGGAGCCGGCAGGGACTGCTGGGCGGCGGCAGGCGCTGCCAGCAGCACGGCGCTGGCCACGCCGAGGATGAGGCGGCGGGAGATCGGGCTCGGAATCAGGGTCATGTCCATGTCAGCGCCCCTCCCCGGTCGCGCGACCGGGACTGGCAGGCTCGGGGGGATCATCCAGGCGCAGGCGCTGCAGCACGCGCCCATCGGCGTCCAGCACCTCGATCGTGGTCGCTGCGGCGACCGGGTCCGGCAGCTGCGACCGCAGGGCCACCCGCAACGCCTGTGCCCGTTGCCGTGCAAGGTCGGCCTGGCCGGCAGGCGCGGTGAGCTGCAGCCGTCCGCCGCCACGCGCCACCAGGGCCTGCGCGGCCGTTGCGATCACCGGTGCGCGGTCGGCCCCCAGCTGCGCGCTGCCCGTGGGGAACAGCGCCTCGCCCAGCTCGATGCGCGCGGGTCGCGATGCGGTGGGCGCTGTCGGCGGTGCGGTACTCAGCGCACCCTCGGGCATGCGCACACCGAAGTCGAAGCGCACCGGCAGCCCGGGGGTGATGCGACGGACCAGCGGGTTGGGCGTGGTGAAGCGCGCACCGGCCGGCAACGTGGACGGATCCACCTTGAGGATGAAGTTGCGCCCGCGCGCCTCGCCGCCCGGAATCCCGACCAGGTGATAGCGGCCGAAGGCGTCGGTTTCCATCAGCAGGCCTTCCACCGCTGCGATGCGCACGCCGGGAATGCCACGCTCACCGTCATCATGGATGCCGTTGCCGTTGCGGTCGTCGAACACGCTGCCCACGATCAGGCTCTCATCGAGCAGCGGATCGGTAGTGATCTCCACCTCGGCCGAGGCCACGTTGCCGATCGTGCGGTTCTCGCCATCGATGGCGGTGATGCGGTTGGTATGCACCCCCGTGCCGGTCCCGGCGCCGACGCGCAGGTAGTACACCACCGTGGCGCGCTCGCCCGCGGCCACGTCGATGCCGTCGATGCGCAGCGGCTGCACGCCGCTGGTGCGTGCGTCGTTGTCGGCATCGAGCACCGCGAATCCGCCGCGCACGAAGGTGAAGCCCGGCGGCAGCGTATCGAGCAGGGTGGCACCGTTGGCATCCACCTCGCCGACGTTGTCGATGGTGACGGTGTAGCGCACCAGGTCCCCGATCTGAGCGCTGCGCTTGCCGGCCACCTTGGTGAGGCGCAGTACGGCCTGCTGGCCGGCCACGGTGACCGCGACGTTCGCTTCGGCGCACAGCGGTGTCGGGAGGGACACATCGCAGACCCGGTAGCGGAAGCTGTCGGTGCCGGCGAAGTTGGCCGCCGGCGTATAGGTGCAGACGCCGTTGGTGCACTGCACGCTGCCGTGCGTGGGCGCCACCGCGACCTGCAGCGACGCCGGATCCAGTGGCGCGGTACGGGCACTGTCGTTGGCCAGCACGTTGATCGCCAGCGGCGCGCTGCTCTCCGCGGTGACGGCATCGTCACCCAGGGTGAGCACGTTCGGGGCGACCACCACCGTGACCGTGGCGCCGGCGCACATCGCCGGATCGACCACGTCGCAGACCTGGTAATCGAAGGCCTGCTCGCCGGAGAAGTTGTCCCGCGCGGCGAAGCGGATGCGTGCACGCGGCAGCACCGTGGCCGTGCCATACGGCGGTGGCGCGGTGATGGTCACGGTGACGCTGTCCGGATCGATCGGCGTGCCGTTGACGCGGTCGTTGCCGAGCACGTCGATCTCGATCACGCCGTCCTGCGGGATTTCCACCCGGTCGTCTTCAGCATCCACGCCTGGATCGCCGGCGATGACGGTGACGGTGACGTTTGCGGTATCGCAGACGGTCGGCTGGTTGAGCAGGCAGATCGTATACGTGGTGCCATAGCTGCCCGGCGCCAGCCCGGCCGCGACATCCACCCAGCCATCGGCGCTGAAGGCCAGGGCGTTGGTGGCCACCGGTACGAAGCTCACCTGGGCCGGATCCAGCGGCGCGGTGTTGAACGTATCGTTGGTGAACACGTTGAACAGGCGCGTGCGGCCGGACGGACCGATCGGGCCGCCGCTGTCATCCACCGCCAGCAGCGCACCGACCGGACCCTGTACCCGCACCGTGGCGATCGCGGTGGTGCAGTTGGTCGGCACGCCGTTCTCGCACAGCTGGTAGGCCAGTTGCACCTGGCCGGGCTGCACACCCGCCGCGACCATGATCTGGCCCTGGTTGTTCATCGTGTAGCCCGGCGTGCTGCCGGTCAGGCTGGCCACGACGCTGCCCACCGGCGGCGGCGAAACGTTGTTGAAGCTGTCGTTCTCCACGACCGAGCGGGCGATGGTGCCGCCCACCGCCGGATCGACCGGGGTGCCGGTGAAGTCGTCGTTGACCGCGAGCACGACGTTGGCCGAGCCGGACAGGGTGAGCGTCACGGTGGCGTCGCCACATTGCGCGGTGTACGGCGCAGGCAGGCAGACCCGGTAGCTGAAGCTCACCGGCCCCGGCGTGCCCGACGGCGGGGTGTAGCTGAAGCTGCCATCGGCATTGAACACCAGGCCCGGCAATGCGCCGCTGGTGAGGGTGTAGAGCGCACCGGCGGCGACATTGTCATTGGCGCCGACGTTGGCCGTGAGCGGAAGCCCGGCAGGCACGGTGAAGCTGTCGTTCTGCGGGACCGGGGTGACCACCACGGTGACCGTGGCGGTGGTGCAGTTGGCGAGCGCGGCGGCTTCGCAGATCTGGTAGGTCACCACGGTCGCGCCGCCAGTGACGCCGCTGCCGATGCTGATCGTGCCGTCCGGGTTGATGCTGACACCGGCCGGTGCGCCGATCAGGCTGAGCTGCACCGCTGCCGCCGGCGGCGGGCTGACGCCGTTGAGCTGATCGTTGGCCAGTACGCTGAGCGAGGACGTGGTGCCCGGTACGAGCCCGGTAAGCACGTCGTCACCGGCCACCAGCGTGCCGGTGTTGATGTTGATCGTCACCGCAGCGGTGCCGCAGGTCGCGGCGTACGGCGCAGGCAGGCAGGTCTGGTAGGTGAAGCTGACCGGACTCGGCGTGCCTGCCGGTGGCGTATAGGTGAAGCCACCATTGCTGGCCAGGGTCAGACCGGGCGGCGGCGTGCCCTGCACGGTGTAGAGCGCACCAGCGGGCATGGCGTCGTTGCTGGCCACGCTGTTGCTCAGGGTCTGCCCGACCTGGACCGAGAACGCGTCGTTCTGCGGGGCGGGAGTGACCACCACGGTGACGCTGGCGGTATCGCAGTTGCCCGGGGCGGCGGCTTCGCAGATCTGGTAGGTGATCGTCGTGGCACCGGAGGTCGTGCCACTGGCCACCGTGATCGTGCCGGTCGGCGTGATGCTGAAACCGGCCGGTGCGCCGACCAGGCTCAGCAGTACATCCGCCGCGGCCGGCGGCGAGACGCCATTGAGGCTGTCGTTGGCCAGCACGCTGCCACTGGACGTGGTTCCCGGTGCGACGCCGGTGAGCGTGTCATCACCGGCCACCAGCAGGCCGTTGTTGATGTTGATGGTAAGGATCGCGCGGCCGCACAGGCTGCCGTTCGGCGCCGGCAGGCACACCTGGTAGGCGACGCTGACCGGGCCGGTCACGCCCGCGGCCGGGGTATAGGTGAACGTGCCGTCGGGGTTGAAGGCCAGGCCCGCCGGCGCAGTGTCCTGCAGGGTGAACACCGCACCCGGCGGCGTGTTGTCGTTGGCGGCGACCGTGTTGCCCAACGTCTGTCCGGCCTGCACCGCGAAGCCATCGTTCTGCGGTGCCGGGGTGACGACCACGGTGACGCTGGCGGTATCGCAGTTGGCCGGCGCCGCCGCTTCGCAGATCTGGTAGGTGATCGTGGTCGGACCGGACACCACACCGGTGCCCACGCTGATCGTGCCGTCCGGCGAGAGAGTGAAGCCACCCGGCGCGCCGACCAGGCTCAGCACCACATCGGCGGGCGCCGGCGGCGAGACACCGTTGAGGCTGTCGTTGGCAAGCACGCTGCCGCCCGTGGTCGCACCGGGCAGCACGCCGGTCAGCGTGTCATCGCCGGCGGTGAGCGTGCCGTTGTTGACGTTGAGGGTGACCGTGGCCGTGCCGCACAGGCTGCTGTCCGGTGCTGGCAGGCACGCGCTGTAAACGAAGGTCACCGGGCTGGGCGTGCCGATCGGCGGCGTATAGGTGAAGCTGCCATCGGCGTTGAACGCAAGCCCGGCGGGCGGCGTGCCCTGGATCGCCCAGGTGGACCCCGGCGGCAGGCTGTCATTGGTCGCCACACTGTTACCCACACTCTGCCCGGCCTGCACCGAGAAGGCATCGTTCTGCGGCGTGGGACTGACGATCACCGTCACCGTAGCCGTGGCGCAGTTGCCTGGCGCGGCCGCTTCGCAGATCTGGTAGGTGAGCGTGGTCGCGCCTGCCATCGTGCCGGTGGCGACGCTGATGGTGCCGCTGGGCGTGATCGCGAAGCCGGCGGGCGCGCCCACCAGGCTCAGCACGACGCTGGCCGCGGCCGGCGGCGAGACGCCGTTGAGGCTGTCATTGGCCAGCACGCTGGCGGCCGACGTGGTGCCGGGGGCGATGCCACTGAAGGTGTCATTGCCGGCCAGCAGCGCACCGGTGGTGATGTTGAGGGTGACCGTGGCGGTGCCGCACAGGGTCGTGTTCGGCGCCGGCAGGCAGGCCTGGTAGGTAAAGTTCACCGGCCCGGTGGTGCCACCCGGCGGGGTATAGGTGAACGAGCCATCGGCATTGAAGGTCAGGCCGGCCGGCGGCGTGCCCTGCAGCGTCCAGCCGGCGCCGGGCGGCAGGTTGTCGTTGCTGGCCACGCTGTTGCCCAGCGTCTGCCCCAACTGCACGCTGAAGGCATCGTTCTGCGGCAGCGGCGTCACCACCACGGTGACGCTGGCGGTATCGCAGTTGTTCGATGCAGCGGCTTCGCAGATCTGATAGGTGAGCGTGGTCGGGCCGGCGGTCACCCCGCCACCGACACTGATCGTGCCATCCGGATTGATCGTGAAGCCGGCCGGTGCACCGACCAGGCTCAGCAGCACATCCGTCGCTGCCGGCGGCGAGGTGCCGTTGAGGCTGTCGTTGGCCAGCACGCTGCCGGCCGTGGTGGCGCCCGGCAGCACGCCGGTGAGCGTGTCATCGGCGGCGGCCAGGGTGCCGGTGTTGACGTTGAGCGTCACCGTGGCGGTCGCGCACAGTGCCGCGTTCGGGGCCGGCAGACAGGTCTGGTAGGTGAAGGTGACCGGACCGGTGGTGCCGACCGGCGGGGTATAGGTGAACGTGCCATCGGCATTGAACACCAGCCCGTTCGGCGGCGTGCCCTGCACGGTCCAGGTGGACCCGGCCGGCATGCCATCGTTCGCCGCGACGTTGCCGTTGCTGATCGTGCCACCGGCCTGCACCGCATAGGCATCGTTCTGCGGTGCCGGACGGATCACCAGCGCAACGGTGGCGGTATCGCAATTGGACGGCGCGGCGGTTTCGCAGATCTGATAGGTCAGCGTGGTCGCGCCGGCGAAGACACCGGTCGGCACGTTGATCGTCCCGTCCGGGGCGATGCTGTAACCGGACGGTGCACCGACCAGGCTCAGCTGCACGGTGGCCGGCGCCGGCGGACTGACGCCGTTGAGCGCATCGTTGCCGAGCACGCTGGGCGTGGCGGTACCCGGCGCGATGTCGGTGAAGCTGTCGTCGGCGGCCGCCAACGTGCCCAGATTGACGTTGAGTGTGACCGTCGCCGTGCCGCAGACACCGGCATTGGGTGCGGGCAGGCAGGTCTGATAGGTGAAGGTCACCGCACCGGTGGTGCCTACCGGCGGCGTGTAGCTGAAGGTGCCGTCGCCATTGAACACCAGCCCGTTCGGCGGCGTGCCCTGCACGGTCCAGGTGGACCCGGCCGGCATGCTGTCGTTGGCGGCGACGCTGCCGTTGACGAGCGTGCCACCGGCCGGCACGGAGAAGGCATCGTTCTGCGGCGCCGGCGTGACCACGATGCGGATCGCGGCGGTGGCGCAGTTGGTCGGCGATGCGGCTTCGCACAGCTGATAGGTCAGTATCGTGGCCCCGGCGGTGGCGCCGACGGGAATCTGCACGGTGCCATCGTTGTTGATCACGAAGCCGGCCGGTGCACCGACCAGCAGCAGCTGCACCGTCGCCGCGGCCGGCGGACTCACGCCATTGAGCGAATCGTTGGCCAGCACGCTGGGCGTAGCGGAGCCACCGGTGAGCGGCGCGGCGAAGGTATCGTCGTTGGCGACCACGGCGTTGACGGCGATGGTCAAGGTGGCCGTGGCGGTGCCGCACAGGGCGGCATCCGGTGCGGGCAGGCAGGCCTGGTAGGCGAACGTGACCGGGCCGACGGTGCCGGCCGGCGGCGTATAGGTGAAGCTGCCGTTGCTGTTGAACACCAGGCCCTGGGGCGGCGCGGCCACGCTCCAGGTCGAGCCGGCGGGCATGTTGTCGTTGCCCGACACGTTGCCGCTGTTGGGCTGGCCTGCCTGCACGGCGATCGCATCATCGACGGGTGCCGGACGCACCACCAGCGCGATGCTCGCGGTGGCGCAGTTGTTCGCCGCGGCGGTTTCGCAGATCTGGTAGCTCAGCGTGGTCGCGCCGGTAGGCGCATTGCCCGCCACCGAGACCGTGCCGTTGGGGTTGATCGTGAATCCGGCGGGCGCGCCGACCAGGCTCAGCGAGACGCTGGCGGCCGGCGCCGGGCTGACGCCGTTGAGCGCATCGTTGTTCAACACGCTGGGCGTGGCAGCGCCCGGCGCGATCGCACCGAAGCTGTCGTCGTTCGCGACCAGGGCGCCGTTGTTGATGTTGAGCGTGACCGTGGCGGTGCCGCAGACGGCCGCGTTCGGCGCCGGCAGGCAGGCCTGGTAGGTGAAGCTGGTCGGGCTGGTGGTGCCGGCCGGCGGCGTGTAGCTGAAGCTGCCGTCGGCATTGAGGGTCACACCAGACGGCAGTGCGCCCGGCACGCTGTAGAGCGACCCGATGGGCATGTTGTCGTTGCCCGACACCGTGTCGTTGATCGTCTGGCCTGCCTGCACGGCGAACGCATCGTTGACCGGTGCAGGCGCCACCACCAGCGCGACACTGGCGGTGGCGCAGTTGGACGACGCAGCGGCTTCGCAGATCTGGTACGTGAGCGTGGTGGCGCCGGCGGCGGTCCCGGCCGCCACCGTGACCGTGCCATCGGCAGCGATGGCGAAACCGGTCGGCGCGCCGATCAGCGACAGCACGACCTCCGCAGGCAGCGGCGTGGCCGTGTTGAGCGTGTCGTTGACCAGTACGGACGGCGAGGCGGCACCGGGCGCGAGCGGGGTGGCGAAGCTGTCGTCGACCGCCACCAGCGTGCCGCTGTTGACGTTGAGGGTAACGCTGGCCGTCGCGCAGACGCCTGCGTCCGGTGCCGGCAGGCAGACCTGGTAGGAGAACGGGATTGCGCCGCTGAAGCCGACCGGGGGCGTATAGCTGAAGGTGCCGTCGGCCGCGAACACCAGGCCATCCGGCGGGATGTTGAGCACAGTGAACTGGGCGCCGACCGGCGCGTTGTCGTTGCTGGCCACCGACCCGTTCAGCACCTGGCCCGACGGCGTGGACAACGCATCGTCCGCGGCGGACGGCGCGACCACCACGCGTGCGGTGGCGATAGCGCAGTTGGAAGGCGCCGCCGCTTCGCAGAGCTGGTAGGTCAGGTTCTTGGCCCCTGCCGGCGTGCCCGGTGCCACGGTCACCGCACCCTCGGCGGTGATGGCCAGCCCGGCCGGCGCGCCCTGCAACGACAGCAGCACATCGGCTGCCGCCGGCGGCGTGCTGCCATTGAGCGCATCGTTGGCCAGCACCGAGGGGGTGCTGCCGCCGGTGACCGGGTTGATCGGGGTCGTGCTGAAGTCATCCGGATTGGCGGCGAGCGTGCCTGCGTTGACGGTGATGGTGACGCTGGCGCTCGCGCACAACGCGGCGTTCGGTGCCGGCAGGCAGACCTGGTAGTCGAACGTGACCGCGCCGGTGGTACCGACCGGCGGGGTATAGGTGAAGGTGCCGCCGCCGCTGAACACCAGGCCGACCGGCGCGGTGCCGGTGACGGTGAACAGCGCGCCCGGCGGCACGTTGTCGTTGTCGCCCACGGCGCCGTTGAGTGCTTGCCCGGCCGGCGTGGAGAACACGTCGTTGCTCGCCGACGGTGTGACCACCAGACGGATCGTGGCGCTGGCGCAGTTGCCCGGCAGCGCCGCTTCGCAGACCTGGTACGTCAGCACTGCGGCACCGCCCACCGCGGTGGGTGGCACCTGCAGCAGACCATTGGCATCCAGCGCGTAGCCGGCCGGGGCACCGATCAGGCTGAGCAGCACACTGGCGGCGGGCGGGGGTGTGACGCCATCCAGCGCGTCGTTGGCCAGCACGCTGACCGTGGTGGTGCCGCCGGGCGCGAGCGGCGCGGCACTGAAGTCGTCATCGCGCGCCAGCAGCGTGCCGGCGTTGACGTTGATGGTCGCCGTGGCGGTGCGGCACTGGGCGGTGTCCGGCGCCGGCAGGCAGACCTGGTAGGTGAACGTCACCGGCCCGGTGAAGCCGGCCGGCGGCGTGTACTGGAACGTGCCGTCCAGGCCGAACTGCAGTCCCGCCGGCGCCGGGGTGGTCAGGGAGAACACCGCACCGGCCGGCGCGTTGTCGTTGCCGCCAACATTGCCGGCCAGCAATTGACCGGCCGGCGTCGAGAACACGTCGGCCTGCGCGGACGGTGCCACCAGCAGCCGGATCTGCGCTGAATCGCAGTTGCCCGGCAAGGCCGCTTCGCACAGCTGGTAGGTCAGCGTGACCGCACCGGCCGGTATGCCGCTGCTGACCGTCACGCTGCCATCGGAGGCCAGCGTATAGCCGGCCGGCGCACCGACCAGGCTGAGCAGCACGTCCGCGGAGGCGGGCGGCACGGTGCCGTTGAGGCTGTCATTGACCAGTACCGAAGCGGTACTGCCGCCGAGCTCGGGGTCGACCGGAGCGCCGCGGAAATCATCGTCATTGGCGACCAGGGTGCCGGCATTGACGTTGAGGGTGACCGTCGCGCCCGCACACACCGCGCTGTCCGGCGCAGGCAGGCAGGCCTGGTAGGCGAAGGTGATCGCGCCCTGGGTACCGGCCGGCGGGGTATAGGTGAAGCCGCCGTTCGGATTGAACACCAGCCCGGTCGGCGCGGTACCACTCAGGCTGAAGGTGGCGTTTGCCGGCACGTTGTCATTGCCGGCCACGTTGCCGGTCACCGCCACGCCTACGGGTGTGCTGAAGGTATCGTTGACCGCCACCGGCGCCAGCAGCAGGCGCACTGCCGCCGTGGTGCAGTTGCCGGGCAGCGCCGCTTCGCACAGCTGGTAGGAGAAGTCGACCGCCCCGGACGCTGCGCCGCCCGGCACCGAGATCGTGCCGTTGCTGTTGAGTGCATACCCGGCCGGCGCACCGACCAGGCTCAGGATCACCTGGGCCGGCGCAGGCGGAATGGCACCGTTGAGGGTGTCGTTGGCCAGCACACTGTTGGTGGTGCCACCGGTGGTGGGCGTGATGATCGCACTGCGGAAATCATCGTCATTGGCGACCAGGGTGCCGGCATTGACGTTGAGCGTGACCGTGGCGGTATCGCAGACGCCCGCCAGCGGCGCGGCCAGGCAGGCCTGGTAGTTGAACGTGGTGGTGCCGGTGTACTGCGCCGGCGGGGTGTAGGTGAAGCTGCCATCGGCGTTGAACGCCAGGCCGGGCGGAGTCGCGCCCGTCACCGCGAAGGTGGTGCCGGCCGCGGTGTTGTCGTTCACCGACACATTGCCGCTGAGCGGCGTGGCGACCTGGGTGGTGTACGCATCCGCCACCGCATCCGGCGCGATCACCACGACGATGGTGGCGGTGGCGCAGTTGCTGGTACCGGCCTGGCACAGCTGATAGGTCAGGGTGACCGGGCCGGCGGCGGCACCGGCAGGCACCTGCAGCTGGCCGGCGGCATCGAGCGTGTAGCCGGCCGGAGGGGCGTTGATCAGCGAGAGCGCGGCCTGCGCGGGAAGGATGGCGACGCCGTTGAGGGTGTCGTTGCCCAGCACGCTGGCGGTGAGCCCACCGGCGCTGGTCAGCGGCGCGCTGCTGAAATCATCGTTGGTGGCGACGATCGCACCCGGGCTGACATTGATCGTGACCGTGGCGCTGTCACACACGTTGCCGTTCGGTGCCGGCAGGCACACCTGGTAAAGGAAACTGTCCGGCCCGCTGTAGGCCGCCTGGGCGGTATAGCTGAAGCTGCCATCGGCAGCGAGCGTGACGCTGCCGTGCGCGGCCACCGCCAGCACGCTGAACTGCGCGCCGGTCGGCACGTTGTCGTTGCCGGCAACCGTCCCGGCCAGGGCGATGCCCGCAGTGGCCGTGACGATGTCGTCCACCGCATCCGGCGCGATCACCAGCTGGACGTTGGCGGTGGCGCAATTGCCCGGGGTGGCCAATTCGCAGACCTGATAGCTGAAATTCACCGCACCGGCGGCGGCGCTGGCGGGAACAATCACCTGCCCGCCGGCGTCGACGGCGTAGTCGGCCGGCGCGTTGCTGAGCGTGAGTGCAACCGTCCCCGCCGCAACCGCCGCGCCGTTGAGCGTGTCGTTGGCGAGCAGGCTGACGCTCGTGGTGCTCCCCGGCTGCAGCGGTGTCACGAACAGATCGTCCACGGCGGCGATCTGGTTGCCCTGCACATTGACGCTGACGGTCGCGCTGTCGCACACCGTCGTGTTCGGCGTCGGCAGGCATACCTGATATGTGAACGTGTCCGGTCCGGTGTTGGCGTTGGTCGGCGTATAGCTGAAGGTGCCATCGGCGTTGACCACCGCGATGCCCCGGGTCGGCGCGATCCCCAGTGTGTAGGCGGAACCGCTGGCGATGGTGTCGTTGCCGGCCAGGGTGCCGGTCGCGGGCTGTCCACCGCCAGGCGTGGTGACCGTATCGTTGACCGCGTCCGGGCTGACGATCAGATTCGCCGTGGCAGTGGCGCAGTTGGCCGGCAGCGCGTTCTCGCAGAAACGGTAGGTCAGCGCCAACGCACCGGCGGCAGCGGTGGCCGGCACCTGGATCGTACCGTCGGCATTGATCGCGAAGCCGGCCGGTGCACCGACCAGACTCAGCGTGACCTGCGCCTGCGGCACGGTGCCGCCGTTGAAGGTGTCGTTGCCGAGCACGCTCGGGATCAGCCCGCCGGTGCCCGGCGGAAGGGGCGTGGTGAAGGTGTCATCGACGGCGACCAGCGCGTTCGCATCGACCACGATCGAGGCGGTCGCCGTGCTGCAGACGGTGCCGTTCGGTGCCGGCAGGCAGACCTGGTACGGGAAGGACGTCGCCGCGGCGATGCCACCGGCGGGCGCGTAGGTGAAGCTACCGTCGCCGTTGAGCGTCAGACCGGCCGGCGGCACGCCGACGGCGGTGAACACCGCGCCTGCCGGTGCATTGTCGTTGGCGGCCACGGTAGCGGTCAGCGAGGGCGCGCCACCGGTCGCGTTGAAACTGTCGTTCACCGCGGTCGGGCCGATGATGAGGCTCACCGTCGCGGTGGCGCAGTTGGTCGGCGAGGCGTTCTCGCAGATCTGGTAGGTAAGCGTGGTCGCCCCGGCGGCCGCACCCGCGGGCACGGTGATCACGCCTGCGCTGTTGATCGTGAAGCCGGACGGTGCGTTCTGCAGCGCGATGATCAGGTCGGGCCCGTTCACCGGCGCGCCGTTGAGCGTGTCGTTGCCGAGCACGGTGGGCGTGCTGCCGCCCGTGGTCGAAGAGATCGCCGTGGCAAAGGTGTCGTTGTTCGCCACCAGCGCGTTGGCCTGCACCGGCACCGCCGGCGTGGTCGCGGTGTTGTCCCCCGGGGTCGGGTCGGTGGTGCCCACCGGCAGCACCAGCGAGACGCTGTTGGCCGGCACCGTGGCCGGCGTGCTGGTCGGCGCCGTACCCGTGACCAGCAGCACCACGCTGTCCCCGACCGCGATGTTGACCTGGACGTTGATCGCGTTGCCGCTGCCGGTGGCCTGGGCGCACGACGAGGCGGCGGTGGTGGCCTGGCAGGTCCAGCTGACATTGGTGAGCAGCGCGGACACGGTATCGACCACACCCACGCCCGAGGCGGCCGACGGACCCGCGTTGTTGACCTGGATGCGGTATTGCACCGCCCCACCCGCAGCAACCGGCGTGGCGCTGAGCAGCGCCTTGGTGACGCTCAGCTGCGCCTGCAGGGCCAGTGCATTGCTGTCGATGGCGCTGTTGTTGCCGGGCGCGGGATCGCCGACATCGGCCGGCGCCGTCACGGTGGCGGTGTTGTTGAGCGGGTTGGGATAGCTCTGCGCCAGCAGCAGCGGCGGCGGCAGCAGCAACGCCAGCAGGGCCACCGCGCGCGCGATGCAGGCCGAAGCCGTCCCTGCCCTGCTGTATGTGCCGGTTGCTGCCATGCGCTCATCCTCGAAAACAGTGGTCCTGTCCATCCCCTGCACGGGTCACCCCGCGCCACACGCCGTGCTGCACCGGCCGCTAGTACGCGCCCGGATTGCTGCTGAAGCTGACCGGTACGCTGATCGTGGCCTGCCCGCCGTTGATCAGATCCACCCCGACGCTCACCGCGTTGCCGCCGACCGCACCACCGCTTGCTGCGGCACAGGTGCTGCCGCTGGTGGCACTGCAGGTCCAGGCGCCGCGCAGCGTGGTGCCGTTGGGGAGGGTGTCGGCAACCACGGCATTGATCACCGCATCCGGGCCATCGTTTCGGACCAGCAGCGTGTAGGTCGCGGTGCCGCCCGGGGTGTAGCTGCCGCTGCCATCGGTCTTGGTGATCGACAGGTCCGCTTGCCGCGTTCGATTGGTGATCCGGCATACGAGGGTCACCGCGGTGGCGGTCATGGCCGGTGCCTGCAGGGTGAAGCTGCCGCCGCTGCCGGAGGACACCACGGTGTTGTTCTGGTCCGTGCACTGCCAGGTGCTGGCGTAGCGGGCGAGCGTGGTGCCGGCTGCAGCGGCTTCGGCCAGTGCGTAGCTGCCTCCGGGGACGGTGATCACCGCGGCGGTGGCGCCGTTGTTGCCGACATTGCTGGCCGAGCCGACGGTACTGCCGTTGTAGGTGATGGAGAGATTGAAGCGCCCGGTGTCGCTGGTCGGCTGCAGGTCCTTGACCAGCTGCAGCGTCGCCGCACAGGCCTGGGTGATGCCTTCCACGGTGAACACCGCCTGGCCGATGCGGATGCCGAGCAGGGCCAGCAGGTTGTCGACCACACCGCCGAGCAGCGCGGTCAACACCGGCGTGACCAGCGCGTTGACCTGCGTGCGGATCGGCGTGAGCAGCGTGTTGACGATGCCGTTGACCAGGTCGGCCACCGGCAGCGGCAACGGGATGCCGCCCAGCAGGGTGACCGTGGGATTGCCGCTGGTGACCTGGATGCTGAGCGAATTGACCAGGGTGGAGACCATCGTCGCCGCACTGACGGTGCCGGCGCTCAGCGTGCGTGTCTGTGGGTATGGGCCGGTGAAACTGGCGCTCTGCAGCCCGGGCGTGGCAGTGGCGAAACTGCGGATGCTGACCGTCAGCGGAATGGTGATGTCGGCCACCGGCGTGAGCAGGCCAAGCACGTTGGCCGAAACCCGCACGCGCACACTCAGCGAGGTCAGCGTGGCCGCACTCAACGCGGTGTCGGTCAGCACGGTGCTGCGGTTGAAGAACGTGGCATCGCTGATCTGGCCGACGTAGAGATTCACCAGGCCCGGCCGCGCCTGCAGGGTGACCGCGTTGCCGACCAGGTTGATCGCCGAGATCGCGCCTTCGGCACGCGCGACATCGGCGTACACCTGCAGATGCAGGACATCGGCGGTGATGCTGGTGTTGGAGAGCGTGACACCCAGCAGATTCAAACCACTCAGCGCCGCCGAGAGCGTGCCGGTGTTGAGCCCCTGGACGAGATCAAGGTCCAGCTTGATGCGGATCGCCGCGCTGTGGAACGCCGCGCCGGCCGCGCCGCAGGTGTAGACCGGCGGTTCGACCACCTGCAGCCACAGGCGCACGTTGGCGACGCCGTTGAGGCCGAGTGCGGCGGTATCCACCGTGATCGGTGCCGGCGTGGTGAGGACGTTGCGGAAGTTGTACAGCTGGATGCCACCGGTCAGCAGGTCCAGCACGTTGAGCCGCACCGTCGCCAGCGAGCCGGTGGGCAGTGCGATCTGCAGGATGTCGGCCAGGCGGATGTTGCCGCTCAGCCCGGCAGCACCGAGCGGGAGCGCGTTAAGCACGTTGGCTGCCGCCGTCTGCCCGTCGGCCTGCAGCACCTGCACCATCGCCGCACGCAGCTGGCCCAGGGTGATGTTGGCGTTTAGCACCTGGCTGGGATCACTCACCACCACGCCGCCGTTGAGCTGGGTCAGCAGCGCGTTGAGATTGATGTTGGCACCCGCCAGGTTGTTCCAGTCGGCCACGCTGAGGTTGACCGTGGTGCCGGGAAGCAGCGCCCCGAACAGGAGATTGAGCACGGGGCTCTGGGTGGAATCGATCGACGCCAGGCGCGGCCCGGCGCTCACGCACGCGCCAGCCGTGCAGGCCGATTGCGCGCTGGCGGTGGAAATACCCGCACTTAATGCGATCAACATCACAAATAATAGCGAAACAGCCCTCAAGCTGAATCGCCGTAACGCCAACTTCACAACAGAAACTTTATCCATCGGCCATCCCCTGCGTCCTGGCCGAAGCGGTCTTTCACGGGCCGGTGGGTACCGACCATGATCGACGGGGCATCGGCCTGCTTCCGATGTTTTGGATATCCCGGCGCGTCATGGCCGGCTTGAGGGATTAACTACGTGCACGCAGGGAAACCGTCAAACCGGCCACGCTGCGTGCAGGGGGAAGTTTCACTGTCAGCCAGAAGTTTCGCGGTGGAGCGCTCGGCGCGACAGGGGCGGCAAGTCATTCTGTACAGAGTGGGAAAAGAATCACTGCCCGGTAAGTATCGATAACCATCCACCGTTCAAGGAACGATAAAGGGGAACCCCATGTTGGCGATGTCGGATCGAATTCGCGCAGCACGCACCAGCGCAGGGATGTCACAAACGCAGTTGGCGGTGGAAACCGGGGTCAAGCGCAGCGCGGTGGCGCAGTGGGAACGGCGTGGGGGCACCCATCCAAGTGTGTCGCATCTGGCACATATCGCCATCAGTACGCAGGTGCGCTTCGAGTGGTTGGCCACCGGCCGCGGGGTGTGCAAGGCCAGCGGGGAGGAACTCACGATGACCGCGCCCGCACAGGACTACGTGCGCGATGACCTGGAAGGCAACATTCTGTCGCTGCTGCGGCGGCTGCCACCGCGCAAGCGGCAGGTCGCGCAATCGATCATCGAGATGCTGGCCGTGTAGCGGACGGCCGCGGGTGATCAGCCCGCGGACTCCAGCGCGGCGCGCGGCGGCAGCGACCAGTCGATGCGGTCGTGGCCGCGGCGCTGCAGGTACTCGTTGGTCATCGAGAAATGGCGGCAGCCCAGGAAACCGCGATGTGCCGACAGCGGCGAAGGATGCGGCGCCTTGAGCACGCGATGCCGACCGGTATCGATGACCTTGCCTTTCTGCTGCGCATAGCTGCCCCACAACAGGAACACCAGGCCTTCGCGCTCACGGTTCAGGGTGTCCACGACGTGATCGGTGAAGCCTTCCCAGCCGCGACGCTGATGCGAGCCGGCGTTGCCCGCTTCCACGGTCAGCACCGCGTTGAGCAGCAGCACACCACGATGCGCCCACGGCAGCAGGCACCCATGGTCGGGACGCGGGATGCCCAGATCGGACTCGATCTCCTTGTAGATGTTCAGCAGCGATGGCGGCACCGGCACGCCCGGCATCACCGAGAAACTCAGGCCGTGCGCCTGGCCAGGCCCGTGATACGGATCCTGGCCGAGGATGACCACCTTGACCTGGTCGAAGGGCGTGGCATCGAACGCGGCGAAGATCTGCGGGCCGGGCGGGAACACCTGCGCCCCGGCCGCCTTGCGCTGGCGCAGGAACGCGGAGAGTTCGCGCATGTCCGGGCGCAGCAGGTAATCACCGATACGCGTCTTCCAGCTCGGTTCGAGCTGGATGCTGGGCACTACATCGTCATTCATCGCACTACAGGCTTGTCGTTGAGGCGGGACAGGCGCAGCTGGAACAGCACCTTGGTGATGAGCAGCCGCTCTTCGATCGGTTTCTGCACCAGATCGTTGGCACCGGCCTGGAGCAGGCCGGATTGATTGTGCGGGTTGCCGTCGCCGGTCATCACCAGCACCGGCAGGCGGCGCTTGCCGTAGCCGAAATCCACGCGTACGCGCTGCACCACATCGCGGCCGCTGAGTTCGCCCTTGAGCGTGACATCGGTAAGCACCAGGTCGATGCGGTGACTGCTGCGACCGAGCGACTCGGCCGTGAGCAGCGCGAACGCATCTTCGGCGGTCAACACATGCAGCACGTTCAAACCCTGCCGTTCGAGCATGCGCTTGGTCGCTTCGGCGACGACGCGGCTGTCTTCGACGTAGAGGATGGTCGCGCCGGGAATCGTCTCCGGCTGCACGTAGCCACGGATGAAGGTGGCCAGTGCTTCGTGGCCGAGCGCCTTGTCGAAATAATCGGTGACGTACTCGGTGAAGCGGCGCTGTTCCAGATGCTGCTGCGCGTCGCCGGACACCACGATCACCGGCACGTAGGCCTGGCCCGCCGCGTCGCGCACGATGCGCGCCAGGTCCAGCCCGTCACCATCGCTCAGGGTGAGCGAGGTGGTGACCAGGCTGACCGGCCCGGCGTCCAGCGCCGCACGCGCCTCGGCGATGCTCGCGCAGCCCACCACCTCCACCGCCGGCAGTTCGCGTTGCAGCACATCGGCAATCAACTTGCGGACCAGCCTGGAGCCGTCGACGACCATCACGCGCGGTGCGTCGTCGGCGAGGTGCTTGAGGGCTTGCGGACGCATGCGGGCCTCAGGTTTCGGTCGGACGGGTCTGGCGCAGGAAATGCCCCGTCACCAGCCAGGCGCCCAGCCAGCCCAGCACCACGGTGCCGAGCAGCACGAACGAGGAATGCAGCAGATCCAGACCATGCAGCACGAACGGGCTGCCATAACTCTGCGAGAGCGCGGCCAGCGGCGGGCGCAGGGCCAACCCGGCCGCACCGATCAATGCCAGGGCGACCGCGCCGGCGCCCAGGCCGTACCACGCGCCCAGATACAGGAAGGGGCGACGGATGAAGCCATCGCTGGCGCCGAGCAGCTGCAGCACGCCGATCTCATCGCGGCGGGCCTGGATGTCCAGCCGCACCGTATTGCCCACCACCAGCGCGGCACCGAGTCCGAGCAGCACCGACAGCACCTGCACCAGGCGCGTACCGAAGCCCAGCCAGCCATCCAGGCGCTTGCGCCACAGCGCATCGTGCTGGACCAGATCGGCCTGCGGCAGGCCTTCCAGCGACTGCGCCAGGCGCGCGTCATCGGCGCCCTCGCCCGGGGTCACGATCAGCAGGGTCGGCAGCGGATTGTCATGCAGTGCATCGATGGCTTCGCCGAGCCCGGCGCTCTCGCGCAGCTCGGCCAGGCCCTGCTCCGGCGTCTGCACGGTGACGTTGGCCACGTCGGCGCGAGCGCGCAGGGTTTCGGCCACCTGGCGGACCGCGTCGGCACCGGCGTCGGTCTTCAGGAACAGGTTGATGTCGCGCGACTGCTGCACGCTGCCGGCGAAGTGCTTGAGGTTGTCCAGCGCGATCGACAGGCCCAGTGGCAGGGCCAGCGCCAGCGCCATGACCATCACCGTGAGCAGCGTCGCCCACGGCTTGCGCCACGCGCGGCCGAGGCTGAAGACCACGCTGTGGCCGTGATGGTGCAGCCACACGCCCAGGCGTGAGGGCGCGGCCGTTTCTTTGGTCACCGGTGCGTTCATTCGGCCAGGTCCTGCGGCGAGATGTCATCGACCAGGCGGCCGTGGTCCAGGATCAGCACGCGCTTGCGCATGCGCCGCAGCAGGGCCAGATCGTGGCTGACCACCAGCACGCTGGTGCCGCGGTCGGGCAGCTCGGCGAACAAGGCCATGATCTCCGCCGCCAGTGTGGGATCGAGATTGCCGGTCGGTTCGTCGGCGACCAGCAGCTTGGGCTCGCCGACAATCGCACGGGCAATGCCGACGCGCTGCTGCTCACCGGCCGACAACTGCGAGGGCAGCGCCTTCTCGCGGTGGCCCAGGCCCATGCGCTCGAGCACCGAGCGCACGCGCTTGCCGATCTCGTTGCGGCGGGTGCCGCGCAGGATCAACGGCAGGGCGACGTTCTCGGCGATGCTGCGGTCCATCAGCAGGCGGTGGTCCTGGTAGACCGCACCGACCTCGCGCCGATGCCGCGGAATGCTGCCGCCGCGCACCTTCAGCAGGTTGCGCTCATCGAAGATCACCGCGCCGCGGCTGGGCCGCTCGTCGAGATGGATCAACTTGAGCAGGGTGCTCTTGCCCGCACCGGAGTGACCGGTAACGAACAGCATTTCCCCGGGGGCGACATCGAAGCTGACGTCCACCAGTGCCTGGTGGCCGCCGGCATATTGTTTGCTGACATTGTCAAAACGCAGGACGCTCATCCCCTGATTATGCAGGACGAGGGTGGCGTGTAGGTAACGGCAACCGGTGGGGTCTGCTCCGTAGTGCCGGCCGCTGGCCGGGGGAAGCGCCATCGCATTCGCGCTGTCGCCCCACGGTTCGCTGCGCAAACCGTGGGCCCCTCTCATCAGCACCCGATCCCCCGTCGCTTCGCGACCGCCCCCTTACCAAGGGGGCTATACCCCCCAGGCATCGCGGGTCGCGCGTCCGGTCTTACGAACCGGACAGCATCCGGCGGATCTTGCGGCCCAGGCGGGTCAGGAACGAGGCGCCCGGGTCGGCGGCCGGCGTGCCGCGCATCGGCTTGGCGGTCACCTGCACCGGGGTCACCGGGCCGGTCGCTGCCGCGCCTTCGGCACCCTCGACCGGACGGCCGTGGCGACGACGACGACGCTTGCGCGGCGCGCGCTCACCTTCCACCGCCGGGCTGCCTTCGGCAGACGGGGCGGCGGTCGGCGCGAGCTGCGGCTTGGCCTCGGCATCGACCGCATCGACGGCGGCGACCGGCTGCTCGCCTTCCACGCGCGGCTTGCGCTCGCGGCGGGGCTTGCCATCGGCACTGCGCTCACCCGGGGCGCGGCGCTCGCCGCGGCCACCGGACGGCTTGCCGCCACGGCTGCTGCTGCCACCGCCACGGCGCTGCTCTTCGGCGGCACGCGCTTCGCGTGCTTCGCGGAAGATCTGGCCGACGCTCTCATTCTCGTCGCCCTCGGCATCGCCCTCGCCTTCCGGCAGCGGGGCGCGCGGCGCGCGCGGAATCGGGGTCAGGATCTCGCTGGTGACCGGTTCGACCGGGATCTTCTGTTCGATGTAGGCCTCGATGTCCGGCAGGCCCATCGCATAGCGCTCGCAGGCGAAGCTGATCGCATCGCCCTCTTCGCCCAGGCGCGCGGTGCGGCCGATGCGGTGCACGTAGTCTTCCGCATCGAACGGCAGGTCGTAGTTGTAGACGTACTTGATGCCATCGATGTGCAGGCCGCGGGCGGCGACATCGGTGGCCACCAGGATTTCCAGCTGGCCCTTCTGGAAGCGGTTGAGCAGGCTCTCACGCTTCTTCTGCGGCACGTCGCCGGACAGCACGCCGACGCGGTAGCCAGCCTTTTCCAGCGAACGCGCCACGCGCTCGACGAACACCTTGGTGTTGACGAACACCATGGTGCGGGCGCCTTCACTGCGCGAGAGCAGGCCCAGCAGCAGCGGGATCTTTTCTTCGTCGGCCGGGAAGTAGATGCGCTGGCGCACGCGGGCGGCGGTGATCGATTCGCTCTCCACCACCAGCTTCTGCGGCTCGTTCATGTGCTCGTAGGCCAGCTCCAGCACGCGATGGCTGAGCGTGGCGCTGAACAGCAGCGTCTGGCGCGTGCTGCGCTCGGGCATGCGGCGCAGCAGGAAGCGGATGTCCTTGATGAAGCCCAGGTCGAACATGCGGTCGGCTTCGTCGAGCACGCAGATTTCGCAGGCGTGCAGCGAGACCACCTTGTGCTGCTTGACGTAGTCGATCAGGCGGCCCGGGGTGGCGATGATCACGTCCACGCCCTGCTGCAGGATCTCGCGCTGCTTGTCGTAGTCCACGCCACCGTAGACCAGCGCGAAGCGCAGGCCGAGGTCGGAACCGAACTTCACCGCGTCCTTGTGGATCTGGATGGCCAGCTCACGGGTCGGGGCCAGGATCAGCGCGCGCGGATCTTCCGGCTTGCGATCGGCCAGCGCCGGGCGGGTCAGCAGGCGGTTCACGACCGCGACCAGGAACGCCAGGGTCTTGCCGGTACCGGTCTGGGCCTGGCCGGCGACGTCGCCACCGGGCAGTGCCACCGGCAGGGTCAGCGCCTGGATCGGGGTGCAGCGGGTGAAACCAGCACTTTCAAGCCCGGATTGGAGCGCCGGATGCAGGTCGAAAGTGGAGAAGGTCAAATCGGTCAGCGGTTTGTCGCTCATGAGTCCGTCTTGGTAAGGCCATCCCGGCAGAGGTGCGGGGTGGCTTGCAATCTTGGGGGGCACCGTCGCAAACGGCCCCTGCGCCGGGATTGGCGGGGCCGGACTCCAGGTCCAGGGCGCCGCACAATGCCCCAGTTTAGCGCAATGTCGGCGCCAAACCGGGATAGTTCGTCGCACAACCCGGTGAGAATGCCCGCCCGGCGCGCCGTTGCAGGGCGGTCCAGTGCCTCGGGAGTGGATCTGCACCCCGCATTCACCGGGCCTGCCGCCGGTTGAACGGCCCCGCTGACGGGGGTGGAACCGGGGTCCAGGCCCCCGCATATCGAAGGGGATCGTCGCGACACCGCAGGTGGGCGATCACGGGATGCTTCTTTCCAACCAGCGTCTGTCCGGTCACGGCGATAGCGGTACACTGCGCCCCGTGAGCGTCCAGGCATCCGCCGAACGCACCGCTGGCCGCCCGCGGCCACGAGGCACCAGACGCGGGTGACGCCCGGGTGGCGTTGCCCAACTTCAACTTCCTCCGGCCCTGCCGGGTGCATTACCAGACGAGAAACCAAGATGAGCGACAAGGTTGTACACGTCAGCACCGCTGACTTCCAAAGCGCAGTACTGGATTCCAAGGAACCGGTGCTGGTCGATTTCTGGGCCGAATGGTGTGGTCCCTGCAAGATGATCGCCCCGGCGCTGGACGAACTGGCCGACGCCTATAACGGCCGCGCCAAGATCGCCAAGGTCAACGTCGACGAACAGCGCGAACTGGCCGCCAAGTACCACGTGCGCTCGATCCCGATGCTGCTGGTGTTCAAGGACGGCGAAGTCCAGGCCCAGCAGATCGGTGCCGTCGGCAAGGCCCAGCTGGCCGGCATGCTCGACAAGGCTCTGGCCTGATCGCAGCAGGCAGCCGGCCCGTCCGGCTGCCACGCGGGCCCGTCGCCCGCATGAATGACCCTGCCCCACCCGGCTTGCGCGCCGCCGCGAGCCGGTGTTAGTGTCGGCATATCCGGCCGCATTCGCGCGCCGCATCTTCTGGACGCAGTTTCCTTCCAGATCCTTTCCCAACGTTCGCCGCCCTGCCGGGCGCTCGCACCTTCTAGCGAGGAATCCAGCACTTGTCCGATATCACTACTTCCGAACCCGGGAGCGCCGACGCGCCCGCCGAGAAGCGCGTGCGCAAGCCGCGCGTCGCCAAGGCCGCCGCCAACACCGGTGCCGACGCAGGTTCCCCCCCCTCACAACCCGCTCTGCCTCTGGCTGCCGCGTCTGACGCGCCGGCGCCGGCTGCCGCTTCTTCGGCAGCTCCGCAGGCATCGGCACCGGCGGCTTCTGCCGGTGGCGACGCATCGCCCTCGCAGGGCGGTGGTCAGCAGGACACCGGCGACGGTGGCCAGCGCAACCAGAACGGCCGCAACCAGAACCCGCAGGGCGGGCAGAACCCGTACCAGCAGGGTCAGGGCCAGAACCAGGGCCAAGGCCAGGGTCAAGGTCAAGGCCAGGGCAACCGCCGCGATCGTTTCCGCAATCGCCGTGACCGCAACCGCGGTGGCGATCGCTACAACGACGATGGCATGCCGCAGGACAACGGTGAACAGCAGCCGTTCGTGCGCAGCCAGCAGGCCAACGTGCCCGAAGGCTTCCCGGTCTACTCGCTGAGCGACCTCAAGCGCATGCCGGCGCAGAAGCTGCTGGAAATCGCCGAGCAGCTGCAGATTTCCGAAGGCGTCGCCCGCGCCCGCAAGCAGGACGTGATCTTCGCCCTGCTCAAGGTGCTGACCCGCCATGGCGACGGCGTTGCCGCCGACGGCGTGCTGGAAATCCTGCCGGACGGCTTCGGCTTCCTGCGCGCGGCCGAAGCCAGCTACCTGGCCGGCCCGGACGATACCTACATTTCGCCCAGCCAGATCCGCCGCTTCAACCTGCGGACCGGCGATCATCTGTCCGGCCGCATCCGCTTCCCGAAGGACGGCGAGCGTTACTTCGCGCTGTCGATCGTGGACACCATCAATGGTGAGCCGCTGGAAGCGTCGAAGAACAAGGTGCTGTTCGAGAACCTGACCCCGCTGTTCCCGCGCAAGCGCTTCACCCTGGAACGTGGCAACGGTTCGTCCGAAGACATCACCGGCCGCATCCTCGATCTGATGGCACCGCAGGGCAAGGGTCAGCGTTCGCTGATCGTCTCCCAGCCCAAGGCCGGCAAGACGATGATGATGCAGCAGGTGGCGACGGCGATCACCACCAATCATCCGGACGTGCACCTGATCGTCCTGCTGATCGATGAGCGCCCGGAAGAAGTGACGGAAATGCAGCGCACCGTGCGCGGCGAAGTCATCAGCTCCACCTTCGACGAGCCGGCCGCCCGTCACGTGCAGGTCGCCGAAATGGTGATCGAGCGTGCCAAGCGCCTGGTCGAGCACAAGAAGGACGTGGTGATCCTGCTCGACTCGATCACCCGCCTGGCGCGTGCCTACAACAACGTGGTGCCCAGCTCCGGCAAGGTGCTCACCGGTGGTGTGGACGCCAACGCCCTGCACCGTCCGAAGCGCTTCTTCGGCGCCGCGCGCAACGTGGAGGAAGGCGGCAGCCTGACCATCATCGCCACCGCGCTGGTCGATACCGGCAGCAAGATGGACGAGGTGATCTACGAAGAGTTCAAGGGCACCGGCAACAGCGAAGTGCACCTGAGCCGTCGCATCTCCGAAAAGCGCGTGTTCCCGGCGATCGACATCAACCGCTCGGGCACCCGTCGCGAAGATCTGCTGATCGAACCGGAACTGCTGCAGAAGATCTGGATCCTGCGCAAGCTGCTGCATCCGATGGATGAAATGGCCGCGATGGAATTCCTGCTCGACAAGATGAAGAACACCAAGTCCAACGACGAGTTCTTCGGTTCGATGAAGCGCTGATCGGCGCATCATCCGGACAGGAAAAGGCCCCGCATTGCGGGGCCTTTTTCGTATCGACATCCTGACTTCGATGTGTTCCGGACGGTACGGCGCGCTGGACTACCCAGACGCCGTCGCGTTGCCTCAACCGCCGTGGCGCGAACCACGCCACGCGTAGAACGCGATGAACACGTAGCACAGCATGGGCAGCAGGAAGGACAGCTGCAGCCCGTGGTGGTCGGCCAGCCAGCCCATCGCAAGGGGAATGACCGCCCCACCGACAATCGCCATCACCAGCAGGCTCGACGCCTGCCCGGTCAGCGTACCCAGCCGTGCGATCGCCAGTGCGAAGATGGTCGGGAACATGATCGAGTTGAACAGGCCGATGCTGACCACGCTCCACTTGGCCAGGTTGCCGCTGCCCAGCATCGTCACCGTGAGCAGGGCCATCACGATCAACGCGAAGACACCCAGCATGCGGCGCGGGTCGAGACGGGTCAGCAACGCCGCACCGAGCAGTCGGCCGACCAGCGCACCGCCCCAGTACAGCGACACGTAGCGCGTGGCTTCCTGCTCGGTCAGGCCCTCGCCGATGCCCGGCATCGAGAGGAAGTTGACCAGCACGCTGCCGATCGAAACTTCGGCGCCCACGTAGAAGAAGATCGCCAGCACGCCGTAGCGCAGGTGGCGGTGCCGCAGCGCATCGCGCAGCCGGCCGCGACCGCTGGCCGCCGTGTCCTCCACGCCCGGGATCGTCGGCAGGCGGAACATCCAGATCGCCACGGCCAGCACGAACAGCGCAACCGCCAGGCCGAAGTACGGCACCTGCACCGATTGCGCTTCGGCGGCGCGATAGGCCAGCGCCTCGGCCTGCGGCAGCAAGGCCAGTTCATCGGCGGTGCGCGGCGCGGCCGAGAGGATCAGCAGCCCGCCGAACAGCGGCGCGATGGTCGTGCCCAGCGCATTCATCGACTGCGCAAGCGTCAGCCGGCTGGAACTGGTCTGCTCCGGCCCGAGCAGCGCGACGTAGGGATTGGCGGCCACCTGCAGCACCGTGATGCCGGTGGCCAACACGAACAGCGCACCGAGGAACAGGCCGTACACATGCGCCTGCGCAGCCGGCCAGAACAGCAGCGCGCCGACGCCGGCAATGGCCAGCCCGGCGACGATGCCACGCTTGTAGCCCACCGCCGCGACCAGGCGCCCGGCGGGCAGCGACATCAGGAAGTACGCGCCGAAGAAGGTGAACTGGACCAGCATCGCCTGCACCCAGGTCAGCGCGAACGCCGCCTTGAGATGCGGAATCAGGATGTCATTGAGGCACGTGAGGAAGCCCCACATGAAGAAAATGGCGGTGACCACGGCCAGTGCAACGCGATTGCTTTGCACATGTTGTCCGCGGACGGCAGCGGGGGTATCCATCGCGTGTCCTTCCAGATAGGGAGTGCCGGTCAATTGGCAGCCAGACATGGAACCCGCTTGCGCCTCGATTGTCCAGCACTGTCGGCAGTACACACGGCAGCGCTGCGGGCACGACATGCAGTGACTGCCGCAAACGCCGCGGGATGCAGCGTGCTGCTTCGCGGATGCCCCGCTTCACCCACGCGGCAGCGTAATCCGCAATAATCGCCGCCGATAGAGTTGTTGACCGCCCGGGGGCGGGATCGTCGACGGATGGGCGCGGGATGCGTACCGGTTCAAGGCGATGTCGTGCGCTCCTGACTGCTTCGCCGTTGCCGTTCCACCCGCCTGTCCGGTTGGCACTGCACCCTGTTGCCCGTGAACCGCATGCGCCCGTTGTCTGCCCGCCTCACTCTCGGCACGTTGATCCTTGCCCTGGCCCTGCTCAGCGCGACCATCGCGCTGGTCAATACCCTGCATGCCAGCTACCGCGTGCAGCGTGAGCAGTTGATCGGCAACACGCTGGAAGCCAACCGCGTGTACGCCAGCAAGCTTGCCGAGTCGACCCAGAACTTCGTGCTGTCGGCCCAGCAGCAGGTCGCCTACAGCGCCACCCTGCTCGGCCAGCGCCGTCACGATCGCGAGGCGCTGGAAGCCGAGGCCGCGCGCCTGCAGCTGCAGACCAACAGCTTCAACTCGGTGCTGATCGTGGATGCAGGCGGCACCGTGCTGGCCACCTCGCCGCAGAGCCTGGCGCTGCAGGGCGTACTGCTCAAGAGCAGCGGCAACCGCGATGCCCTCGATCGCCGCGTGCCCTTCATCAGCGACCCGTACGAGTCGGCGACAGGCCGGCTGCTGGTCGCGATCTCGCACCCGATCTTCTCTGCACAGGGCGAGTACCAGGGCTACGTCAGCGGGACGATCTACCTGCGCCAGCGCAGCATCCTGCAGTCCCTGCTGGGCAAACACTATTACCGCGATGGCTCTTACCTGTACGTGGTCGATCGCCATGGTCGCATCCTGTACCACATCGAACAGAACCGGATCGGCGAGTTGGCGCTGGAAAACCCGGCCGTCCAGGCGGTCACCCAGGGGCACTCCGGCGCGCAGCAGGTGCGCAACAGCCACGGCGTATTGATGCTGGCCGGCTATGCACCGGTGCCGAGCGTGGGGTGGGGCGTGGTCGCCCAGCGCCCGACCACCGCCACGCTGGCCGCGCTGTCCAAGCTGATGTCCTCGGTGATCTGGAATGCGATCCCGCTGGGCATCCTGTCGCTGTTGATCACCTGGTGGTTCGCGCGGCGCATCTCGCGGCCGCTGTGGCAGCTGGCGCGCAACGTGCAGAACCGCGACACCGGCATCGCCATCCGCCATGTCACCGGTATCCGCGCCTGGTACTACGAGGTCGCACAGCTCAAGACCGCGCTGCTCTACAGCTTCAATCTCCTGCAGGACCGCATCGGCAAGCTCAACCGCGCCAGCATGACCGACCCGCTCACCGGTCTGCAGAACCGGCGCGGCCTGCAGCAGGGGCTGGAAGACTGGCAGGCGCGCGGCCAGCCGTTCGGGATCATCGCCGTGGACATCGACCGCTTCAAGACCATCAACGACCGCTTCGGCCACGCCGTCGGCGATGCGGTGATCCTGCGCATCGCGCAGCTGATGCGCGATGACGCGCGCGACACCGACCTGCTCTGCCGCAACGGAGGCGAAGAGTTCCTGATCCTGCTGCCGGGTATCGATGCGGTCAACGCGGCCCTGGTGGCCGAGCGCCTGCGCGTGCAGGTCGCCGCCGAAGTGTTCGAGCAGGCCGGCACGGTGACCGTGTCGCTGGGCGTGGCCCACTACCCGACCTATCACGCTGACCCGCAGCAGGCACTGCGGCTGGCCGACAAGGCGCTGTACATGGCCAAGGAACAGGGCCGCAACCGCACCGTGGTGTATCCGCAGCCGGTAGGCCCGGGCAGCGGTTGAGACAAGGGCCGCGGGCGCAGCACGCCCGCGATCCTGTGCGGATCAACCGCCCAGTGGCGTGCGCAGGCGCGGCACGTCCGGGTCCCCGGCCAGGGTTGCCGAGCCCTCGCTCAGCAGATCGGGTGAGAAGCCGGCATTGTCGGCACGGGTGGTCCACGGAATCCGGCTGCGCGGCCCCGGCACATAAGCTCGCCAGTGCCTGAGATCATCCGCTGGCGTTCCGCCAATGGAGAACGTGACCGGCACACGCAGGGTTCGGTAGGGCTGATCCAGCGCTTCACCCTCGGCACTCTGGGTGAAGCGCCACCTGCGCGCGGCACCCAGCGAGGCCTTGGCCAGGCCACTGCGGAACGCCTCCAACTGCTTGGGCGTACCGGTACTGCGCAGGTTGACCTGCTCAGCGACCTGGTCGACCACACGGCCGTCCTGGTCGACCTTCAACGCCAGATAGACCGTTCCCTGGCCGCCGGCCCGAAATACGTCAGCGGGATAGCGCGGCGCCGGCATGCGCCCACGGATGTCGGCGGCCCGATCGGCATCACTCTTTGCAGCCTCGAAGTGCGCACTGACCAGATGCACGTTGAACGTCTCGTTGTCACCTGGCCGCGCCACCACGCGCACGGTCATCTGTGTCTCGGTTGCCACTGCAACGCCGTCACGCAGGTGCGGCTCGAACTCCCATTTCTGCACGGTGTCACGCACCAGCGTGGCCACTGCCTCGGGAAGCCTGTCCTGCTTGTCGATCTTCAGCGCGCTGATACGACCGTCGTCGCCAATGGTGAGGGCGCCCTCGATCCGCATGCCCATTTCCACGGGCACATCGGCGCCCAGCTTGGCGGCATGCGCCGGTGCTACCGCCAACGCGACTGCCACGGCAAGTCCCTTGATGATATCCATTCCGTTGTTCCTCCTTGTGCCATCCATCGTTGTCGATATCGAAAGCATAGCGAGCACTGACCACGTTACCAATCGAATCGATGGATCCATCCCGGTCTTACGAAAGGCGCTTTCGCAGTAGGTGCAAGGCGTCAATGGCGGGCGACGTAGCGCATCTGCGCTCCTGCAGCCAATCACGCCAGTCGCAGCACCGCGGCATAGGGCGGTGTATCCGGGAAATCGCCGGCCGCGAACCCCGCCTGCAGCCGCTGCCACCATGCCGGATCGAACAGGTGGGCGAAATGCTCGCGCACCGCCGCCAGCTCGGCCGCCGGCAGGCCCATGAACATCCAGAAGCGCTCCGGAAACACATCGCGCGGACCGATCTGGAACCACGGCTCGTCAGCCAGCGCTTCCTCCTCGTTGCGCGGCACCGGCCACGCACGGAAGTTGCACTCGGTGACCAGACACAGCTCATCGTAGTCGTAGAAGACCGCACGCCCATGCCGCGAGACGCCGAAGTTCTTCGGCAACATATCGCCCGGAAAGATGTTGTTGCGTGCCATGTCGGTGATCGCCTGCGCATAGTCCAGTGCGGCCACGCGTCGCGACTCCACGGTCTGCTCGCGCAGGTACAGGTTGAGCGGACGGAACCGCCGCTGCACGTAGCACAGCGCGATCACCAGTTCGTCCCCGTCCTCATGCACGCTGCTGGCGCACTGGGTCAGCAGCTCGTCGCGCAGCGCCGCGGAGAAACGCGCCCGCGGGAAGCGCAGGTGCCGATAGGGCTGCGCGTCGAGCAGTCGGCCAACACGGTCCAGGTTGAACACCAACGCATACTTCTCCTCGACCTGGTGCCGGGTCATGGTTTTCGGCCAGGCGAAACGGTCCCGGATCAGCTTGAACACCAGCGGATAGCTGGGCAGGGTGAACACCGCCATGACCATGCCGGGCGTGCCATCGGCATGGACGAGCTGCTCGCCCGGCTGCTCATGGAAGTGACGGAAAAAGGTGCGATAGCGTTCGGTCTTGCCCTGCTTGGCGCGCCCGAGCACCGTGTAGATCTCATCCACTGGCTTGCCCGGCAGCAGGCTGCGCAGGAATACCACCGCGTCGCCGACGGTCGCCAGATCCGCCTGGAAATAGCTGCGCGAGACGCCGAACAGATGGGCCACATCGCGGCGCCGGGTCAGCACCGCATCCACGCGAACGCCGCGTTCGTCATGCACCAGCGCGATCACGCAGGGCGAGAAGCGATGCTCGCCGAATACGCGTCCGACCAGATAGGCGCGGCGCTCACGGTAGAACACGGTGTCGAGCAGTTCGATGCTGCGCACCGGGTAATCGCCCCAGTGCGCCAGATCATCCTGCAACCGCACCGCGATCGCGGCAGCGCAGCGCAGCTGGTGCGCATAGGGAACATGGAAGCGATAGTCACCGAGGACGCGCATGAACGCGTCGGCCGGGCGCGTCGGCGAGAGGGTATAGCTGTGCCGCGCGACGGGATGGGTGATGGCGTCGGACGGCTCCACATCCATCGCCATGAACTCGATCGCCCCGTCCACGCCGCGGGTCGCGAACAGCCGGCGTGCCAGCGTGTTGTAGAAGGTCTTGTACAGCTCGGCGTCGATCAATCCGGCCAGCAGCGCGGCATACGCCGCGCGAACCTGCAGCCACAGCGCGCGCTCGCCCACACGTTCACCGACGGCGCGGCGCAGGGTATCGACGGTCTCGGCGATGCACTGGTCATACAGCGCGATGCGCTCCACGGCGTCCTGCCGTGCCCCGGCCCAGTCCCGCTGCTCGAAGCGCTGCCGTGCACGCCGGCTGATCGCCGCGAAGCGCGCATGGTAGTCCTCGAAGCCATCGCGGATCTGCCGCGCGAGCGCGTCCGGCGTCGCGTTCATGCGACGCCCCGGATGGCGCAGTGATGGAACCGGCAGAAACAGCAGGCGCGCATGCAGCCACTTCCAGAGGACCTGCCGCCACCATACGGCAGCGACTGGGCGCTTGCCCAGCGGGCACCCATGAAAAAACCCGCGCCGGAGCGCGGGTTCTTCATCGATCACCGCATGTGCGGTACCGCTGCCTTACAGCGCAGACAGCGCGCTGTTGAAGGTGCTGCTCGGACGCATCGCGGCGCTGGCCTTGGCCACGTCCGGACGGTAGTAGCCGCCGATGTCGACCGCCTTGCCCTGCACCGCCGCCAGCTCACCGACGATGGCCTGCTCGTTGTCGGCCAGTGCCTTGGCCAGCGGAGCAAAACGGGCCTTCAGCGCGGCATCGTCATCCTGCGCGGCCAGGGCCTGGGCCCAGTACAGCGCGATATAGAAGTGGCTGCCGCGGTTGTCGATGCCGCCCAGCTTGCGCGACGGCGACTTGTCGTTGTCCAGGAACTGGCCGTTGGCCTGGTCCAGGGTCTTGGCCAGCACGGTGGCACCGGCGTTGTCGTAGCGGTTGCCCAGGTGCTCCAGCGACGCGGCCAGGGCCAGGAACTCACCCAGCGAATCCCAGCGCAGGTAATCCTCTTCGACGAACTGCTGCACGTGCTTGGGTGCCGAACCACCGGCACCGGTCTCGAACAGGCCACCGCCGGCCATCAACGGCACGATGGAGAGCATCTTGGCGCTGGTGCCCAGCTCCATGATCGGGAACAGGTCGGTCAGGTAATCGCGCAGCACGTTGCCGGTGACCGAGATGGTGTCCTCGCCTTTGCGGATGCGGTCCAGCGAGAAGGCGGTCGCTTCCACCGGCGCCAGGATGCGGATGTCCAGGCCGCTGGTGTCGTGGTCTTTCAGGTAGGTCTCGACCTTGGCGATCACCTGCGCATCGTGCGCGCGGGCAGCGTCCAGCCAGAACACCGCCGGGGTGCCGCTCAGGCGGGCACGGTTGACGGCCAGCTTCACCCAGTCCTGGATCGGGGCGTCCTTGGTCTGGCACATGCGCCAGATGTCGCCGGTCTGCACGGCGTGCTCGAAGATCACCTTGCCGGCGTCATCGGTGACGCGCACGGTGCCGTCGGCCGGGATCTGGAAGGTCTTGTCGTGCGAACCGTATTCCTCGGCCTTCTGCGCCATCAGGCCGACGTTGGGCACCGAGCCCATGGTCGCCGGGTCGAAGGCACCGTGGGTGCGGCAGTCGTCGATCACGGCCTGGTACACACCGGCGTAGCAACGGTCCGGAATGACGGCCTTGGTGTCCTGCAGCTTGCCGTCGGCATTCCACATGCCACCGGAGTCGCGGATCATCGCCGGCATCGAGGCGTCGACGATCACGTCGCTGGGCACGTGCAGGTTGGTGATGCCCTTGTCCGAATTGACCATGGCCAGGGCCGGGCGCTTGCCGTACTCGGCAGCCAGGTCGGCCTTGATCGCTTCCTGGGTGGCTTCGGGCAGCTGCGGCAGGCGCGCGAACAGATCGCCGATGCCGTTGTTCGGATCGAAACCGGCCTGCTTGAGCACGTCGGCGTGCTTGGCCAGCACATCCTTGTAGAACTCTTCGACGACCACGCCGAACATGATCGGGTCCGAGACCTTCATCATGGTGGCCTTCAGGTGCAGCGAGAACAGCACGCCCTTGGCCTTGGCATCGGCGATCTGCGCCTGCACGAACGAGGCCAGCGCAGTGCGGCTCATCACCGCGGCGTCGACGATCTCACCGGCCTTGACCGCGGTCTTTTCCTTGAGCACGACGCTGCTGCCGTCGGCCTTGAACAGCTCGATCTTCAGGCTGCCGGCGTTGGCCAGCGTGGCCGACTTTTCGCTGCCGTAGAAGTCACCGCCGTCCATGTGCGAGACATGCGACTTGCAGTCGGTGGACCACTTGCCCATGCGATGCGGATGCTTGCGGGCGTAGTTCTTGACCGACAGCGGCGCGCGGCGGTCGGAGTTGCCTTCGCGCAGCACCGGGTTCACCGCGCTGCCCTTGACCTTGTCGTAGCGCGCCTTGATGTCGCGCGAGACGTCGTCGGTCGGTACGTCCGGGTAGTTCGGAAGTGCGAAACCCTGGTCCTGCAGTTCCTTGATCGCGGCCTTCAGCTGCGGCACCGAGGCGCTGATGTTGGGCAGCTTGATGATGTTCGCGTCCGGGGTGGTCGCCAGCTGACCCAGTTCGGCCAGGTGGTCGGCTTCCTTCTGCTCGTCCTTCAGGTAATCCGGGAACAGGGCCAGGATGCGGCCGGACAGCGAGATGTCGCGGGTTTCCACGGCGATGCCGGCGGTGGCGGTGTAGGCCTCGACGATCGGCAGCAGCGACTGCGTGGCCAGGAACGGGGCTTCATCGGTGAGCGTGTAGAGAATCTTGGGCGTGTTCGACATGGGGGATCAGGGCTCTCTTGCAGATCTCGTGAATGATGGCCGACGGCAATGCCGGGCCGCGTGCAACCGTGTCGCGTGCAGGGCTTTGCAGAGCGTGGCCCGCACTTTCCCCGGGGACCGCGCCAACCAACGGCGCGCACGGCGGGAAACCCCCGCATTGTCGCGTTTTCAGCCCCCCGGAGCAAAGCCGTCCCATACGCAAACGTACTGGAACGCTGTGGTCCGGCAGGCGCCCATAAAAAAGACGCAGCCTCGCGGCTGCGTCCATCGTGAGCCTGTTGCCGGGAGAGAGTCGGCGCCTGGGCTTACTTGACCTCGAACTCCTGCGGCGATCCAGCCGCCTTACCATCCACCATGACTTCCGCGCGGTACTTGCCCGCCGGCCAGCCGTTGGCATTCTTGAAGGAGATGTTGGTGGTTTCGGCACCGGTGGTATTGACCACCTGGTTCTGCTCACCGGCGACCTGACCGTTCTGGAAGGTCAGCTTGGCCGCCAGGTTGGCGTTGTTGGCGCTGCCATCGGTACGGACGGAGACGATGATGTCGTCCTTCGGCGCGAACAGCGCGGCCGAAGTGACCGTCTTGTCCGCCGCGGCGGTCTTGCCGACGGTGACCGCGGAGACCATCACACCGGTTGCAGCGGTCATCGGCTGCGGGGCGGCTTCGGTCATCGGGGCCGGGGCGGCAGGCGTGGTCGCTGCCGGCTGTGCGTTGTTGTCGGCGGTGTCTTCTTTCTTCTTGCAGCCGGCCAAGGCCACGGTGGCCAGAAGCGCGGCGAGAACGGCAGTACTGATGGACGACTTCTTCATGGAGGTTGCTCCCTGTGAGATGGTGGGCAGTGCAGCGGATCAGGCTTTAGGCGGCAGTTTGAGGGTCTGGCCCGGCTGGATTTTGTCCGGGTCGTCCAGCACGTCGCGGTTGGCCTCGAAGATGCGCTTCCACGCATTGGCATCGCCCAGTTCCTGCTTGGCGATCTTCGAGAGCGAATCGCCCTTCTGCACCGTGTAGGTGCCTCCGACCTTCTCCGCGGTGGTATCCACCGAGGCGGTCACGCCCGAGAAATCAACCTGATCGACTTTCTGCGCGGTGGTATCAACGCTGGCGCTGACACCGGAAAAGTCGACTTTCTTATCGGTACTCATCCATACACTCCCGTCTTGATTGACGACATGGGAGGCACGGTGTCACAGCCCTTGTTAATGGGGCATGGCGTGGATGTGAAGACGCGCCGAACCTGACAGACGGGGCGCATCGACCAACGGTCGATGCCTACTGCCGCAGGTCGCGCACGGTGCGCGCCGGGGCGGCGATGCCCGGGCTGGCCCGCCACGGGTTGATGTCCAGGCCACCGCGGCGGGTGTAGCGCGCTTCCACTTCCAGCCACTGCGGCTGGCAGCGCTGGGTGATCTCGCTGAAGATCCGCTCCACGCACTGCTCGTGGAATTCGGCGTGTTCGCGGTAGCTGATCAGGTACTTGAGCAGGCCATCGCGGTCGATCTTCGGGCCGCGGTAGCGCACGCTGACGCTGGCCCAGTCCGGCTGACCGGTGACCGGGCAGTTGGACTTCAGCAGGGCCGAGCTCAACGTCTCGGTCACCACCTCATCCGCGTCGGCGAACAGGAATTCCGGTGCGGGCGGGCCGTAGCGTTCGATGGCGACATCGCGTTCGTCCAGTGACTCGCCCTCGGCGTCTTCCACCAGCGGCGGCACGCCGAACACCACCGTCACCACCGCGCCGGCACAGGCCGACAGGTCGCGGGTGATGCACAGCCGTGCGGCAGCGTCATCGTCGAAACGCGTGCTGTTGAGGGAGTTGAGGTAGAGCTTGAACGACTTGGATTCGATCAGGTTCGGCGAGGTGCACGGCACGCTGACCGTGGCCACCGCCACGCGCGGCTTGCCGAGACCGTCCAGCCAGCTCAGCTCATAGGCTTGCCAGCGGTCATGGCCGACGAACGGCAGTGCCGCCTCGTCCAGGCCGATCTCCTCGCGGGCGCCACGGCGCGGGATGGGAAAGAGCAGGCCGGAATCGTACTGCGACGGGTAAGCCACCTCGCGACCGAGGCTGGAGTCCTGGGGGGTATTCATGCCGCCATTTTACGCCGGCAGGCGCGCGGCGTCCGGCGGCGAAAACGAACGGCCACGGCGACCGGGTGATGGCGTTCCCGGTCGGCGGGAGGACCGGAACCCTCCCGCCCGTGCCGGTTTTCGCCCCGGCCAACGGCCGGGACCCACCGTCTACCAGCCGTCCGCTGACTTCAGCCTGCGCCAGGCGCCGCAGCCGGCGTCCCATTCAGATAATCCAGACTCACCTGCAGCAGCGCGCGCAGGCCCACGTCCAGCGCCTTCTCATCGAGCAGGAACTTCGGCGAATGATTGGCCGGCGCGTTGGCGGGATCGATCCCTTCGCTGGTCGAGCCCACGAAGAAGAACATGCCGGGCACCTGTTGGGCGTACAGCGAGAAGTCCTCCGCGCCCATCTGCAGCGGCGGCTCGTAGACGTTGCCCTCGCCCACCACGGCCTGCAGGCTCGGCAGCATCCGCGCGGTCAGTGCCGGATCGTTGACCGTGGCCGGGTTGCCCTCGGCCTCGTAGATCTCGGTTTCCGCCTTGGCGCCATGGGCAGCGGCAGTGTGATCGGCCACGTTGCGCAGGTCGGCGAAGATCTGCTGGCGCATGCCCTCGTCGAAGGTCCGGATGGTGCCGACCATCTCCACTTCATCGGGGATGATGTTGTAGCGGATGCCGCCCTTGATCGCGCCGAAGGTCACCACGGCAGGCTGCTTGGACAGGTTGGCGCGGCGGCTGACGATGGTCTGCACGGTGCCGACCAGGTCGGCCGTGGCCACGATCGGGTCCACCCCGTTCCACGGCGCCGAGCCATGGGTCTGGCGGCCGATCACCTTGATCCCGAAACGATCCGACGCCGCCATCAGCGGGCCGCCGCGCACCGCGATCTGGCCGGCCGGCACGCTGGAGAACACATGCAGGCCGAACACCGCCTCCGGCTTGAAGTCCTTGAACAGGCCTTCCTTGAGCATCAACGCCGCACCGCCCTCTTCCGGCGGCGGCGCGCCTTCCTCGGCGGGCTGGAAGATCAGCATCACTTCGCCCGGCAGGTTCGCGCGCATCTTCACCAGCGCATCGGCCACGCCCAGCAGGGTGGCAGTGTGGGCGTCGTGGCCGCAGGCGTGCATCACCCCGACGGTCTCGCCGCGGTAGGTGCTGGTGGCCTTGGAGGCGAACGGCAGGCCGGTCTGCTCGGTCACCGGCAGCGCGTCCATGTCCGCGCGCAGGGCGATCCGCGGGCCGGGCTTGCCGCCCTTGATGATGGCCACCACGCCGTGGTGGGCGATGCCGGTCTGCGGCTTCAGGCCCATCGCGCGCAGGCGTTCGGCGACCTTGGTCGAGGTGCGTTCTTCGCGGTTGGACAGCTCCGGGTGCTGGTGGAAGTCGCGGCGCCAGTCGATCACCTGGGCCTTCAGGCGGGTCGCGGCGGCGGCCACTTCCGGGCGTTCGGCAGGGGCGGCGGCGGCCAGGCCGGGGGCAGCCAGCAGCAGGGCGGACATCAACAGCGACAGACGGGGCATTGAGGGTCTCCACGGGTCAGGACGGCGGTCGAACCTGAATGTAGGGCATCGGCGCCGATCACGCTGTAACTTTCTGCCCCGGCAGACGTTCATGGAGGGAACCTCACCCGTCACATCCGGTCTGATCGCCCGTCCCATCCGTCATGCATGAAAGCCCACGGGCGACGGGTATGCTTTGCGCCTAGCCAACCGGGGCCCCCCGCCCTCCGCCAGCCCCCTCAGGAGTTATTGAATGTCGCGTTTCTGGAAGATCGTGCTGCTGGTGGTCGCAGTGCTGGTGGTTGCCGTTGTCGGCGTGCGCCTGATGGGTGGCAAGAAGGGGGACGCGGCGGGTCCGGCAGCCGAAGGGCGCCAGGGCGGTGATCCGGCCAATGCAGGCCCGGTGCCGGTCACGGTGATCGATGCGGTCCGCCAGGACGTACCGGTCTATGCCAGCGCGCTGGGCACGGTCGCGGCGATGAATACCGTCACGGTGAGCCCGCAGGTGGGCGGCCAGCTGATCAGCCTGAACTTCAAGGAAGGCCAGGAAGTGAAGAAGGGCGACCTGCTCGCGCAGATCGATCCGCGCACCCTGCAGGCCAGCTTTGATGAAGCCGCGGCGGCCAAGCGCCAGAACCAGGCCCAGCTCGCCACCGCGCGCTCCAACTACCAGCGCTCCAATTCGGCCGAGTACCGCCAGTACGTGGCCAAGACCGACCTGGACACCCAGCGCAACCAGGTCGCCCAGTTCGAGAGTGCCGTGGCCGCCAACGAGGCCAGCATGCGCGCCGCCCAGGTGCAGCTGCAGTACACCCGCGTCACCGCGCCGATCTCCGGCATCGCCGGTATCCGCGCGGTCGATGCCGGCAACATCGTCAGCGCCGGCACCGCGCTGGTGACGCTGACCCAGATCCATCCGATCCACGTGGTGTTCAACCTGCCCGAGCGCCAGCTGCCGGCCGTGCGCCAAGCCCAGGCCGCCGGCGCGGTGGATATCGCCGCGCTGGATCGCAACGATGCGCACGTGCTCACCGATGGCGGCAAGCTCGACGTGGTCGACAACCAGATCAGCAGCGACAGCGGCACCTTCCGCGCGCGCGCCCTGTTCGACAACGACGACAATTCGCTGTGGCCGGGCCAGTTCGTCAACGTCCGCATGCAGCTGCGCACCATCGCCGGCGGCGTGGTGATCCCGACCCAGGCGGTGATGCGCGGCCCGGATGGCGAGTACGTCTATATCGTCAAGCCGGACAGCACCGTGGCCATGCAGACGGTCAAGAGCGGCGTGGAAGTCGGCGACAGCCAGGTGCAGATCACCGAGGGCCTGAAGGGCGGCGAGCGGGTCGTGAGCGAAGGCCAGTTCCGGCTCAAGCCGGGCGCCAAGGTCACCGCGCTCAAGCCGGGCGAAACCCCGGCCGCACCGACCGAAGCCGAGCTCAAGGCCGCCCAGCAGCAGGGTGGCGGTGGACGCCGCGGCGGCGGTCCGCGCTGATCGCGCCCACCCCACGTTCCTGACGCCCGCGCACCTGCCGGCGTTCGCCTGATCCACCGCAGCACGACGCACCAGCAAGGACCCGCCCGTGGGCTTTTCGACGATTTTCATCCGCCGCCCGATCGCCACTTCGCTGCTGATGGCGGGCCTGCTGCTGCTCGGCATCCTCGGCTACCGCCAGCTGCCGGTGTCGGCGCTGCCCGAGATCGATGCGCCGAGCCTGGTGGTGACCACCCAGTACCCCGGCGCCAACGCGGTCACCATGGCCTCGCTGGTGACCACGCCGCTGGAGCGCCAGTTCGGGCAGATCTCCGGGCTGGAGATCATGACCTCCGATTCATCGGCGGGGCTGTCCACGATCATCCTGCAGTTCTCGATGGACCGCGACATCGACATCGCCGCGCAGGACGTGCAGGCCGCGATCCGCCAGGCCACCCTGCCCTCCTCGCTGCCCTACCAGCCGGTCTACAACCGGGTGAATCCGGCCGACGCGGCGATCGTCACCCTCAAGCTCACCTCCGACACGCGCCCGCTGCGCGACGTCAACAACTACGCCGACTCCATCCTCGCCCAGCGCCTGTCGCAGGTGCAGGGCGTGGGCCTGGTCTCCATCGCCGGCAACGTGCGCCCGGCCGTGCGCATCCAGGTCAATCCGGCGCAGCTGTCCAACATGGGCCTGACCCTGGAAGACCTGCGCAGCGCGCTGACCCAAGCCAACGTCAACGCGCCCAAGGGCTCGCTCAACGGCAAGACCCAGTCCTACTCGATCGGCACCAACGACCAGCTGACCAGCGCCGCCGAGTACCGCGACACCATCATCAGCTACAAGAACAGCCGCCCGGTACGCCTGTCCGACGTGGCCAACGTGGTCGACGGCGTGGAGAACGACCAGCTGGCCGCATGGGCCGATGGCAAGCCGGCGGTGCTGCTGGAAGTGCGCCGCCAGCCCGGCGCCAACATCGTGCAGACCGTCGAGCGCATCCGTGCGCTGCTGCCGCAGCTGCAGAACGTGCTGCCGGCCGACGTGCACCTGGAGATCTTCAACGACCGGACCGAGACCATCCGCGCCTCGGTGCATGAGGTGCAGTTCACCCTGATCCTCACCATCGGCCTGGTGGTCGCGGTGATCTTCGTGTTCCTGCGCCGCCTGTGGGCGACCATCATTCCCTCGGTGGCGGTGCCGCTGTCGCTGGCCGGCACCTTCGGCGTGATGGCATTCGCCGGCATGTCGCTGGACAACCTCTCGCTGATGGCGCTGGTGGTGGCCACCGGCTTCGTGGTCGACGATGCGATCGTGATGATCGAGAACGTCGTGCGTTACATCGAACAGGGCAAAAGCGGACCCGAAGCGGCCGAGATCGGTGCGCAGCAGATCGGCTTCACCGTGCTCTCGCTGACCATCTCGCTGGTGGCGGTGTTCCTGCCGCTGCTGCTGATGCCCGGTGTCACCGGCCGGTTGTTCCACGAATTCGCCTGGGTGCTGAGCATCGCGGTGACGCTGTCGATGCTGATCTCGCTGACGCTCACCCCGATGATGTGCGCCTACCTGCTCAAGCCCGATGCGCTGCCCGAAGGCGAAGACGCGCACGAGCGGGCGGCCGCGGCCGGCAAGACCACCGTGTGGTCGCGCACCGTCGGCGTGTACGAACGCAGCCTGGACTGGGTGCTCGAGCATCAGCCGCTGACCCTGGCCGTCGCCGCCGGCGCACTGGTGCTGACCGTGGTGCTCTACATCGTGATCCCCAAGGGCCTGCTGCCCGAGCAGGACACCGGCCTGATCACCGGCGTGGTCCAGGCCGACCAGAACATCGCCTTCCCGCAGATGGAGCAGCGCACCAAGGCCGTGGCCGAAGCGCTGCGCGGCGACCCGGCGGTGACTGGCGTGTCGGCCTTCATCGGCGCCGGCACCATGAACCCCACGCTCAACCAGGGCCAGCTGTCGATCGTGCTGAAGGAGCGCGGCGACCGCGACGGGCTGGATGAAATCCTTCCGCGCCTGCAGAAGGCCGTGGCCGGTATCCCCGGTGTGGCGCTGTACCTCAAGCCGGTGCAGGACGTCACCCTGGATACCCGCGTGGCCGCCACCGAGTACCAGTATTCGCTGTCGGACGTGGACAGCGCCCAGGTCGCGCTGCAGGCCACGCGGATGACCGAGGCGCTGCGCCAGCGCCCGGAACTGGCCGACGTGGACAACAACCTGTCCAACCAGGGCCGCGCGCTCGAGCTGACCATCGACCGCGACAAGGCCAGCGTGCTCGGCGTGCCGATGCAGACCATCGACGACACGCTGTACGACGCCTTCGGCCAGCGCCAGATCTCGACCATCTTCACCGAGCTCAACCAGTACCGCGTGGTGCTGGAAGTGGCGCCCGAGTTCCGCACCAGCACCGCGCTGATGAACCAGCTGGCGGTCGCCTCCAACGGCGCCGGCGCACTGACCGGCAGCAATGCGACCAACTTCGGCCAGGTGACCTCGTCCAACTCGTCCACCGCCACCGGCATCGGCGCGCAGAACACCGGCATCCCGGTCGGCGCCGGCAACATCATCCCGCTGGCCGCGCTGGCCGAAGGCCGGGTCACCAGCACCCCGCTGGTGGTCAGCCACCAGCAGCAGCTGCCGGCGGTCACGGTGTCGTTCAACATCGCGCCCGGCTACTCGCTGTCCGATGCGGTGAAGGCGATCGAAGAGACCAAGGCCAGCCTGGACATGCCCTCGCAGGTGCATGCGCAGTTCATCGGCAAGGCCGCCGAGTTCACCGGCAGCCAGACCGACGTGGTGTGGCTGCTGCTGGCCTCGCTGGTGCTGATCTACATCGTGCTGGGCGTGCTGTATGAGAGCTATATCCACCCCTTCACCATCATCTCCACCCTGCCCCCGGCCGGTGTCGGCGCGCTGCTGGCGCTGATGGTGTGCGGGCTGCCGCTGTCGGTGGACGGCATCGTCGGCATCGTGCTGCTGATCGGCATCGTCAAGAAGAACGGCATCATGATGGTCGACTTCGCGATCGAGGCCCGCCGCACCGGGGCCAACGCGCATGAAGCGATCCGTCGTGCCTGCCTGCTGCGTTTCCGCCCGATCATGATGACCACCGCTGCCGCGATGCTCGGTGCATTGCCGCTGGCGCTGGGCACCGGCATCGGCTCGGAACTGCGCCGGCCGCTCGGCATCGCCATCGTCGGCGGCCTGCTGCTGTCGCAGCTGGTCACGCTGTACACCACGCCGGTGATCTACCTGTACATGGAACGCTTCTCCGAGCGCCTGCGCCAGCGGCGCGAACAGCGCGCGCTGCGCCACGGCCATGACCCGGTGCGGGAGCCGCAGGCGTGATGATGAGCACCGCAGACCGCTGCGGAGGCGTTCGATGAACATCTCCGGTCCGTTCATCCGCCGCCCGATCGGCACCGCCCTGCTGGCCATCGGCCTGTTCGTGGTGGGTGTGATCTGCTACCTGCAGCTGGGCGTGTCGGCGCTGCCGAACATCCAGATCCCGGTGATCTTCGTGCATGCCAACCAGGCCGGCGCGGATGCCACGACGATGGCCTCCACGGTGACCGCGCCGCTGGAGCGCCACCTCGGCCAGCTCCCGGGCATCGACCGCATGCGCTCGTCCAGCTCGGAAGGCAGCTCGCTGGTCTTCATGATCTTCCAGAGCGACCGCGACATCGATTCGGCCGCGCTGGACGTGCAGACCGCGATCAACTCGGCGCAGTCCGACCTGCCCGCCGGGCTGGGCACGCCGATGTTCCAGAAGGCGAACCCGAACGACGACCCGGTCATCGCGATCGCCCTGACCTCGGAAACGCAGTCGGCCGACGACCTCTACAACGTGGCCGATTCGCTGCTGGCCCAGCGCATCCGCCAGATCACCGGCGTGTCCTCGGTGGATATCGCCGGGGCCTCCACGCCGGCCGTGCGCGTGGACGTCAACCTGCGCCTGATGAACGCGCTCGGCCTGACCGCCGATGACCTGCGCAACGCCGTGCGCGCGGCCAACGTGACCTCGCCGACCGGCTTCCTCACCGATGGCAACACCACCACCGCGATCATCGCCAACGACTCCGTCGCGCGCGCGGCCGATTTCGCCCAGCTGGTGATCAAGACCGCCGACGATGGCCGGGTGATCCGCCTGCAGGACATCGCCAATGTCTACGACGGGCAGCAGGACGCCTACCAGGCCGCGTGGTTCAACCACAAACCGGCGGTGGTGATGTACGTGTTCACCCGCGCCGGCGCCAATATCGTGGAGACCGTGGACCGGGTGAAGGCGCAGATCCCGACCCTGCGCGACTACCTGCAGCCGGGCACCACGCTCACCCCGTATTTCGACCGTACCCCGACCATCCGCTCCTCGCTGCATGAAGTGCAGATCACCCTGCTGATCGCACTGGCGATGGTGGTGCTGACCATGGCGCTGTTCCTGCGCCGGCTGGCCCCGACCCTGATCGCCGCGGTGACCGTGCCGCTGTCGCTGGCCGGCGCGGCCCTGGTGATGTACGTGCTGGGCTTCACCCTGAACAACCTGAGCCTGCTGGCGCTGGTGATCGCGATCGGCTTCGTGGTCGATGATGCGATCGTGGTGATCGAGAACATCATGCGCCACCTCGACGAGGGCATGACGCGCATGCAGGCCGCCCTCACCGGCGCGCGCGAGATCGGCTTCACCATCGTATCGATCACCGCCTCGCTGGTGGCGGTGTTCATCCCGCTGCTGTTCGCCGAAGGCATGATGGGTGCGTTCTTCCGCGAGTTCACCGTGACCCTGGTCGCGGCCATCGTGGTCTCGATGGTCATCTCGCTGACCCTGACGCCCGCGCTGTGCAGCCGCTTCCTGAGTGCGCATGCCGATGGCGGCGCACCGAGCCGCTTCGGCCGCCTGCTCGATGCCGGCCACGACCGCATGCTGCGCATCTACGTGAAGCTGCTGGACTTCTCGCTGCGCCATGCGCTGCTGCTGTCGCTGACCCCGCTGCTGCTGATCGGTGCGACGGTGTTCCTGTTCGGTGCGGTCAAGAAGGGCGCGTTCCCGGCCCAGGACACCGGCCTGATCTGGGGCCGCGCGAATTCCAGCGCGACCGTCTCCTTCGAAGACATGGTCAACCGCCAGCGCCGCATCACCGACATGCTGATGGCCGACCCGGCGGTGAAGACCGTGGGCGTGCGCCTGGGCAGTGGCCGACAGGGCTCCAGCGCGCAGTTCAACGTCGAACTGAAGTCGCGCAAGGACGGCCGCCGCGAGACCACCGCGCAGGCCCTGGCCCGCCTGAGCGCAAAGGCCGACCGCTATCCCGACCTGCAGCTGCGGCTGCGCGCGATCCAGGACCTGCCCAGCAATGATGGCGGTGGCGCCAGCCAGGGCGCGCAGTACCGCGTCTCGCTGCAGGGCAACGACCTGGCCCAGCTGCAGGAGTGGCTGCCCAAGCTGCAGGCCGCACTGAAGAAGAACCCGAAGCTGGCCGACGTCGGCACCGACGTGGACGCCGCCGGCCTGCGCCAGAACATCGTGATCGACCGCGCCAAGGCGGCGCGCCTGGGCGTGTCGGTCGGTGCGATCGACGGCGCGCTGTACGGCGCCTTCGGCCAGCGCCAGATTTCCACGATCTACTCGGACATCAACCAGTACAGCGTGGTGGTCAACGCCCTGCCCGACCAGACCGCGACACCGGGGGCGCTGGACCAGATCCATGTGCGTGCCGGCAATGGCGAGATGGTGCCGATCACCGCCGTGGCCGAACAGGTGCCGGGGCTGGCCCCGTCGCAGATCACCCACGAAAACCAGTACACCACGATGGAGCTGAGCTACAACCTCGCCCCCGGCACCAGCATGGGCGAGGCCAAGGCCATCATCGACAGCACGGTCAACGGCATGCGCATGCCCGGCGATATCCGCCTGGCGGAGAACGCCGGCTTCGGCTTCGATTCGGACCCGATGGCGATGCTGATCCTGGTGATGGCGGCGATCATCACCGTCTACCTGGTGCTGGGCATGCTCTACGAGAGCCTGATCCATCCGGTCACCATCCTCTCCACGCTGCCGGCGGCGGGCGTCGGCGCGCTGCTGGCGCTGTACGGCACCAACACCGAGCTGTCGGTGATCTCGATGATCGCGCTGGTGCTGCTGATCGGCATCGTCAAGAAGAACGCGATCATGATGATCGACTTCGCGGTGGTGGCGCAGCGCGAGCACGGCAAGAGCCCGCTGGAAGCCGCACGCGAAGCGAGCATCGTGCGCTTCCGCCCGATCATGATGACCAGCATGGTGGCGATCCTGGCGGCGGTGCCGCTGGCGATCGGCCTCGGCGAAGGCTCCGAGCTGCGCCGCCCGCTGGGCATCGCGATGATCGGTGGCCTGCTGTTCTCGCAGAGCCTGACCCTGCTCAGCACCCCGGCGCTGTACGTGATCTTCTCGTGCCTGCGCGAGCGCTGGGTGGCCCGGCGGGCGCGGCGCCGCGAGAAGCGGGCCCTGAAGCGCAGCGCCATCGCCCGGTAGGTACCGACCGTTGGTCGGTACACCAGGTCGTTGCCCCTCGGTTTGACGCCACGTAACAAAACGACAACAATTCTCATCCAGCCACGGTCCTGCATCGCCCTCTGCGATGCCCCCGCTGCCGGTTCCCGGCCAGCCTGCGCGATCCAGCCATCGACCCTCCCCCGCCCTCTGTAGATCGCGGACGGCGTTGTGCTGTCCGCCAAGGAACCCATCGATGCTGTCGTCCTCCCTGCCCCGCCTGGCCACGTTGGCCGTTGCGCTGTCGCTCGCCTGCGCCACCCATGCCCAGTCCGCGCCCGACGGCGGCGCCCGGGTGCGCTCCGCCACCGACCTGGATGCCATCAAGGTCACCGCCGAGCGCACCCACACCGACACCGGCGCCCTGGGTGACCGCGCCGTGCGCGACACCCCGTTCGCGATCTCGGTAGTCGGCCGCGAGGACATCGAGAAGCGCCAAGTGGTCTCGCTCGGCGAGGCCTTCCTGACCGACCCCTCGGTGGTCACCCAGGTCAGCGCCTATGCCAGCGGCTGGAGCTCGCCGATCCGCAACCGCGGCATCGACCTGAGCTACGACAGCTACCGCGTCAACGGCCTGCAGGTGTCCTCGTGGGGCACCGAGTGGCCACTGGAAGTCATGGAGCAGGTGGAACTGCTGAAGGGTCCCGGCGGTTTCATGTACGGCTTCGGCCAGCCCGGCGGCATCGTCAACTACGTCACCAAAAAGCCCACCGAGGTCACCACGCTGTCGGCGCAGCTGGGCTGGCGCGAGGCCGGCATCGTCAGCGGCCAGGTCGATGTGGGCGGGCGCTTCGGCAACGAGGACATGTTCGGCTACCGCTTCAATGCCTACCAGGAGAAGGGCGAGACCTTCAACGGTGGCGACGTGGACCGCAAGGTTGGTGCGCTGTCGCTGGATGCGCGCCTGAGCGACCGCCTCACCTGGACCTTCGATGGCGTGTTCCAGTCGCGCGATCTCGGCAACGAATCCCCGCAGTACTACTTCATCGGGCTGACCGGGCTGCCGCGTCCGCTTGCGGGCGACATCGACAACAGCATCGACGGCAGCTACTACGACACCCGCTCCAGCCTGCTCTCCACCGCCCTGGACTGGCAGATCAACAGCGACTGGAAGGCCAGCCTGAGCTATGGCGTGACCACCTCCTGGAACGACGTCAACAAGATCTTCGCCTACATCGATGACGTCAACGGCGATTACGACGTCAACACCTACGAGCTCGGCGGCAAGAGCGAGTGGAAGCTGGCCCAGGCCCTCGTGCAGGGCCGCTTCCAGACCGGCCTGCTGTCGCACCAGGTCGTTGCCGGTGTCTCCCACCAGACCGGGCTGGGCTGGGACCGCCCGTCCGAATGGAACACCCTCGGCCGCGGCAACATCTACCAGCGCCCGACCCTGCGCCACGACGCGGTGGGCTCCCGCGTGCTGACGCGCGGCAGCGAGACCGTGCAGCAGGCGGTGTTCGTCAGCGACACCGTCAGCTTCGCCGATGGCTGGTCGCTGCTGGCCGGTGCGCGCTACAACGACTTCGAGAACAAGGGCGCGTACCACACCTATCCGGTCACCCCGACCTACGCCCTGATGTACAAGCCGGCCGATGCGGTGACGCTGTATGCCAGCTACGTCGAATCGCTGGAAGCCGGCAGCCGCGTGGGCAGCGACTACATCAACGCCGGTGACGTGCTCGACCCGACCATCAGCAAGCAGTATGAGATCGGCGCCAAGATCGAGTACCCGCGCTGGAGCGCGAATGCGGCCGCCTTCCGATTGGAGCGTGGCGCGAACATCGATCTGATCACCTCCGCCGGCAAGCGGCTGGTGCAGGACGGCATCACCCTGTACGAAGGCGTGGAAGCCAGCGCCGACGTGCGCCTGACCGATGCGTTCACCCTCGGCGGCGGCGTCACCTGGCTGGACCCGACCTACGACAAGCTCTCCCCGGGCAGCGCGGCCCAGGAAGGCAACCGTACCGCCGGCGCCGCCCGCTGGCAGGGCGTGCTGCATGCCGATTACAGCGTCCGGCAGGTCGAGGGGCTGAGCGTGTATGCACTGGCCCGCTACTACGGCGACGTCTACTACGACGCCGACAACACCCTCAAGCTGCCCGACTACACGCTGGTCAACGCCGGCGTGGGTTACCGCATGCAGGCCGCCGGTCACCCCGTCACCTGGCGCGCCGGCGTGGAGAACCTCGCCAACCGGACGTACTGGTCCAATGCAGGCGTGGGCCTGCCACGGACCTTTGCGGTAAGCGTGCGCTTCGACATGTAAGCCGGAAAACCCACAGGTAGTGCCCGCCGCGGGGCGGCGCCCCCCCATGCCGGGCGCCCGACCATGCCGGCCAGCGGCCGGCCCTCCCCGCGGCGGGGTAGGGGGCCCCCGCACCCCC
>NZ_JBDJMB010000006.1:0-178786 GCF_039673645.1 Stenotrophomonas sp. TWI700 | reverse complement strand
ACCCCGTAGTGCCGCCGAAGGATCATGAGGAGCCGGCCAGCGGCCGGCACTACCGCGGGTTGGTTTTGGGGACATTCTCCGCGTCCTGAACCGGCGTTTGCCGGCGCGACACAGCGTCGCATCCGCCCCCTGCCAAAGACGCCCGAATCAGGGTAAAATGTCGCGCTTCCCCACATCTCGGGTATGCCGATGCTGCGCATCCAGGCTGAAGCTCTCACCTACGACGACGTCTCCCTCGTCCCCGCTCATTCCATCATCCTGCCCAAGGATGTCAGTCTGGAAACGCGCCTGACGCGCGACCTGCGGCTGAAGCTTCCGATCCTCTCGGCTGCCATGGATACCGTCACCGAAGCCCGCCTGGCCATCGCCATGGCCCAGCTCGGCGGCATGGGCATCATCCACAAGAATCTGAGCGTCGAGCAGCAGGCTGCCGAAGTCGCCAAGGTCAAGAAGTTCGAGGCCGGCGTCATCCGCGACCCGATCACCGTCGGCCCGGAAACCACCATCCGCGACGTGCTGGCCCTGACCCAGGCGCGCAACATCTCCGGCGTGCCGGTAGTGGACGGCGGCGGCCAGCTGGTCGGCATCGTCACCCACCGTGACATGCGCTTCGAGACCGAGCTGGACGATCCGGTCCGCCACATCATGACCAAGAAGGATCGCCTGATCACGGTCAAGGAAGGCGCGGCCTCGGATGAAGTGCTGCAGCTGCTGCACCGCAACCGCATCGAGAAGATCCTGGTCGTCAACGATGAGTTCGCCCTGCGCGGCCTGATCACCGTCAAGGACATCCAGAAGAACACCGATTACCCCAACGCCGCCAAGGACACCGCCACCCGCCTGCTGGTCGGCGCGGCCGTCGGCGTCGGTGGTGATACCGACCGCCGGGTCGAGGCGCTGGTCGCCGCCGGGGTGGACGTGCTGGTGGTCGACACCGCGCACGGCCACTCGCAGGGCGTGCTGGACCGCGTGAGCTGGGTCAAGAAGCACTTCCCGCAGGTGCAGGTCGTCGGTGGCAACATCTGCACCGGTGAAGCCGCACTGGCGCTGCTGGACAGCGGCGCGGACGCGGTCAAGGTCGGCATCGGCCCGGGCTCGATCTGCACCACGCGCGTCGTCGCGGGTGTCGGCGTGCCGCAGATCACCGCGATCGACCTGGTCGCCGAGGCGCTGCAGGACCGCATCCCGCTGATCGCCGACGGTGGCATCCGTTACTCCGGCGACATCGGCAAGGCGCTGGCCGCCGGTGCCTCCACCATCATGATCGGTGGCCTGCTGGCCGGCACCGAGGAATCGCCCGGCGAGACCGAGCTGTTCCAGGGCCGCTCCTACAAGAGCTACCGCGGCATGGGCTCGCTGGCCGCGATGGAGAAGGGGTCCAAGGACCGCTACTTCCAGGACGCCTCCAGCGCCGACAAGCTGGTGCCCGAAGGCATCGAAGGCCGCGTGCCGTATCGCGGCCCGGTCGGCGGCATCATCCACCAGCTGATGGGCGGCCTGCGCGCCACCATGGGTTACGTGGGCTGCGGCACCGTCGAAGACATGCGCAGCAAGCCGAAGTTCGTCAAGATCAGCGGCGCCGGCCAACGTGAGAGCCACGTCCATGACGTGCAGATCACCAAAGAGCCGCCGAACTACCGCGCCTGATGCGGCATGAGCAAAGAGGAACGAGGAAGCTGATTCCCGTTCCTCTTTCTCTATAGGCCGCCGGTTTTCGTATTCGTTTCCTGTTTTCTTTCCTGCATTGCCCAGGGCGCCATGACCAACATCCATAACGACAAGATCCTCATTCTCGATTTCGGTGCTCAGTACACCCAGCTGATCGCGCGCCGCATCCGCGAGCTCGGCGTGTACTGCGAGATCTGGGCATGGGACCACAACCCGGCCGACATCGCCGCGTTCGGCGCCAAGGGCATCATCCTGTCCGGTGGCCCGGAATCGACCACGCTGCCGGGCGCGCCCGCCGCGCCGCAGGAAGTGTTCGACAGCGGCCTGCCGATCTTCGGCATCTGCTACGGCATGCAGACCCTGGCCGCCCAGCTCGGTGGCGCCACCGAAGCGGCCGACCAGCGTGAGTTCGGCCATGCCGAAGTCAACGTCGTCGCCCCGGATGCGCTGTTCAAGGGCCTGAGCGACCACGGTGGCGAGCCGAAGTTGAATGTCTGGATGAGCCACGGCGACCACGTCTCCGTCGCGCCCCCGGGCTTCACCGTCACCGCCGTGACCGATCGCATCCCGGTGGCCGCGATGGCCAACGAAGAGAAGCGCTGGTACGGCGTGCAGTTCCATCCGGAAGTGACTCACACCCTGCAGGGCCAGGCGCTGCTGCGCCGCTTCGTGGTGGATGTGTGCGGCTGCGAGACCCTGTGGACCGCCGCCAACATCATCGACGACCAGATCGCCCGCGTGCGCGAACTGGTCGGCGATGACGAAGTGATCCTGGGCCTGTCGGGCGGCGTCGATTCGTCGGTCGTGGCCGCGCTGCTGCACAAGGCGATCGGCGACAAGCTGACCTGCGTGTTCGTCGATACCGGCCTGCTGCGCTGGCAGGAAGGCGACCAGGTGATGGCGATGTTCGCCGAGCACATGGGCGTCAAGGTGATCCGCGTGAATGCCGCGGACCGCTACTTCAGCAAGCTCGAAGGCGTGAGCGATCCGGAAGCCAAGCGCAAGATCATCGGCAACCTGTTCGTGGACATCTTCGATGAAGAATCCACCAAGCTGAAGAACGCCAAGTGGCTTGCGCAGGGCACCATCTACCCCGACGTGATCGAGTCGGCCGGCAGCAAGACCGGCAAGGCCCACGTGATCAAGAGCCACCACAACGTCGGCGGCCTGCCCGAGCACATGAAGCTGGGCTTGGTCGAGCCGCTGCGTGAGCTGTTCAAGGACGAAGTGCGTCGCCTCGGCGTCGAGCTCGGCCTGCCGCGCAGCATGGTCTACCGCCATCCGTTCCCGGGCCCGGGCCTGGGCGTGCGCATCCTCGGCGAAGTGAAGCGCGAATACGCCGAACTGCTGGCCAAGGCCGATGCGATCTTCATCGACGAGCTGCGCAAGGCCGATCTGTACGACAAGACCAGCCAGGCGTTCGCGGTGTTCCTGCCGGTGAAGTCGGTGGGCGTGGTGGGTGATGCGCGTGCGTATGAGTGGGTGATTGCGCTGCGCGCGGTGGAAACCATCGATTTCATGACGGCGCATTGGGCGCACCTGCCGTATGAGTTCCTGGGTACGGTGAGTAATCGGATCATCAATGAGCTGCGCGGGGTGTCGCGGGTGGTTTATGACATCTCGGGGAAGCCGCCGGCTACTATTGAGTGGGAATGAGTTGAAAGAACGAGGGCGCCGAGAGGCGCCCTTGTCATATGTGATTAGCTTTTTCACATGATCCGATGTTCCGAACATCGGGAGCGAGACCTCGACGGCAGAGGTGGGGAGACCTGGCTGCCGCGCTGCGGGACAGGTTGGCGCGGATGTCGCGCACGCTCATGCCCCGGCATACATGGCGATGCTCTTGTGGTCAGGCCGTTGCTGAGCTGGCGAATCAACTCATTCGGCACCATCTGCAGCCCATAAGGTCCTTATCGCGCCATCTTCTTCGTGATTGGCATGCATGCTCCTTTTCAACTTGTTATGCCCGGATACAGAATTCCCGACGTGCCTTCCTGATAGAAAGGCGCGGAGGTTTCCTATTTCGACAGCCATTCCTCCTGACTACTTTCTACACACAACTCCAGTCCAGGGGCGTGGAAATGTGGTGTGGTCATTCGTCAACCTACCGTCACGACACTGACGATCTCGAGACGCCGGGGAGGCGCGCCTGCCGATGCATGGCGATGTCCAGTACGCGGCGCAAAGACCACTGGGCCATGTCGGGTGGGTCTGCAGCAACTCTGGCTGTCCGGCGTGGTGCAGCCCGGTCGGGCAACGTGTGGAACGCCTCCCCACCGACCTCGATAGCGGAATGCGGATCTGACGAGTTGCAGTCATGAGCCGAGAAGCAGGTCCTTACCTGCCGTGGCTGCTTCTGGTCTTCGGCACCGCGGCGCAAGCCCAGGTGCAGGAGACGGTCAAGTACACGCACACCGATGCATTGGGCTCCATCGTCGCTGTGACCGATGGCAGTGGTCGCGTCATTGAACGACGAGAATATGAGCCGTATGGCATGCAATTGTTGCCCGAACTGCGCGACGGACCGGGCTACACCGGCCATGTGCAGGATGCAGTCACGGGACTGATTTACATGCAGCAGCGGTACTACGATCCCGGCATAGGGCGGTTCTTGTCTGTAGATCCGGTGATGGCTTATGAGACGGGCGACTGGCGGCAGTTCCACCGCTATGCCTATGCATTCAATAGCCCGTACACATTCACCGACCCGGACGGTCGTCAGTCGAGAGCGATGGGCAAAAAGATCGGGCGGTGGATTCGTGCGATGGTGGACAATGGTGGAGATTTCGAGAAAGCCCAAGCGCAGGTGGATAGGCAGAACAGGCAGGATCTCCAGATCGCGGGAACGATCATGGATTTTACGGCCGTGGCGCCAGTGAAAGACGCGGTTGAAGTAACAATCAAGGTCGCTAGCGGAGAGGACGCCACTGGGCAGGGGGCCGGGGCTGTATCGGGTGAGGTGGCTGGCCAGATTGCGGCGAAGGTTCTGGACGGAAAAATAGGTAAGGACGCCGCCGACTTTGTTGGGGCGGCAGTCGGAAAAGCGGTAGGTGATACGGTTGAGGCTACAGTTGAACGTTCTCGCGGGGATAAGGATTCTGGAGATCCACACATAATGACTGAGTCGCCAGCACCCACCGACTGGCGTGATAAGGGCGGTGTGCCTTGACTTCGCTGCAGGGGAAATTCATGAACATTCCTAGGGTTGTCGTGTTCGCCATCGCTCTGCTTTTTTTGCGAAGTTGCGTCAGTGCGATAACTGACAGTCCGATGGGCAGTGAACTGTCGGCAGCGCAGCTGGCGCTTCGATACTCGATCGACTATCTGCTGGACGCTGCCGTTGTCAGTGGGGTGTTCGTCAGGCTGGCGTTAGTACAGGCGCGATCGCTGTATCTCCATGTGTTCTCCGTGCTTGTGCTTCATGAATTACTTGGTGCTCTACTTCTATTTGCAATCGGTGACACAAATCATCAGTCTCCGCTCTGGATGCTGGATTGGGCTGTCACAGTGTTGTCGGTTCTGCTGGGGACCGAATTGGGGCGACGATGGCGGACGGATTCTCGATGAAGGCACGAGTTGATCTTTCCCGGGGGGCAGATCCCGTTTCTACCCCGCCCCCATGGTTGATCTTTACCAGCGAACAGACTCACCTGTTACCCCGTGGACATCTGACGCCAGGTGAGTATCGAGTGCGCATGCACTTTAGGCGCATCGGAAAAATGTTTGACAGACCGGAAATGGCCTTGTAATCCTGCGAATGTCCCCTTTTTGGATTCGCGCCGTGCTCGGAACTCTCTTCTGCTTCAGGCTGCTCGGTTCAAAGGTGGTCGCGTGAGCACTTCGCGTGCCTCTCGCGTGGTTGCTCTCTACGCGCTGCCACTGCTGTTCCTCACCATCGTCATCGCCGCATGGTCCGCCTGGAGCGCGCAGAAAACCCCGCCGCCACAGCCAGCCAGCATCGCCACCACCGAGTTCTCGTCGGCACGCGCGATGCAGCACCTGAGCTGGATCGCTGCCGAACCGCATCCCACCGGCTCAGCGGCCGCGGCAAGGGTTCGCGACCAACTGGTGAACCACCTGCAGCAGGCCGGACTGCAGGTGGCCGTGCACCGCGGGAACGCAGCCGCCGAGTACGGTTCGGGCGACGGCCGTGGTGTGCGCGCGGCCAATGTCGAGAACGTGGTCGCGGTACTGCCGGGCCGCGATCGCAGCCTGCCGGCGGTGCTGCTGATGGCGCACTACGACACCGTTCCGCATTCGCCCGGCGCGGCCGACGATGGCCTTGGCGTGGCGGTGATGCTGGAGATCTCCCGTGCTCTGCAGCGTGACGTGCGGCAGCGTGACGTGGTGTTCCTGTTCACCGATGCGGAGGAGGCCGGGCTGCTCGGCGCACGTGCGTTCTTCGCGTCGCATCCGCTCGCGTCGCGCATCGGCACCGTCATCAATCTGGAAGCACGCGGCAGCAGTGGCCGTGCGGTGCTGTTCGAAACCGGGCCGGGCAACGCGGCGCTGCTGGGCACGTTCGCCAAACTCGCGCCGCAGCCGCTGGGCAACTCGCTGACCGGTTTCGTCTACCGCTACATGCCCAACGGCACCGACTTCACCGTGCCGGCGCAGAAGGGCATTCCGGGGCTCAATTTCGCGATCATCGGCAGCCAGATCGACTATCACGCCGCGACCGCGAGCGTGGCGAACCTCGACCCGGGCAGCGTGCAGCACATGGGCGCGCAGGTGCTGCCTATGGTTCGCCAGCTGGCGACCTCGGCGACGCTGCCGACCTCCACCCAGGAGGCGATCTACAGCGATCTTCCCGGCGGCTGGATGATCAGCGTGCCGACGTGGTCGGGCTGGTGCGTGCTGGCGTTTGGACTGCTGGTCCTTGTCGTGGTCGCACGCCGGGCCAAGTTCAACCAAGGCGGCTGGCGGGGCGTGGTCAGTGGCGCGGCCTGGTGGCCGTTGGCGCTGCTGTCGGTCGCGCTGGCCGTGCGTGTGTCGTACCGGTTGCTGGGCGGCGGCGATGCCACGCTGGTGAACAACCGTGACTTGCTGGCGGCGTTTTCCAAGCTGGCGGCAGGCGAGGGGCTGTTGGCGATCGGCGTGGTGCTGGCGCTGGGCGTACTGACGCTGTGCAGGGCGGCGCGTAAGCCAGCGGCCGTGCTCGCCGTGCTCGCGGGCGCATGCGCCTCGCTGCGGGGTGGATTCGACGCCATAGGGTTGGTGTTGGGTGTGGTGGTGGCGCTGCTGGCCTGGACCAGTGCAGGTACCGCGGTTCGCGGGGAAAGCATGCGGCTGGGTGCCTTGCTGGTGGCCTGGATCATCGGCGCGGTCGTGCAGGTGCTTGCGCCGGAGCTGGCGCCGTTGCTGCTGTGGCCGCTGCTGGCGGTGGCCGCGATGGTCTGGCTGCTGCCGGCGCACGCGCCGCTGACCGCATTGCGTGTCCTTGCCGCGGCAGTGATCACCGCATTCACCTTGGCCCATGTCTTCCACTTCGCGCTGCAGCTGTTCGAGGCGATCGGCTTCGGTACGCCTGAAGTACTGGCGTTGCCGTTCGCGTGGCTCGCCATGTTGCTGCTGCCGTGGGTACGCGTGGCCGATGGCGGACGCTGGCTTGCCATCGCCGCGTTGGTCACGCTGTTGTCTGCCGCAGGTGTACTGGCCGCGGCGTCGCTCACCCAGGCGGACCGCACGCGCTATCCCGAACTGTCCCAGGTGCTGTTCGTCGCCGATCCAGACAACCAGCAGTACCACCGTGTCAGTCCGTTGTCGCAGCTGTCCGATTGGAGCCGCGGCGCATTGCGGGTAGGGCAGGGTGAGCCTGCCCGCCTGCCGATTCCGGCGTTGGATTGGACGGGTGTCTGGGCGACGAAGGCCGACGCCATCGCGGTGCCCGAGCGGGTTCGCTTCGAGCGTTCCTTCGATGCCGCCACCGGTCAATCGGTGCTGCGCGTGCGGGCACCCGCAGACACGCGCGAACTCCGTGTACGGCTGAAGAGCGGGGCGGTGGTGCGTAATGTGCAGTTGCAGGGCGAAGAAGTGCCCCTGCTGGACGAGGCGGACCGCTGGTCGCGTCTGCGCTGGCAGGCACCGGGGCCGGACGGCATCGAATTGCGCTGGCCAGCGGACAGCGGTCCGGTCGAGGTGCAGGCCGCGGCGGGAATCGATGGCTGGCCGAGGGATGCGACGCCACTGCCGGCGCGCTCGGCGCATGTCGTGCCGTGGTCGACCTCTGACATGACCTGGATTCTTGGCGCGACGCGCGTGAGCCCGGAGGGCGCCGCGCATTAGGGCGCGGTAATGCGCCCGACGGGATGGAGAGCCGGTGGCCCCTCCGTCCCAGCCAGCATCCACGGCGGCTTGTTGCGATCTACCGGAACCCATACAAACAAACGGCCCGCAGTGCGGGCCGTTTCTTTGGGTGCCTGTAACGCGTCCGAGCATGGCTCGGACCTACAGACCTGCCTCAGATATGCAGCGCATGCCCCAACGCACGCAGCGCCGCTTCCTGCACCGCCTCAGCCAGGGTCGGGTGCGGGCTGCGCATTGAACCGCTTCCAATTGCCGCCGGTCACCCTGCTTTTTCTCCACTGGCTCCGGCACTGCCTCTTTCTCTCTGGATTGCGGGTCCGGTGGGCGATGCTGCGGTGGATGGTCGCCCACGATGCGGCTGCGTGCCATTGAGCAGCGCATGGGCAATGAGTCCGACCACCAGGCCCCAGAACGCGCCTCCAATGCCCAGCAAGGTGATGTTGGCCGCTGCGGCGAGAAATGTAATCAACGATGCTTCGCGCGTAGTTGCGTCGGCCAGGGCGGTGCTCAGGCTGCTGCCGATCGCTCCCAGCAGCGCCAGTCCCGCCAGCGTGGTGATGAACGTGGCCGGGAAAGCCATGAAGACGGCAGCCAGCGTCACGCCGAAGAGCCCTACGAGGAGGTAGCACCCGCCTGCGGCGACGCCCGCCACCCAACGCTTGGAGGGGTCATCGTGCGCCTCGCGGCCGGTGGCGATGGCCGCCGTGATGGCGGCGATGTTGAAGGCATGCGAGCCAAACGGCGCCATCAGCAGCGAGCCCAGGCCGGTAAGCGTCACAATGGGGTTGGCGCTGGTCCTGAAGCCGTCGTTGCGCAGCACCAGCATGCCGGGCATGTACTGCCCGGTGAGCGTAATGAGAAACAGCGGCAGCGCGACGCTCAACAGCGCGCTGAGCGAGAACGCCGGCATGGTGAACAGTGGTGTGGCCAGTTCCAGTCGCAGCCCGGACAGATCGATCCTATCCTGACTCAGCAGGAAGGCCAGCCCCAACACCAGGATGCCGACCACTGCATAGCGCGCGGAGAACCGCTTGAACACCAGATAGGCAAGGATGAGCAGCCCTGCCAGCAACGGGTCGATGCTCATGCCTGCGAATGCGCCGATGCCGAACTGCAGCAGGATGCCCGCGAGCAAGCCTGCGGCTACGCCCGGCGGGATCAGGCGGATGACACGCTCGAAACAACCCGACAGGCCGAGCAGCACAAATGCCGCTGCTGAAATCAGATAGGCACCCACGGCCTCCGCGTAGGACGTGGTTGCCAGTGCCGTGACCAGAAACGCGGCCGCAGGCGTGGACCACGCGGTGATGATCGGCTCGCGGAACCTCCAGCTCAGGATGATCCCCGTCACCCCCACGCCGATGGAAATCGACCACACCCAAGAGGCGGTCAGTTCCGGGCTCAGGCCCGCGACCTTGGCGGCCTGGAACACAAGAATGAAAGTGCCGCCGTAGTTGACGATGACCGAGATCAGTCCAGCCACGATGGGATGGGTGAGATCGCTCCAGCGAGTCGATGAAGGTGGAGAAGGGAGTGACATGGGATGACGGTGGTTCCTGGCGACGGCCTGAAGGCCTGTGGAACGTATTTTTAGTTCTAAAATGGACTGGTGTTCCCATCCATTTATTTCGAAACGGGCAGGCCAATTGTTCAAGCACGCGCAACTTGAGTCGGTCAAAGCCTGGATCGGGGACCCCGCGCACGGGGCTTTGCCGCTGCATGCGCGTCTACAGCGGGCCGTTCGCCAGTTGATCCTCGACGGGGTGCTTTGCGTCGGCAGGCCATTGCCTGCGTCACGGGCGCTGGCCAAGTCCCTGGGGGTTTCACGCGATACGGTCGAATCGGCCTATGGTCAATTGCACGCGGATGGCTTCATCGAGCGGCGGGTGGGCAGCGGCAGCTTTGTGTCCGAGCGCGCCCGACATCTGCCGTGCCGCGGCCGGCCCCGGCGGAGCGGGGTGGACGGTAAGGCCGCGCTGCGCCTCAGCCGGCGTGGCAGCGCGCTGTTCCAGAGTGGCGGCGTGCGCGACGCCCGGACACCTCGCCCGTTCGCGCCCGGGGTGCCCGAAACGCGCAGCTTTCCGTTACAGACCTGGGAGCGATTGGGGCGGCAGGTAATAAAGGAATACGGCACGCTTGCGTTGTTGCACGGCCCGCCGCAAGGCGTGGAGCCGCTGCGCCGCGCCATCGCCGATTATGTCAATCTTGAACGTGGCGCGCGGGCCAGTCCCGAGCGCGTGCTGGTGCTGACCAGTTCCCAGCAGGCCTTGACGCTGTGCGCGACGGTCTTGCTCGATCCGGGCGAGCGGATTTTCATCGAAGATCCCGTGTACCACGGGGCACGCAAGGCCTTTGACGCCGCCGGACTGGTGTGCGTGCCCGTGCCGGTGGATGCAGACGGCCTGCGGGTGGAGCAGCTGGTCGAGGCCAGCAAAATGCCGGGCGAACCGGCCAGGGCAGTGTTTGTGACGCCATCGCACCAGTTTCCGACGGGGGCGACACTGGCGCTGGAGCGGCGCCTGGCGGTCATCGAATGGGCCCGACAGCACCAGAGCTGGATCATCGAGGACGACTACGACAGCGAGTTCCATTACGCAGGCAAGCCCACCGCATGCGTACAGGGACTGGATCCGCATGAGCGCACGATCTACATCGGCACGTTCACCAAGTCACTGTTTCCCGGCCTGCGCATCGGTTACATGGTACTGCCACCGGAGCTGGTGGCGCCGATGACCGTGGCCCGCACCCTGCTGGACGGCCACAGTGCAGCGATTCCACAGCTTACGCTGGCGCGTTTCATGGAAGGTGGCCATTTCGGCGCGCATGTACGCAGCATGCGCGCGGTCTACGCCGCGCGCCGCGACGTGCTGGCGATGTTGCTGCACGAGCATCTGGCCGACGTCGTGGAGCCGGCGGTGCCCGACGGCGGCATGCAGATGCCGTGCATGTTGATCGGCGACATTCCCGAGTGCGAGGCCGTGGACGGCGCCCGCCGTGCCGGAATCGAGCTGCTCGGGCTGAAGGAACTGTATGCGTCGAGCGGGCACAGGGCAGGTTTCCTGATGGGATTTGCCGCCCACGCCCCGCATGAACTGGAAAGTGCGGTCAAGCAGCTTGCCACGGTGCTGCGTGGGCTGCGTCGTCCACATCCAAGTACGAACTGAGGCTTCTGACATCACACGTTGTCCGAGCATGGCTCGGACCTACACGCCTGCCTCAGATATGCAGCGCATGCCCCAGCGCACGCAGCGCGGCCTCCTGCGCCGCCTCACCCAGGGTCGGGTGCGGGCGGATGGTGCCAGCGATATGTTCCAGCGTGGCGCCCATCTCGATGGACTGCACGAAGGCGATCGACAGCTCCGACACCTGCACGCCCACGGCCTGCCAGCCGAGGATGCGGTGGTCGCGGCTGCGCGCCACGACGCGCACGAAGCCGTCGGTGGATTCCAGCGACATCGCACGGCCATTGGCCGCGAACGGGAATAGCGCGACCTTGGTCTCGATGCCCTGCGCCTTGGCTTCGTCCGGCGACGGCCCGACCACCACGATTTCCGGGTCGGTATCGAGTGAACTCACCTGCTGCGCTGGAAAGCGGCAGTCGGCGACATTGGGTCGGACCGGTGTTTAGGCGAGGATAGCCTGGCCGATCCTGCTGCGCGCAACAGGCCCTGGAAAGTAGGGCAGTCAGCATGATTCTCGGCCGGGCACACGGCCGCGTGCCGCAGACCCTTGCTCAGCGCTTTTAGCCTTGCGACTGTAGCGTCCACCTCGTCGGCTTTCGCTGTCAGAGCGCTGCGGTTGATGTTCGTCCGCCCATCCGCGGAAAACATGACCTTGATTTCATCGAGGGAGAAGCCTGCAGATTGCCCCAGTGCAATCAGCGCAAGCTGGTCTACGACAGAAGGCGAAAAGATTCGCCGGAGCCCGGAGCGTCCCGTCGAGGCGATCAAGCCCTTCTCCTCGTAGTAGCGCAGCGCTGAAGCGGGCACACCAGACCGCTTTGCCACCTCGGCGATGTCCATGCGAAACCCCTTGACCTCAAGTTGACTTGAAGTTGCATAGTCCAACTCACATCTCATCACGTCAAGGACAGCAAATTGAACGACATACCGGTCAGCCCTGAACGTTCCCGGTCCACGCAGAGTCTGGAGACAGACTCCATTCGTAGCTCGTTGGACGTCGCGATGGAGGCCATAACGAAGGAATGGGGTCCACTCAGCACCAGGGTTGTCGCTGCGTGTCGAGGCCACTTGGAGCATCTCCTCAAGGCGCCGGCCACTGAGGGTTGGCTGGAGGAACTGTATCGGGATGCGCCCGCGAACAAGGAACTGCACCGCGACGCCCTCAATGGGTTCGTCCTCTTGGCACATACCGAACCAATGGGGCTGTATAGGCCGCCTCACGACCACGGCCGGGGGTGGGTCATCTATGCACTTCAACAGGGTGAAATCGAAATGGGTACCTACGCCCGCTTGGTCAGCGCCGACGGCAGCGTTCAGTTGGTGCAGAGAGGGTCGACGACGGTGCGTCCAGGCGAGGTCCAGGTCTATCTTCCGGGGGATATCCACGACACACGCTGCGTGAATGGACCCGCGTTGCTGTACCGCTTCACGGAGCGGGACCTGAAGAAGGAGGACAAAGAAGAGCATCGCGTCACCCGGTACGTTGATCGCGATGGCACATGGATGCCGGAAGGCTCGTGACTGCCCCGCTCGCACCGGTGGCCGCAATGGAACAATGCCCAAAGTTGCCTGGGCGACGGAGGGCTGCCGCGACTGTTGCCGTGTTAATGGCCATGGTTCTCGCCGTCCTCGACGCAGCCGTGGTCAACGTTGCACTACCGAGCATGGCCCGCTCTTTACAGGTGTCCCCGGGAACATCGATCTGGATCATCACTGCTTACCAGCTCGCGTTGGTGATGGCCCTGCTGCCGTGCGCTGCGCTGGGGGATAGTCTTGGCCATCGCCGGGTTTTCACCGGCGGAGTTGCGCTGTTCACGGCCGCGTCCGTGTTGTGTGCAGTGTCGCCATCACTTCCTTGGCTCGTCGCGTCACGTTTCCTTCAAGGTCTAGGTGCTGCCGCGATCATGGCGCTCGGCATCGCCTTGCTTCGCGCCATCGTGCCCCAGGACCGGTTCGGAACCGCGATCGGCTGGAACGCGCTGGCCGTGGCGCTCTCGTCTGCGGCGGGCCCCACCATCGGCGCAGCGATCCTCGCTGGCGCAAGTTGGCCGTGGCTATTTGCTCTGAACCTGCCGTTGGGTGCAATGGTTCTTCTTGCCACGCGCGCACTGCCTGACGTCAAAGGCACGGCGTGCCCCCTCGACAAGATCAGTGTCGCCTTGAACGCCGCCGCGTTTGCATCGCTCGTCGTCGGCATGGAACTACTGACTGCGCATTCCGTGCCAGCGGGATTGCTGATCGGTGCCGCAGCCATCACCCTGGCGGCCTTGATCCGACGGGAACTGCCGAAGGAGAGGCCGTTGATTCCTCTAGACCTGCTGCGCAGGCCTTCGTTTCGCACTTCGGTGGTCGCATCGTTCTGCTGTTTCGCCGGCATAACCCTCGGCTTGCTGGCGCTGCCGTTCTACCTGCAGCACAATCTCGGGCTGGACCCCTTGATGACGGCGTTCTACATGGCGCCCTGGCCGCTGACTGTCGCGATCGCGGCGCCATTGGTTGGCCGTCTTGCTGATCGCGTCTCAACAGCTTGGCTGTGCGTCGTAGGCGGTGCATGCCTGGCGGTGGGGCTGTCTGCGACCGCAATGTGGGATCTACAGCAGAGCGCACGCCCCTTGGTGATCTTCATGGTGCTGTGCGGGCTGGGTTTTGGCCTTTTCCAAGTGCCCAACAATCGCAACCTGTTCCTGGCGGCGCCCCGCGCAAGAAGCGGTGCTGCCGGGGGCATGCAGGCCACGGCCCGTCTGGCGGGGCAAACCGTCGGCGGGGTCGTCATGACTCTGATCTTTGCCCGTTTCGCCGTCGACACGGCGCCGATGCTTGCGTTGGGGGTTGGTGCCACGCTGACGCTGGCAGCTGGTGTTCTGAGTGCGCTTCGGGTGGACACGTAGGAAGGTGTTGGTGGCGATACGCCGACGGTCTTCCCGCAAGCCTCCTGGGCGGAGGCGCACTATCCGGGCATGGCCCGGATCTACCATTGCCCGCTAGAACAAACGGCCCGCAATGCGGGCCGTTTGTTTTTCTAGATATGCAACGCATGCCCCAACGCACGCAGCGCCGCTTCCTGCACCGCCTCACCCAGCGTCGGGTGCGGGTGGATCGTGCCGGCGATATCCTCCAGCGCGGCGCCCATCTCGATGGACTGCACGAAGGCGATCGACAGTTCCGAGACCTGCACGCCCACGGCCTGCCAGCCGAGGATCCGGTGGTCGCTGCTGCGCGCGACAACACGCACGAAGCCATCGGTGGATTCCAGCGACATCGCACGGCCATTGGCCGCGAACGGGAACAGCGCGACCTTGGTCTCGATGCCCTGTGCCTTGGCTTCGTCCGGCGACAGCCCGACCACCACGATTTCCGGATCGGTGAAGCACACCGCCGGAATCGCGGCCGGCACGAAGTGGCGCTTCCTGCCGCTGATGATCTCGGCCACCAGTTCGCCCTGCGCCATCGCCCGGTGCGCGAGCATCGGCTCACCGGCGACATCGCCGATCGCCCACACGTTGCGCATCGAGGTCTTGCACTGGTCGTCGATCTTGATCGCCTTGCCGGTCAGATCCAGCTGCAGCGATTCCAGATTGAAGCCGTCGGTCTTCGGGCGACGACCCACCGCGACCAGGATCTGGTCGGCGTCCAGCGCGATTTCGTTACCGTCCTTGTCACGTACGCGCAGCTTGCCGTTGTCGGCCAGGCCGAGCACGCTGTGGCCGGTCAGCAGCTTCACGCCGGACTTCTCCAGGTGCGTGGCCACCGGCTTGGTCAGCTCGGCGTCGTAGGCCGGCAGGATCCGCTCCTGGGCCTCGACCACGGTGACTTCGCAGCCGAGCTTGCGGTACACCGTGCCCAGCTCCAGGCCGATGTAACCGCCACCGACGACGATCAGCTGTTTGGGCAGCGAGGTCGGCGAGAGGGCTTCGGTGGAGGAGATGACCTTGCCGCCGAAGGGCAGGAACGGCAGCTCCACCGGCACCGAGCCGGACGCCAGCAGCAGGTGCTCGCAGGTGATGCGCAGCGTGCCGCCATCTTCGGCGGCACCGGCGATCTCGACGGTCTTGCCGTCGACGATCGTGGCCCAGCCCTTGATCAGCTGCGCGCCGTTCTTTTTCAGCAGTGCACTGACGCCACCGGTCAGCTTCTTGACGATGCCGGCCTTCCACGCCACGGTCTTGGCCAGGTCCAGCGACGGGGCCTGCACGCTGATGCCCAGCGGCGAGGTACCTGCCGCATACGCGGTGACCTTGGCGAACTCCTCGGCGGCATGGATCAGCGCCTTGGAGGGAATGCAGCCGATGTTGAGGCAGGTACCACCCGGATTGACGCCCTCGACCACGATGGTCTTGACGCCGAGCTGGCCGGCGCGGATGCCGGCGATGTAACCGCCGGGACCGCCGCCGATGATCAGCAACTGGGTTTGAAGGGTATTGGACATCGCTTACTCCACGAACAGCAGGGCCGGGGTTTCCAGGCGGGTACGGATCGCCTGCACGAACTCGGCCGCATCCATGCCATCGACGATGCGATGGTCGAACGAGGACGACAGATTCATCAGCTTGCGCGCCACCACCTGGCCCTCGCGGAACATCGGGCGTTCGATGATGCGGTTGACGCCGACGATCGCCACTTCCGGATGGTTGATGATCGGGGTCGAGACCAGGCCACCAATCGCGCCGAGGCTGCTGAGGGTGATGGTCGAACCGGACAGCTCCTCACGGGTGGCCTTGCCCACGCGCACGGCACTGGCCAGGCGCGCGATCTCCGCGGCGGTCTGCCACAGGTCCAGCGACTCGGCATGCGCGACCACCGGCACCGACAGGCCGACCTCGCTCTGGGTCGCGATGCCCAGCTGCACGCCCTCGTAGCGGGTCACGATGTTGGCCTGGTCATCGTAGCGGGCGTTCATCTGCGGGAAGTCGCGTGCGGCCAGCACGACCGCGCGTGCCAGCAACGGCAGCAGGGTCAGCTTGCCGCGTTCCTTGGCCCAGCGCTCATTGAGCCTGGCGCGCAGGGCGTCCACTTCCGTGACGTCGATCTCTTCCACATAGGTGATATGCGGAATGGTCGACCACGACTGCTGCATCTTCTGCGCGATCTTGCGGCGCAGGCCCATGATCGGCACCTGCTGCTCGCCGGTACGGCGTGCGTAGCTGCTGCCGCCGGCACTGCCACCGACCGGCTGTGCCTTGCCACCGGCGGCGGCGTAGGCATCCAGGTCGGCCTGCAGGATGCGACCCCCCGGGCCGGTCGCCGGCACGTAGCGAAGCTCGACACCCAGGTCCCAGGCACGGCGGCGCACGGCCGGCGAGGCCAGCGGGGCTTCACCGGCGTTGAGCACACCGTTGGTGACCGCGCCACGCGGGTCCTGCTTGGCGGCGCAGGCGGGTGCGGAGGCAGCGGCGGCCTTGGCCGGCGTCGCAGCGGGTGCAGACTCAGCGGCGGCCGCAGGTGCCGCTGCCGGTGCAGCCGCCTTGGGCGCAGCTACCGGTTCGGCCGGCGCCGCGGCGGCCGGTGCACTGGCGGCGCTGGCGTTGCCCGCACCGTCCACTTCCAGGCGGATCAGCTCGCTGCCGACGGCCATCATCTGGCCAGGCTTGCCGCCCAGTGAGACCACGGTGCCTGACACGGGCGAGGGGATCTCGACCATGGCCTTGTCGGTCATGACCTCGGCCACGACCTGGTCTTCGGCGACCGGGCCACCGACCTCGACCTTCCAGGTGATCAGTTCGACTTCGGCGATACCTTCACCGATGTCCGGCATCTTGATGACGTGATGTCCCATGGTTCAGTCCTCCAGCACGCGCTGCATTGCATCGATGACCCGGGACGGACCCGGGAAGTAGTCCCATTCCTGCGCGTGCGGATACGGGGTGTCCCAGCCGGTAACGCGTTCCACCGGTGCCTGCAGGTGGTAGAAGCAATGCTCCTGCACCAGCGCGACCAGTTCGGCGCCGAAGCCGCAGGTGCGGGTGGCTTCGTGCAGCACGATGCAGCGGCCGGTCTTCTTGACCGAGTTGACGATGGCCTCCAGATCCAGCGGCCACAGGCTGCGCAGGTCGATCACTTCGGCGTCGATCCCGGCATCTTCGGCGGCGGCCTTGGCCACCCACACGGTGGTGCCGTAGGTGATGATCGTCAGGGCCTTGCCTTCGCGGGCGATGGCGGCCTTGTCCAGCGGTACGTTGTAGTAGCCCTCCGGCACCAGGTTGTCCGGGTACTTGGACCACGCGGTGACCGGGCGGTCGTGATGACCGTCGAACGGGCCGTTGTACAGGCGCTTGGGCTCCAGGAAGATCACCGGATCGTCGTTCTCGATCGAGGCGATCAGCAGGCCCTTGGCGTCGTACGGGTTGGACGGCATGACCGTGCGCAGGCCGGTGGCGTGCGCGAAGATCGCCTCCGGGCTCTGGCTGTGGGTCTGGCCACCGTAGATGCCGCCGCCACACGGGGTGCGGAACACCAGCGAGGACGTGAAGCTGCCGCCGGAGCGATAGCGCATGCGCGCCGCTTCGGAGACGATCTGATCGTAGGCCGGGTAGATGTAATCGGCGAACTGGATTTCGGCGACCGGGCGCAGGCCGTAGGCGGCCATGCCGATCGCCGCGCCGGCGATGCCGTTCTCGGAAATCGGTGCATCGAACACGCGCTGCTTGCCGTACTTGGTCTGCAGGCCGTCGGTGCAGCGGAACACGCCGCCGAAGTAGCCCACGTCCTGGCCGAAGACCACCACGTTGTCGTCGCGTTCCAGCATCACGTCCATCGCCGAGCGCAGCGCCTGGATCATGGTCATCGGCGTGCCGCCGGTGTTGTTCTGTTCAATCCCGCTCATGGTGTTCAGACTCCCAACTGCTGACGCTGGCGACGGAGGTGTTCGGGCATGTCCTTGTAGACGTCTTCGAACATGAGGGCCGCGCCAGGACGGTTGTCGCTGCCGAGCAACCCGTGGGTTTCGGCTTCCTTGAGGGCACGCAGGACCTCGGCATCGAGTTCGGTGCGCACTTCGTCGTGCTGCTGCTCGCTCCACAGGCCGCGCTTGATCAGGTGCTGCTTCAGGCGGTCGATCGGATCGCCGAGCGGGAAGTGCTGCGCGTCGTCGGCAGGGCGGTACTTGGACGGATCATCCGAGGTCGAATGCGGGCCGGCGCGGTAGGTCACCCACTCGATCAGGGTCGGGCCGAGGTTGCTGCGGGCGCGTTCGGCGGCCCAGCGCGAGGCCGCGTACACGGCCAGCAGATCGTTGCCGTCCACGCGCAGCGACGGAATGCCGTAGCCCACGCCGCGCGCGGCGAAGGTGGTGTTCTCACCGCCGGCAATCGCCTGGAAGGTGGAGATCGCCCACTGGTTGTTGACCACGTTGAGCACGACCGGGGCGCGGTACACGTGCGCGAAGGTCAGCGCGGCGTGGAAATCGCCTTCGGCGGTCGCGCCATCACCCACCCATGCGGTGGCGATGCGGGTGTCGCCCTTGATCGCCGAGGCCATCGCCCAGCCCACCGCCTGGATGTACTGGGTGGTCAGGTTGCCGGAGATCGAGAAGAAGCCGTAGTCCTTGTACGAATACATGATCGGCAGCTGGCGGCCCTTCAGCGGGTCGGCCGCGTTGGACAGCACCTGGCAGATCATGTCGACCAGCGAGACGTCCTTGGTGATCAGGATGCCCTGCTGGCGGTAGGTCGGGAACTGCATGTCGTCATCGCGCAGCGCCAGGGTCTGGCCGACGGCGATCGCTTCCTCACCCAGGCACTGGATGTAGAACGAGGTCTTCTTCTGGCGCTGGGCGATCAGCAGGCGGGCGTCGTAGGCGCGCGTCTTGAGCATGGCGTGCATGGCACGCAGCAGCACGGCGTCGTCGATGTCGGCGGCCCACGGACCCACGGCGTCGCCGTTGTCGTCCAGCACGCGGATCAGCTGGCCGGTCAGCGGCGCGGTCTGGCTGGCGCTCACGTCCACGGGCGGCTTGTCGACCGCGCCGGCGGGGCTCAGCTTCAGATAGGAAAAGTCGGTGGCCTGGCCGGGACGGGCGCTGGGCTCGGGCACGTGCAGATGCAACGGCTCGCTCGTGGCGGGAATCTGGGGTGATGACATGTCAGGGGCCTCGCTGGGCTTGGGTCATGGAGCTACAGGCATACCGCAGGCGGGGGGCAACGGTAATGGCGATGTTGGCGCGCCGACATCCGGGCGGGATCTCGTCGCGAAGCGGGTAAGGACCAGCGCTTGCAAGGCGGCTGGGGCCATGGCGCATTGCACCCAGTGTGAAGTCTAGAGGCACAGCGGCTTATCGTAAATTTGTTTAATTGCGTATGAGGTATTGTTTATTCAGATATCCTCATTCCGTGGGACCCCGTGCATGCAAATCCCCGCCAACATGACCCTGCGCCAGCTACGTTACTTTGCCGAAGCGGCTGAATTGGGGCAGTTCTCGCAGGCCGCGCGCAAGCTGCACGTCTCCCAATCCGTGATCACCACGGCGGTCGCCCAGCTGGAAACCTCGCTGGGCCTGAAGCTGTTCGACCGCATGCCGCACGGGGTCGGCCTCACCGCCGAGGGTCACCGCTTCCACCAGCATGTGCGGCACATCCTGGATACGCTGCAGGACGCGCTCAGCGAGCCGATGTTCCTGGCCAACACCCTCCCGGGCCGGGTGCGGATCGGCGCGTCCTATACGGTGCTGGGCTACTTCCTGCCGAGCCTGCTGGCGCGCTTCAAGCGCTCCTACCCACAGGTGGAGGTCGACCTGGTCGACATGGACCGTGCCGCGATCGAGCAGGGCGTCAGCAGCGGCGACCTCGACTTCGGCTTGTGCATCATTTCCAACATGGCCGAGCCCTATGTGCTGCGGCGCCAGGTGCTGATCCGCTCGCGCCGCCAACTGTGGCTGGCCGAGTCGCATCCGCTGCTGCAGCTGCCGGTGATCAGCCCGGCCGACGTGGAGCCGTATCCGTACATCATGCTGATGGTCGACGAGGGCCAGGAGTCGGCGATGCGCTACTGGCGCTCGGTCGGGCGCGAACCCAACGTCGTGTTCCGGACCTCGTCGCTGGAAGCGCTGCGCGGCATGGTCGCCTACGGGTTCGGGGTCAGCATCCTGTCGGACATGGTCTATCGGCCATGGTCGCTGGAGGGGCGCCGGATCGACGTACGCACCCTCACCGACGCGGTGCCGCCGATGGAAGTCGGCCTGGTCTGGCGCCCGGACGAAGACCTGTCCGCGCCGGCACGCGCACTGCATCAGTTCCTGGTCTTCGCCTGTGGCGGATGAGCGCCGATGGCATCGGCCAACGCGGGACGCGGATCGGGCAGGTCGCCCACGGGCGCGGTGAAGGCCTGCCCGCGGCGTGACCCGATCTGCCACGCCGAATAGGCCAGCAACGGCACCACGTAAGTGGCCAGGATGGCGTAGGCCAGCAGCCGGTATCCCTTCGCGATCAGTGCCACCAGGCCGATCCCATCGGCCATGAACACGGCCATCAGCAGGATCGCCACGATGATCGCCACGCGTACGCCGCGCTTCGGTGCGGCACCGGTGCGTTCTTTCCAGTTGACGCTGATGCGGCCATCCACGGAGGCCATCAGCGTGACCCCGGTTTCCACCAGCGCCACCATGATCATCAGGCGGAACAGCCACTGGAACCACGGCAGGCCGAGCTGGCCGAGCATGAGGTCCGACGGCAGCGGCGCGTCGGCGATGTCCGGCAGGAACGCGATCATGCAGACGTAGAAGACGATTGCCGGCAGGATCGCCAGCGGGCCGGCCAAGGCGCCTGCGATCACCGCATCGCGGCGGCACAGCAGGTGGCGTACGACCAGCAGGATCGAGACCGCGGCGAACATGTTGTAACCGGCGTAGGTCACGCCGTTGAGCACCCAGTCCTTGCCCAGTTCATGGGTGTTGGACAACTGTGCCATCGCGCCGCCACCGAAGCGGTACAGGATCAGGCACGCCGCGATGGCGTAGACCAGGTACATGAAGGCCGACATCAGCTTGAACATGCGCTCGACGGCGGTGGTGCCGGCCTGCACCACGCCGGTGATGATCGCCACCAGCACCAGCGTGCCGACGATCCGCGGCCAGCCGAACATGGTCGCCGCCAGTTCGCCGGCGGCCGCGCCGAAGACCGCCAGCACCACCACGATCAATGCCAGGTAGGCGACTTCGAAGGTCCACCAGCCGCGGCCCAGCAGATGCCGGAAGAAGGTGCGGTAGTCGTTGGCACGGATCGCCCGTGCCAACAGGAACGTCAGGATGCAGATCACGCTCCAGATCAGCATCGACAACACCATCGCGGCCAGGCCACCCCACGGGCCCGATGGCAGGAAAAACTCCGCCAGCTCACGGCCGGTCGCGTATCCGCCGCCGATCACGGCGGACTTGAACGCCAGACCGGGCAACAGATACCGCTGGAACCGGCTGGCGGCGGCGGTCACTTGCGGGCGGCCGTGGGCTGCAGCAGGTAGAAGTCGCGCACGGTGCGCGCGATCTCGGCGATCACCCGCTCACGTTCGCTGCGCGGGGCATTGCTCGCTTTGACGAAGACCGAGATGGCGAACTGGTTGCCGTCGGGCAGGGTGACCACGCCGACGTCGTTGACGGTGCCGGCGACGGTGCCGCTCTTGTCCGCCACCTTGGTGCCCGGCGGCAGGCTCCCGCGCAGGCGTGCGCTGCAGGTCCGGCAACGCTCCATGATCTGCACCAGCACCTCGGTGCTGGCCGGGCTGAGTGCCTTGCCGGTGAACAGCTGGGTCAGCAGGGTCGACATCGCACGCGGCGTGGAGGTGTCGCGCGGATCCTTGTCGAACGCCTCGCTGCCGGACTTGGTGCGCTTGGCGACCTCGGGGTCGAGGGTCAGTTCCGCGACGCGTTCCTTGGTCAGCGGCTCATCGCCGAGGCCGAAGATGTCGCTCAGCAACTGCCGGGTGTTGCGGTCCAGGCGCTGGCCTTCGATGCCGTGTGCGCGCAGCCAGGCGGTGACCGCGGCCGGTCCACCGGCCTGGGCCACCAGCACGTCGGTGGCGGTGTTGTCGCTCTGGGTCAACATCACTTCGAGCAGGTTGTGCACCGACAGGCTCACGCCGTCGTGGATGAAACGGTCGGCGATCACTTCCGAATCGACATAGAAGGATTTCGGTACCGGCACCATCGTGGTCAGCGCCAGTTCGCCGGCATCCACCTTGCTGAGGATCACGGCGGCGACGGCGACCTTGAACGTGCTGGCCATCGGGAAGCCTTCATCGGGATTCAGATGCACCTGCTCGCCCTTGCCATCCAGGCGCCATGCCGAGACACCGACCTTGCCGTCGATCAACGTGGCCAGGCGTGCGACTTCGGTTTCCACCGGACTGGTCCGGCTGGCGCTGAAGGCGGCGAGCGGGCTCAGGCCCAGCATGGCCGCGACGCACAGGCTCAAGGTACGGGATGTCATCTTCATGCGATGCAGGCCTCCAGCAAACGGTTGAATTCCCCATCTTGCCGCATCGGATCCGCCACCGGCAGACCCAGGCGCGCGCTGACCTCGGCGCAGGCGGCTGATGCCGCTGCCTCGGTCATGCCATGGGTGTTGAGACTGACGCCGACGCAGCGGATGTCCGGGTTGGTACGACGCCCGAGCTGCACGGTCAACGCGATCACTTCCTCGATGGAGGGCAGCGGATAGTCCGGATAGCCGAGCACATGCTTGCGCCCCGGCTGGTGGCAGACCACGAACACATCCGGCTGGCTGCCATGCAGCAGGCCGAGGCTGACACCGGCGTAGGCGGGATGGAACAGCGAGCCCTGGCCTTCGATGACATCCCAGTGGTCGTCGGCTGCATTCGGGCTGAGCAGTTCGGCGGCGCCCGCCGAGAAATCGGCGACCACCGCGTCCATCGGAATGCCGCTGCCGGCGATCAGGATGCCGGTCTGGCCGCTGGCGCGGAAGTCGGCATCCACGCCGAGCCCGCGCAGGCCGCGGGCCAGGGCCAGTGCGGTGTACTTCTTGCCCAGCGCGCAGTCCGTGCCGACGGTGAGCACGCGCTTGCCGGTGCGCTTGCGCCCGTTACCGACCGGAATACCACGCGGCGGCACGCGGACGTTGATCAGCTCGCGCCCATGGCGTTCGGCGGCGGCGGCCAGTTCCGGGATGTCACCCAGTTTCTGGTGCATGCCGCTGACCAGGTCCAGGCCGTTTTCGAGGGCGTCGACCAGTGCCGGCAGCCACTGCGGGGGAATCACGCCGCCGCCGTTGGCCACGCCGATCACCATCGCACGCGCACCGGCGGCGCGCGCCTGGGCCGGCGTCATGGTGGGCAGGCCGGTGGTGATCGGGCAGCCGGGCAGGCTCCATTCGGCGACACACACTTCCGGCGCCCAGTCGTGCAGCCCGATCGCGGTCTTGGCGAAGCCGGCTTCGGTGGTGTCGCCCAGGAACAGCAGGTACGGCTGGGGGAGGGCGGGGAGGGCCTGTACGGCAGCGGTGGGCGTCGGGCTCATGAGGGTTCCAGTGGTCGGGGGAGAGAAGAGAGGAGAGGCATTCACGGCGAGAACTCGCTGTTGTTTGACCTGGCTCGATCTGTATAAGTCCTAATCAGAGAATATGCAACCTAATCAGGATAATTCCTCACTCTCTTCTGACGGTGTGTCCGAAGCCCCTCAGTAGCGATAGTCGATCGACATGCCGATGGTGCGCGGCTGCAGCGGAACGCCGGTCACGGCGACGTAGCGGTTGAGTGCGTCGCGCACGGCGCCGGTCGAGACATAGGCGCGCTCGTCGGTGGCGTTGCGCGCATACAGACGCACGGTCCACGTCATGTTGGTCAGCTCGGCATGCAGGTCCAGCGCGTTGTAGCTGTCGATGTCGTACGCACCGGCCACCCGCTCGCCGGTGACGCGATACCCGGCGCCGATCCGGCCCTGCCACTGGTCGCTCACATCGATGTCGTAGTCGATGGTGGTCGACCAGCTCAGCCGCGGCGTCATCGGCATGCGGCTGCCGGAGACCAGGCCGCTGGACGGCGGCACGTCACCGATCTTCGAATCGATGTAGGCGGCATTGAGACCGATCGTCAGGCGCTCGGCCGGCCGCACCATGAAGCTCAGTTCCGCGCCCTGGCTGCGCGCGCTGCCGGCGTTGCCCATCCAGCTCAGGCCGTTTTCCGAAACGCGCACCTGGATGTCGTCCCAGTCGATCCGGAACAGGGCCATGTCGATCATCGCGCGACGGTCCCAGAAGTGCGATTTGAAGCCGAGCTCGAGGTTGTCCAGCGTATCGGCCTTGGTCATCGGCACCACGCCGGAGGTCGATACGTTCGGCCCGCCCGGGCGGTAGCCGGTGGCGTAACGCGCGTAGATCATCGCGCTGTCGTTGAGGTGCCAGCGCGAGGCCAGCTTCCACGTCGTCACGTTGTCATCGGCGGAGTCGGCCAGATCGATCGGCCGCGGGCCGTACAGCAGGCCGATGCTGTGCTGCTCGAAATCCTGCTGGTTGCGCGCGTGCCGGACACCGGCGGAGACATCGAAGCGGGGGCTGAACTTGTAGGTGACATCGGCGAAGATCGCCTGCTCGTCATAGCTGCCGGGCAGGCTCGCGGTGCCGGGATTGAAGGGCAACGGGATGCCATTCGCATCGTAGGCGCTGACCTGCTGGCGGTTGGTGTTCTTCTCACCGGTGAAGAAGGTGCCGAGCAGCCATTCGAAGCGCTCGCTCTCCTTGGAGCTGAGCCGGAACTCCTGGGTCCACTTGCGGGTGCCGAGGAATACATCGAACTGCGCCTGGCCGGCCGGGTACCGGGTCAGCAGGGGCCACGCCGCGCCGTACACCAGCGTGGAGTCCTGCACTTCGTCCATGCGGGTTTCGGAGAAGCTGGTGGCCGACACGACATCGACGTTGCCCAGATCCCAGTCCAGGATCGCCGAGTAGTAGTCGGTTTCCATCCGGTACGGCGTCGCGCGCTGCAGGATGCCTTCCAGCGGGCCGCGGATCGGCTCCAGCGTGGGATAGGTCAGGCCCACCGCGCTGGAGTTGTCGGCATCCACGATCTGAGACAGCGCCTGCACGCGCAGGTTGGCGGTGTCGCTGATGCGCCAGGTCAGCGCCAGGCGCGAGGCCAGCTGGTAGTAGCCGTTGCTGTCCTTGGCATCCTCGCCGCTGAGGTCGGGCTGGTCGACGTAGCCGGGGGTGCCCTGGCGCGACAGACTGGCGCGCATGCCCAGCTTGCCTTCGATCAGCGGCACGTTGAAGGAGGTGCGCACGCCGGTGCCCACGTCACCGGCTTCCTTGGTGGCGTTGACGTCCATGCCGGCGCGGAACTCGAAGCCGTCCGGATCGGCCGCCTTGGTGATGTACTTGAACAGGCCGCCCATCGAGCTGGCGCCGTACAGCGTGCCCTGCGGGCCGCGCAGCACCTCCACGCTCTGGATGTCATACGGCAGCAGATCCAGCGCGTAGGTGGTCGCGCGCTGCTTGTTGCTGCTCGGGCCGATCGGGGTGTCATCGATGTAGGTGCCGATGATCGAGCCGCCGCCAAGCGGTGCCACGCCGCGCAGCGCCATCGTGGTCTGGCCCGGTGCGCCGCCACTGTCGACCTGGAAGCCGGGCACGTAGGCGGCGAAGTCGTTCAGGCGGGTTGCGCCGAACGCTTCCAGCCGCTCTTCGCTGATCACGCTGACGCCGGCCGCCACCTCCATGACGTTCTCGCTGCGCTTCTGTGCGGTGGCCACCACGCGATCGAGCTCGACGACATCGGGCGGGCTGCGGCCGCCTTCGGCATCGGCGTCCTGGGCCATCGCCGCAGTGGCGAGACTCATGCAGCACAGCGTGACGGTGGAGGCGAGGATCGAACGTTTCATCGGCTTGCGCATGTGGCGGGCTCTCTGGAATCAGGAACGAAGTCGGGCGGTAAGCACAACGGTCATCCACGGCCGGGGCGGCCGTGTGGCGAGCTGACGCGGGGGGAATACGGGCACGCGTGCGGTCGAGACCGCGCCGTGCCGGCACGGCGACCTCATCGCGCGGTCACTGCATCGTCAGCCGGGACGGCCTCCTGCGCTGCAGGCGACCCATTGCCGGCAAGCAAGGGCCGAGCACGTCGCTCCAGGCGCAGCAACAGCACAGCGACGATCAGGCAGGTACCAGCCATCAGCGAGAAGAACACCGCGCTGGAGAGCGTCGACCACAGCGTGCCGACCGCGCCGGCCAGCAGGTTGCCGCCGAACGACGCGAGGAACCAGAACGCGATGATCGTGGCGCCGAAGCCGACCGGCGCCAGGCGGGCGAACAGGCCCAGCCCGACCGGCAGGATGAAGAGCTCGCCGAAGGTGAAGATCGCAAAGAACAGCGCGGCCCACAGCCAGCCGACCTTGGCCGTTGGTTCGCCACCGAGTATCGCCACCAGCGCGAACGACAGTCCGACCACGGCGGCACCGATCGCCATCTTGGTCAGTGCAGCCGGCTCGCGGCCGTCGCGGGCCTGCCGCATCCAGCGCCGCACCAGCAGCGGGGTAATCAGGAAGACCAGCAGCGGGTTGAGCGAGAAGAACCACGTCATCGGAAGGGTGAAATCCGCGGTGAGCACGCGGTCCACGCCGGTATCGAGCCAGATCGCGATGGTATTGCCGATCTGCTCGTAGGCCAGACGGAACACCACGATCAGGCCGGCAATCATCGCCATCAGTTGCAGCAGCGGGCGATAGGCCGGTTGCCACAGCGCGGAGAAGGGCAGCGTGGCGCGCGCGCTGCGCGGCGGATCCGGCGGCAGGTGGCGGCGGCCGGTGATGTAGATCACCAGCCCCAGCAGCATGCCGATGCCGGCCGCGGAGAAGCCAACGTGCCAGCCATACACCTCACCCAGCGTGCCGCAGACCAGCGGGGCGAGGAACGCACCGAGGTTGATGCCCACGTAGTACACATTGAACGCCGAGCCACGGCGCGGATCATCGCGCTGGTAGAGGTCGCCGACCTGGCCGGGCAGGGTGGGCAGGAACAAACCATTACCGAGCACGATCGCCAGCAGAGCGGGATACAGCAGCGCATCGAAGGCCATCAGGAAGTGCCCGAACGCCATGATCGCGCCGCCCAGGATCACCGCACGGCGCTTGCCCAGCCAGCGGTCGGCGAGCATCCCGCCGAACACCGGACTGAGGTAGGCCAGCGCGGTGTACAGGCCATAGACCATCGAGGCCTGTTCCTGCGAGAACAACAGTTGCTTGGTCATGTAATAGACCAGCAGCGCCCGCATGCCGTAGTAGGAGAATTTCTCCCACATCTCGGTGAGGAACAGGATGGTCAGGCCTGGCGGTTGCCCGAACCAGGCCTTGCGCGGTGCGTCGAGGGTCATCGGGCAGGGCGTCCGGGGGTCAGAGCTGCAGGCCGGTACTGATCAGGCGCTGAGTGATGGCGACGAACGCGACGACCAGGCCCGACAGTGCGACCATCCATGCGCCGGAGCGGCGTAGACGCGGCCAGCTGGCGGGCTTGCGGACTGCCACCCAGACCAGTGCGACGGCGGCAATCACGCTCAGCCAGGACACCGCCTGGACCAGGAGCAACGGTCCGTTGCTGTAACTGGAGATGCCGCCCGGCGCGGACATCGCCTTCACATACGCCAGCCAGGCGATCACGCTGCCCAGCAGCACAGTGATCGACAACGTCTGCAGTCGACGCAGGCCACGGCCTTCGGCCGGCGCGGGAACCCGGTAGTAGCGACGCACGAACACGCCACCCACGCGCAACACCGCCGACAGCAACAGCAGCCCCAGTGCGACAATCAATGCGGGGCGCAACCAGCTGGGCGACCGCCAGCCGGGCATCGGTTCAAACCCGAATACCGACGCGAACGGGCCGCCGGAGAAGTACACCGGACGGCCATCGACCACCTTCACTTCAAGCAGGCTGCGGCCATGCTCTTGCTGCCACAACCAGGGTGACACTTCGCGCCAGCGCAGCAGCTGGCCATTGAGGCCCTTCTGGCCATCGACGGTGATGGTGCCGTCGTCCTGCGGTTGCACGCGCACCGGCGAGAACAGCGACAGCAGGCGCAGATACGAGCTGTCCGAGCGACGGGTGCTGTGCCAGTCCACCTTGGCCAGTGCGGCGGCATGCTGGCGGGCGGTGTCGGCGTCCACGCCGGGACCGGCGGCCTGGATCGGCAGGGGCGGCAGGAAGTTCTCGACGAAGCGCTCCCATACCTGGGCACGCAGCGCCGAACCGGCCGCATCACGCCCGACGCTGTTGGTGGAAACGAACACGCCGATGTTGCGCTCCGGGATCATCCACAGCCACGAATAGAAGAACAGCATCGTGCCGCCGTGTGAGCGGGTGTCGTAGCCGCCGGTATCCGAGGCCATCCAGCCCAGGGTCATGCGCGGCAGGTGCGGCAGCACCGCCGGCTGCGGGGTCAGCATCTGTGCGTTGGTCTCGGCGCGCATGATGCGCTGGCCATCGAGTTCGCCGTGGTTGAGCGTGGCCATCATGAAGCGTGCCATCGCCGAGCCGGAGGCATATAAGCCACCCACGCCCGGAGCGGTGTTCTTCTCGGCCGGGTAGCTCTTGCCCGAACCGAGCCGGTAGCCCTTGGCGGCGTGTGGCAGCAGCTCGGCCGGCAGCTTCTGTTCGAAACTGGCGTACTTCATGCCCAGCGGCTGCAGGATGTGCTGCCGGGCATAGTCCTCGAACCGCTGGCCGCTGACCCGCTCCACGATGTAGGAGGCGATGCCGGTGGCGTAGTTGGAATAGGCCGGCACGGTGCCGGGCCGGTTGATCTGGTTCGGCATCCATTCCTTGAGATAGTTGTCGCGGTTGGCCGGATGGTCCGGGCCCAGCACGATCAGGTAGCGCATGCGCTCTTCCAGACCGCTGGTGTGGGTCATGATCTGGCGCAGCGTGATCGGCTCGCCCTTGGCCTGGACTTTGATGTCCAGGTAGGTGTTGATATCGGCGTCCAGGTCCAGCTTGCCCTGTTCCACCAGCTGCATCACTGCGGTCCAGACGAACAGCTTCGAGATCGAGCCGGGACGGAACAACGTGGTCCTGGGATCGACCGGCGTGCGCTTCTCGACATCGGAGAACCCGAAGCCGCGTTCGGTGACGACCTTGCCGTTCTCGACCACCGTGACCACGGCACCGGCGAGATCGCCCTGGGCCATCAGGTAGGGCACCAGGCCATCAAGGAAGGTATCCACGCGCGCGGCATCCAGCGTGCCGGTGGGTGTCGGCGCGGGCGCGATGCTGTCAGCGGCTTCGGTCGCCGCGGGCACCGCCGGTGCAGCGACGGGGGCCGGTGCCTGCGCATGCACTGGCGAGAACGCGGCAGTCGAGGCCAGCAGCAGCCCGGCGGCCAGGGTGCGCCACTGCGTGGCGCGCGGACGATGCGATGTCATGTTCATGCCTGTACTCCCTTGCCCCACACGGCGTCGTCGCAATGCACCAGTCCCTCGTCGTAGCGCAGGCCGGGAACGCGGTCATCGCGCAGGAACAGCGGACCATCGAGATCGACGACGTCGCAATGCTGGCCCACGATGAAGGCCGGGCCCATCGCCCAACTGCTGCCGATCATGTTGCCGACCATCACCTGCATGCCCAGCGAGCGGGCCTTGCCGACCATCGCCAGGCTTTCGGTGAGTCCGCCGGCCTTGTCCAGCTTGATGTTGATGACGTCGAACAGCCCGGCCAGCGCCTCGATCTCCGACGCATCCTGCACGCTCTCGTCGGCGGCGAAGGGTAATGGCCGCGCGAAGCCCTTGAGGTCGGCCTCGCGGCCGCGCGGCAGCGGCTGCTCCAGCAGTCTGACATCGTTGTCCAGCAGCACGGGAATGAGCGCGTCGAGCGCATCCACGTGGTAGCCTTGGTTGGCATCCACCCCCAGCCACACGTCAGGTCGCACCCGGCGCACCGCGCGTACGCGTTCGATATCGATGTCGAGCTCGCCGCTGAGCTTGAGCTTGAGTGCCTTGGCCGGCGCATAACGGCCGGTGGCGATCGATTGCATCGTCGCTGGATCGTCAGCACCCAGGGTCCAGGTGGTCAGCAGCGGTCGCGTCTGCGACAACCCGGCCAGTGCCCAGGCGGGCTTGCCGGCGCGGCTGGCTTCAAGGTCCCACAGCGCGCAATCGAGCGCATTGCGGGCACCACCGCGCGGCAGCAGTTGCTGCAGGTCGGCGCGGCTGATGCCTGCTTCGATCTGTGCCCGCAGTGCTTCCAGCGTGGCCAGCATCTGCGCGGGCGTGTCATCGAAGTAGTACACACCGCTGGCTTCGCCACGGCCCCGATGGCCGCCGTCGTCCAGTTCCACGCGCAGTACCGGCGCATGCTGGAACACGTGGCCGCTGATCCGGAAGGGCGCCAGCAAGGCAAGCGAGTCGATCTGCAGGGTCAGTTTCACAGAGAAAATCTCCAGCCCCCGGGAGGGCGACGGGTCAGTAGTTGAGAGCGAAATCGGCCAGGCCCATCAGGAAGATGGCGTAGCCAAGCAGGATGGCCGAGGCCAGCAGCAGCAGCGCCCACAGCCGCGCCAGCCAGCCGCGACCGGCGCGCACGGTGTGCAGCAGGTTCCAGCCCATCGCCGCGATGCCGCCGACGATGGCGATCACCGAGGCGATGCCCAATGCGATGACGGCCGGATCCAGGCGGTCGTCGATGCGGGCGAAATCCACCGACACCCAGGCCATCAACGCCATGGCCACTGCCGGAACCAGCAGCAGCAACCAGCAGGCCGCGCGGCTGAGGCTATAGGCACGCAGGGTAGTGCGTGGCCAGCCCAGTACCCGACCGTGGCGGCGGCGTACCAGCGCGGCGATCGGCCAGGCCAGCGCCGACAGCGCCAGCACGCTGGCCGCGGCGATCAGCAGCGGCATCAGCCAGCGTGCCGAGCGGTAGCCCTCTGCGCGCACGAACACGTTGTAGGGCGAGGACGAGTCCACCGCGAAGCCGATGGGCTCCCCGTCCTTCACGATGGCAGCCAGGCGCAGCTCACTGTCGGTCGCCTGCCATACCCACGGTGCGATTGGCCTGAAGGTAGTGGGCTGTCCGTTCGGCTGTTTCATGCGGTCGAGGCGCAGCGCGCCGTCGTCCAGGGCATCCAGCCGGGTCTGCGACAGGATGCCGGTGAGGCCGATACCTGTCTGCGCGCGGCGCGAAGTGAGATAGCTCTGCGCGGCCAGTGCGCGTGCCTGCTGCCTGGCCAGCGCCAGGTCGACCACCGGCGCCGGTGTGGCGGTGGCTTTCGGGAAGTAGCGTTCGGCGAAGCTCTCCAGCAGTTGCCGCCGGATCGGCCCGGTGATGCCCTTGGCGCCGGCACTGTTGAAGGAGACGAACAGGCCGACGTCGTGGTCACGGAACAGGGACAGCTGGGAGTGGAACAACAGCGTGTCGCCGGCATGCGACACCACCCGCTGGCCGTTGACGTTGCTCTCGTAGAAACCCAGCGCCATGGTGCTCAACGGCGGGGCGAAACGGACCTGGGGGGTCAGCATCTGCGCGCTGGTGGCTGCCTTGAGGAGGGCGGTGTCGGCGCCGCCCGCGGCACTCAGATGAGCGATCATGAAGCGCGCCATGTCGGTGCCGCTGGCGGTCAGCGCACCGGCCGGCGCCGAGGGGGTCACCTCGAACGCACGCGGCGTGCCCGAGCCGAGTGCATAGCCTTGGCTGACCATCCGGCGCAGGGCCGGCGGCAGCGGCTGGCGGAAGCTGGCGTGCTGCATCTGCAGGGGCGCGAAAATGTGCTGCTCCACGTACTCGGCGAAGGGCTGGCCCGAGACGCGCTCGACGATATAGCCGGCCAGGCTGGTGCCGTAGTTGGAGTACGCCGGCACGGTGCCCGGCGGGAAGATCTGCGCCGGTACCCGCTGCTTGAGGTAGGGGCCCAGTTCGGCACCGCCGCCTGCGGCCACCGCCTCGGTAGTCCACATGTACTTGAGGTTGGCTTCGAAGCCACCGGTATGCGTCATCAGCTGGCGCAGCGTGATCGGCAGGCCGCGTTCGGGCACCTTGAAGTCCAGGTACTGGTTGATGTCCGCGTCAAGGTCCAGCTTGCCGGCCTCCACCAGCTGCATCACCGCAGTCCAGGTCATCAGTTTGGAGACCGAGGCCATCCGGAATAGCGTGCGGTCCGGATCCACCGGGGTCTGTTTTGCGACGTCGGAGAAGCCGTAGCCGCGACGGACCAGGATCTGGCCGTCCTTGACCACGGTGACCACCGCGCCGGCGATATCGCCGCGCGCGATGGCATACGGCATGAACCCATCCAGCCAGGTGGCCGCGTCATCCGCAGTCAATCGGGCAACGGTGTCCACGCGGGTGGGCGCGGCCTCCGGGAGCGGGGACGACGGCCGCTGTGCATCGGCCTGGAAGGACAGCAACAGCCCACAACACAACGCGACAAGCCCTGACAACGCACGCATGTGACGATCCCCTCTGGAACTGGAAGACGAGGCACCCCGCACAAACGATCGGAGGACCAAAAACCATCTCAATCAGACAACAATATTCCTGATTAGAGAAATGTCAATTGCGCGTGATCTCGTCCGGCTGCCGCCGAGCGGGGGCGATTGCGACTGTTGTATGCCCTGGATGCGCCATTTCGGGGCCAATGAGAACGATTACAGGGCGCTGGGCGTCGCCATATGAGGCGAACGCGACAAGAAACCATCCTGATCAGGATGGCATTCATCTGTACGTAGTATCGTATCCACAACTTCACCAGCAATAGCCCAAAGGTCCTGTCGATGAGCCCCAAAAGCCCGACGCTCGGAACCCTGCTGCGCGGCCTGCGCACGCGTCAGGGTTGGACGCTCAAAGAAATGAGCGAGCACACCGAAATCCCCCTGTCCACGCTGTCCAAGATCGAGCACGACCGCCTGACCTTGACCTACGACAAGCTCCAGCACCTGGCGCAGCGCCTGAACCTGCGCATGTCCGATCTGTTCTCCGAGCCCGACGCCGACAGCGCGCCGAAGCCGGTCACCGCACGGCGCAGCCTCGGCTCGCTCGACAAGGCGCTGCGGGTCCAGACCGACAACTACGATTACTACTATCTGTGCACCGAACTGCGCCGCAAGCGCATGATCCCGATCCTGACCAAGGTGCGGGCCAAGACCACCGCCGAGTTCGGCGACCTGGTCCGCCACCCGGGCGAGGAGTACGTGCACGTGATGGAAGGCCGCATCCAGGTCCACACCGAGTTCTACGATCCGGTGGTGCTGGAGACCGGGCAGGGCATCTACATCGACAGCCAGATGGGGCACGCCTACATCGTCGATACCGGCTGCGAGGAAGCGGTGCTGCTGGCCGTGTGTGCGAGTGCGGACGAAGACCTGATGGAATCGCTGATCACCCTGCATGAGCATGAGGGGAGCGTCTGAGCGCGCTGTCGCGTGCAGCGGTCGCGCGACACGTGTTGAATGAAAAGGGCGCCTACGGCGCCCTTTTCTGTGATCTTCCCGCCCTGCTCAGCCCAGCGGCCTGGCGAAGACGTCCATGCCCTTGCCGGTTTCCAGCAGGGATTTGAGGCTGGACAGGACGATCGGCCAGCCCTGCCGGATGCCGGTATCCATGCCGCTGCCCGGCTCGAGCTGGTCATGGGTCACGGTGAGCCGGACCATGCCGTCATACGGCACGATATCGAACGTCACCCGGCTGTAGGCCTGCGCGTCATCGGCCTGCGACGCGGCGGCCCAGGTGATGACCAGGCGCGAGGGCGGGGTGCTTTCGACCACCTCGCCGACCAGCTCGACCTTCCTTGCCGCGTCGGCACGGACGTGCTGCCAGCGTGAACCGGGCTGCCAGTCCGATACGTTCTCATGGCCCCAATAGGTGCGGGCGATCTCTGGCCGGGTGATGGCCTCGAATACGCTTTCGGCGGTGGAGGCGATATAGATCACGTGGATGAAGCAGGTAGACACCGTGGACATCGTCATTCTCCTTCGAGTTCTTTTTTCAGGTCATGCAGCAGGCTCAGCCGTTGGTGCTCGAACTTGCGTACCCACCGCTCGTAAACCTCGTGCAGAGGCACGGGGTTGATGAAGTGCAGCTTCTCGCGGCCGCGCCTGACGGTGCTGATCAGGTTGGCCTCTTCCAGCAGGCCCAGATGCTGGGTGACCGATTGCCGTGCCATCTGCAGGTGCGCGCAGAGCTGCCCCAGCGACTGACCGTTGGTCTGGCAGAGCGCATCCAGCAACGCCCTGCGGGTGGGATCGCCCAGCGCCTTGAACACCTTGTCTGCATCCATCCACGTTCCTCGCTGCTCGTGATCCAGGTAACGCCCCGGGCCTTTGATGGCGCCCGTCGACGATTCGATAATATGCAGGCAAATGCCTGCATGTCAAGGCGGGTCATGCCGGGCACTGCCACGACGGGACCAAGGCTTGCGTCGTACCGTCGACCGGCAGGGCTGACCGGGCTCTAGACCTTCATCGGCCGACAGAGCATCGCCATGCCGGCGGAGTGCAGCTCACCACGTCGCCTCCAGCCGACGGAACGGCTGCTTCAGCAGCACCCCGCGCGCGTCGTAGTCACTCACGACGCGCCCATCTACCCGTACCGAGGTCGGGCGCGTGCGGCTCGGCCACCACACACGGACCGCGGTGTCCGTGCGCAGCCCCTTGCCCAGCCTGAGGTCCAGCGTGCCGTCGCGCTGCCGTGCCTGCAGGGCCAGGGTGCCGTAGGCGGTCGGCAGGCGATCCACCGCCAGCCCGTCGCCGGCCACCCACGAGGGCGGGGTGCCTGGCAGCAGCGACAGCGCGTCATCGTCTTCGCGCATCAGCATCCCGAACAGCGTGCGTCCGTACTCGGCGCCGATCCAGGTATGCGGCATGTCGCCGAGATAACGCGGGAAGCGCAGCCGCGAATGGACCACCTCGGCGAGCACCTGCCATTCCAGCGGGCGGCGGTCATGCAGCAGGCCCTGCAGCAGTTCGTCGGCGGCCTCGGGCTGGTCCAGATGCACATAGCTCAGCACGTTGCGGATTTCGTACGGGGTATAGGCATACAACGCGCGCGGCTCGCCGCGCTTGCGGACATCGTCCAGATAGCGGGCGAACGTGGTGCGCAGCGCCTCGGCCGGCAACACATCCTGTGCGCCGGTGGGATCGAGCGCGATCGACACGCCGGTCGGATCACCATCGCCAAGGTCGGCCGAAGAGGGAATGAAATCGATGCCCTTCCACGCCATCGTGGCGCGGATCGAGGCAGCCAGCGCATCGTGCAGGGCGGTGTACTGTTCGCGCGCCCACGCGGCGGTTTCATGATCGCACAGCGACTCCGCCAGCCACGCACCGTCATGCCAGCCCTTCAGGCCCCAGTAGTCGTCCCAGTAGCTGTGCGTGGGCGAGGGATAGCCCTCATGGCTGATCGAGGGCGCCAGGATGCCGGCGAAGCGTTCCGGCGAAGGCTGGCTGGCCATGTAGCCGGGCACCAGCGTGCGCTCGCGCAGTTCCTGCAGGAAGCGCATCGCGGCTTTCACCTTGGGCAGATAGGCGCGTACGGAGTCCGGTCCGCCATCCAGCCGCGCGACATCGGCCACCAGGCTGATGTACTGGCCCTGGCTGTCGTACTCGATGTCCGAGCCGAAGCCGGTGTTGACGCTGCCGTCGTCGTTGAGAATCGGCGAGACCAGCCCGTTGGCATGCACGCCGTGCTCGCTGTACCAGGCCAGGTAATCGCGCGCGACCCTGGATTCGCCCATGCGCAGCAGCACCGCGGAGGTGGCCATGCCGTCGCGGATGAAGGAGCGGTTGTAGTTGCGCGGGCCGGGCTGCATGGCCGGGCCGGTCTGGTTGATCAGCATGTACGCCGCCTGCGCGCGCAGCATGTCCACCAGCGAGGGATCGGGCAGGCGCAGGCCGACCTGGCCCAGGCGTGCCTGCCAGTCGTCGGAGGCACGCTTGGCGAGTGCGTCGTATGCCGCATCGGGTGCACGCGGGACGCCAGACAGCGCCAGTGGTGGTGCATCCGGCAGCGAACCGTCCTGGGCCGAAGCGGCGGTGCCCAGCGGGAAGGCGACCACCACCGAGCGGCTGGCACCCGGCGCGAGCTGCACGCGGTAGGCCAGCGCCGCGGACGCGAGACCCTCGGCATCGCGTGCCTGCGTGGCCGCGGGCAAGGTACCGCTGGCGATGGCCGCGGTGATCTCGGTGCTGCCCTCCGTGCCGAACGGCGCCGCACCCGCGGCATCGACCGGGGTCAGCGACTGCAGCAGGGCGCGCCCGTTGATGCGCACCTGTCGACCTTCCACGGCCACCTCGCGGATCGGCGAGAGGCCGCCGTTCTGCCACGGGGGGTTCATCTGCATTGGCCGTACCGCCAGTGTCAGGGTGCCCTCGAGAGGGGCGCTGCCGGTGTTGCGCAGTCGATGGCGCACGAAGGTGACCGGCTGTCCCCCCAGTTCGACCGCGAACGCCTCGCTCTGCAGGTCCAGCCCGGGTTGTGGCGACCACGTCGCCGAGGGCATCGGCTTCCAGCCATCGCGCAGCGCGTGCTGCACCGGCTGGTCGGCGGCGCCTGCGGCAACACCGTCCGCGTTGCGCCAGATCGGCTGCACCAGCGGCGCGCCCTTGAAGGCTTCGATGTTGCCGTACTCGTCGAAGATCGATTTCTGTCGGCCGGCGTGGATGCCGACCGCGGTCCAGTAGGTCTGCTGCATGTGCAGCGAGGCCGGGAACAATGCGCGCTGCGCGCCACTGGCGGCGATCTGGTAGCGCTTCATCGGCGTCATCACTGCCTTGGGGCCGAGCAGGCGCAGGCGCTCGACCCGGGGGGCGTCACCGTCCACCGTCAGCCGCAGCGCGGTGGCGGTCACGGCAGCAGCGCCCGCCAACCAACTCTGCTGGCGTGTACCGGCCTGCGGATCGCGTGCGAGGTCTATCCAGCGGCCCTGCGCATCGCGTGCCTGCAGCCGTGCGGCACCGTGCTCACCGTTCCAGTCCACGGACAGGCCGGTGGTGGAGACGGCACGCGGCAACGCGATCTCGAGCGTATGCGTACCGTCCTTGCCACGCGGAACGTCGATGGCACTGCCGCCCTGCCACAGCGCCGCGGCCTGGCTCGCATCCACGCCGGACACGCGCGCGCTCGTGGTGGAATCCAAGGGCTCCAGCTCGAAGATCGACACGCCCCAGTCCGAGGTGCGCGCCGGGCTGGCCAGGCGCAGATAGCGGGCGTTGCGCGGCGCAAAGAACAGCGTCTCGATACCGCCGAGCGAATCGCGCATGGTGTAGGCCGGCTGCCATCGTTGGCCGTCCAGCGAGGTCTGCAGGCTGTACCCCTCCGGATTGGAGACGTCCCAGGTGATCTGCACGCCGCTGAGCGTGCTCGGCCTGCCCAGGTCCACCTGGAACCAGTGGCCCGGGCTGAAAGCACCGCCGGTGACTGTTTTAGGGTCGCCGTCGATCAGGTGCCCGACCGCCATCGCCGGCACCTGCTGGGAGGAGCTGCTGGCCTGCCACTGGCTGCGCGGTGGCAGGTCCTGGGCGGCCGCGGTGAGGCTCAGTGCGAGGGCGGAGAAGAGCACGGTGCCGGCCATGATGCGGCGCGGTTGGTGCACGACGGTCGAACGGTCAGCCTGCAGCCTCATCAACATGCTCCTGATCTGAAACGACCCCGGCGGCGGGGTGGGAACACGCTAGCAGGGGATGTAATCGTTTACATGACGCGTCGCAATATTGAAGTCGCCATCAGGTGATCGGATTTGCGATCTGCTCGCGCGCGTCACCGAATGTCCGTACGCAGGCTGCCGCGGATCTGATCGCGCCAGTGTTCGGCGACGCCGGCCTCGTCGGCAAAGTGCGGCCAACGCAGCACGCTTTGCCGGACCTGCTCAATGATGTCGCGGGCGCGGCGGGCATTGATCGAGGCCGTCGCTGCACATGCGGCCAGGTCGGCCACGTCGAAACCCTCGCGCTTGCCGTTGATCGACATCTGGTGCCGCGCTGTCCAGTCGCCGTCCGGGTTGTACGCCCAGGTGATGTCGAACGCAGGTGACAGCGACCACTGGCCCTGCCGGTCCATCAGGTAGGCGATGTTCTTGACGTGGTCGTCCTGGTTGCGTGCGATCACGTTGAACACCATCCGCCGGAACTGTTCCTCCAGCTGCGCCATGGGCAGGCGCAACTGGCGCATGACCAGCAAGGCCTGCTCGTAGGAGTAGGCAGTGGGATCATTGAAGTCGAAGTGGGCCATCGCCGCCAACGACTGCATATGGCGCTTGCCTCCTGCATCGGTGCGGTCGAAGCGTTGGGTCATGAAGTGGCGGCGGCCGCCTTCCTCCAGCAGTCGGCACTCGCTGATCTGGATGCCCGCGTCACGCGCCATCAGCGCGTACGCGTACTCCACCACGCCGTAGCCCTTGGGGTCAGCCAGTTCCTTGTCGCGGTTGTTCTGCACGCCATCGAACTTGAGCAGCCAGTAGCTGAAGCCTGGCGCCGCTGCGGCCTGGCCCGATCGGACCTCGCCCGTGCCTTCGTTCCAGGCGATCACGGCTTTGGCCCGTGCGCCACCGGCCGAGGTACCCACGCGCAGAATGTCGCGCAGCGCATCGGCGCGCGCTTCATCGCCGAACGAGGCACGCAGGTTGTCGCGGTTGCTCAGGACCTCGGTGGCCAGCGCAACCAGGGCATCGATCTGAATCTTGTGCGCCGTGCGGACGCGCGGCCCATGCACCGGCGAGAACTCCAACGCCCCCATGCCGCGCGTGCCGGTGTAGCAGAGCCGCTCCACCGCATTGAAGCTGTCCGGGGTGCGGCCCTGGGTGGCCAGCCAGGCATTGATCAGGGTGTTGCCGTACTTGTCCGGCAGGGCGTCGGCGAGCAGGCCGGGCAAGCCATGGAAGCCTGCCGGGTTGAGGGAGGGGAAGCCGTAGATCCGATCCGCCGCGAGCGGCATGGTCAGCGGGGCGACCTCAATGCTGGAACGTGCGAATGCCGGGTCGTAGGCAAATTGTGCGATCCGCTCGCCGTCGGCCAGCGTCACCGCGCCGATCCGGCTGCCCCACAGGCGTACCTCGGCCGTGGTGTTCATTGCTCATCGCCCCAGGTCCAAGGCTTGGCCGGTGCCGGCTCTGCCACCCCCGGTCGCGCGCGCTGGCGCTGGTGGCCGCGGCGCTCCAGCAGATCGATCGGATTGGGACCGTCGCTGGGCAGCATCACCTCCAGCGCATCCAGCCTGCCGAGGGCGCGCAGGCACCGGATCAGGTTGGCCAGCTGGGCGGGCGTGCCGTCTTCCAGCCGCTGCACGGTGCGTTTGGAGACGCCCGCAGCATCGGCCAGCTGCTCCTGGGTGATGCCTTGCGAGAGCCGCACGCGGGCTAGACGTTGCCCCAGCTCAGCCAGAACAGCCTCGTCCGTCATCAGATGTGTGATCGTCATAAGGTGACCCTCCTGGCGCTTTGTATCGCACTATTGCGATAAAGCGTCAAGTTTGGCTTTTTACGACATTTACATTGTATTTCGATAAAGAGACAGATATGGCGCGTTATGGCAATTTATACAGTTAAGGCGGCAGAATTGACGCTTAACGAGGTGCATTTGTGGCACTGGCCCCGCGACGTTTGCTAAAATTCACCGTTCGACTCTGGACGATGTACGCAGAAGGATCCTGAATGAAGATTGCCGTCGCCGGTACCGGCTACGTAGGCCTCTCCAACGCGGTGCTGCTCGCGCAGCATCACGAGGTGGTGGCGCTGGACGTCGATCCAGCCAAGGTGGCGATGATCAACGCGCGCCAGTCGCCCATCGAGGATGCCGAGATCGAGGAGTTCCTCGCCAATCGCGCGCTGAACCTCACCGCCACGCTGGATCCTGCGCAGGCCTATGAAGGCGCGGACTTCGTCATCGTCGCTACGCCGACGGATTACGACCCCACATCGAATTACTTCAACACCGGCTCCGTCGAGGCGGTGATCGCCGATGTGCTGCGGATCCATCCGTCCGCCGTCATCGTAATCAAGTCGACCGTGCCGGTGGGCTGCACGCACGCGTTGCGGGCCACGTTCGGGACGGACACGATTCTGTTCTCGCCGGAATTCCTCCGCGAAGGCCGCGCGCTGTACGACAACCTGCACCCGAGTCGGATCATCGTCGGCGAACGCTCCGAACGCGCCGCGGTGTTTGCCGGGCTGCTCAAGGAAGGCGCGATCAAGAAGGACGTGCCAGTGCTGTTCACCGACGCCACCGAGGCGGAGGCGATCAAGCTGTTCTCCAATACCTATCTGGCGATGCGGGTGGCCTACTTCAACGAACTGGATACCTACGCCAGTTCGCACGGGCTGGACACGCGGCAGATGATCGAAGGCGTCAGCCTGGATCCGCGCATCGGCGATCACTACAACAACCCGTCCTTCGGCTACGGCGGCTACTGCCTGCCCAAGGATACGAAGCAGCTGCTGGCGAACTACAGCAAGGTGCCGCAGAACCTGATCCATGCCATCGTCGAGTCCAACCGCACCCGCAAGGATTTCATCGCCGATGACATCGTGGCGCGCAACCCGAAGGTGGTGGGCATCTACCGGCTGGTGATGAAGGCCGGCTCGGACAACTTCCGTGCCTCGGCGGTGCAGGGCGTGATGAAGCGGATCAAGGCCAAGGGTATCGAGGTCATCGTCCATGAGCCCGTGCTCACGGAGCCGACCTTCTACCGCTCCCGCGTGGTGAACGATTTTGCGGCGTTCCTTGCGGAGGCGGACATCATCGTCGCCAACCGGCTGACGCCGGAGCTGGAGGGCGTGGCGCACAAGGTCTACACGCGCGATCTGTTCGGATCGGATTGATCGTCGGAGTGCATCCACGCATGGCGTGGATCTACCCGAGGCGGTCGATTGTCACAGCGCGCATCCATGCATGGCGTGGATTTACCCCGGAGGTGGTCGGTTGTCGCGGGTAGGGCCACGCCGTGCGTGGACGAATGCTCCGGGCCACGCATTACGAATGGGCTGATGGACCCGGATCGGGGCCCATCCACGCCATGCGCGGGTCTATTCGCCCGGCTTGGCGGCCGCTGTGACCGCCTGCGATTTCGCCCGCCGTGCCAGCACCGCTTCGCGGTGGGCGATATAGGCGTTCGCGCCGAGGATGATCCCGGCGCCGATCACGGTCCAGCGGTCCAGGGCTTCATTGAACAAGAGCCAGCCCAGCAGGCTGACCAGCGGCAGCTGCATGAAGCTGATCGGGGTCAACGCAGAGACCTCGCCCAGGCGCAGGGCGCGCGTCCACAGCAGCTGGCCCAGCGTGCCGAGCACACCGGTCGCGACCAGCCAGACCCAGGCCAGGCCAGTCGGCCAGACCCAGACGAACAGCGCCGGCACCAGCGACAGCGGCACCCAGAACACATAGGTGTAGAACACCACCGTATCGGCGCTGTCGATGCGGGTGAGCTGCTTGATCTGGATCGCCACCAGCGAGCTCAGTACCGCAGCGCCGACGGCGACCAGGGTGCCGGGCGTGAAACTGGTCGAGCCGGGGCGCACGATGATCAGCACGCCGATGAAGCCTATGATCACCGCCGCCCAGCGGCGCATGCGCACGGTTTCGCCCAGCCACAGCACGGCAGCGATGGTCACGAACAGCGGTGTCGAATAGGAGAGCGAGATCGCCTGGGAGATCGGCAGGTGCCCGATCGCCCAGAACGCGCACAGCATCGAGGCCAGACCGATCGCGCTGCGCAGGAAGTAACGCGGCAGCTGCTGCGTCTTCAGCGGCGCGCTGCCGGGGCGGATCAGCATCGGCAGCAGTGCCAGCAGGCCGAAGGCGTTGCGGAAGAACGCCACTTCCTGGGTCGGCACGTAGCGGGTGGCGTAGCGGATCGCGATCGCCATCAGGCCGAAGGCCAGCGTACTGCCGAGCATCAGCAGGGCGGCCCGCAACGGCGTGGCCACCGGTAACGCGGGGGCGGGGTTCACCACTGTGCGCCGATCAGCCTGGGTTCCGGTTCGATCGGCACGCCGAACCTCTCCAGTACCGAGGCGGAGATCCGCCGCGCCAGTGCGAGCAGTTCTTCGCCGGTGGCCTGGCCGTGGTTGACCAGCACCAGCGCATGGCTTGGGGCGACGCCGGCATCGCCATCGCGGTAACCCTTCCAGCCACAACTTTCGATCATCCAGCCCGCGGAGATCTTGCGGCGGCTGTCGTCGTCGGCCGGGTACACGGGCAGCTCCGGGAAGTGCTGCAGCAGCACCTCCACCTGTTCCAGCGGCAGGATCGGGTTCTTGAAGAAGCTGCCCGCGTTGCCGAGCACGTCCGGATCCGGCAGCTTGCGGCGGCGGATGTTGATCACCGCGTTGGCCACATCGGCGGCCACCGGCAGTTCAACGCCCATCGCCTCCATTTCCTCGGCGATCCCGGCATAGCCCAGGCGCAGGCCATGCAGCAGCGGCAGGCGCAGCTCGATCGCGGTGATCAGGTAACGGTCCGGGTCGTGCTTGAAGATGCTGTCGCGGTAGGCGAACTGGCAGCCTTCCGCATCGAAGCGCACCCAGTCGTTCTCGTGTCGGTCCCAGGCATCGACCGCCTGGATGAACTCGCCGACCTGCGCGCCATAGGCGCCGATGTTCTGGATCGGCGAGGCGCCGGCGGTGCCGGGGATCAGGGCCAGGTTTTCCAGCCCGGATAGCCCGTTCTGCAACGACCACATCACCAGCCCATGCCAGTTCACGCCGGCACCGGCACGCACGATGGTGTGGTCGGCGCGGTGCTCCAGGATCTCGATGCCGCGGTTGGCGAACACCAGCACGGTGCCTTCCACGTTGTCCGCGATCAGCACGTTGCTGCCGCTGCCCAGCACCAGCAGCGGCTGCTCTGCGACGCGTGGCAGGGCCAGCACCTCCGGCAGCACGGAAGGATCGAACACCTCCAGCAGCTGCGCGGCCGTGGCGTCGACATGGAAAGTGTTGAGCGCCTTCAGCGAGGCGTTTTCAGTGATGGCCCAGGCAGTCATGGCGTCGTTCACAGCGGTGCCACCGCGCCGCGGCTGGGCGCCTCTCTGCGGCGACGGATCGCCTCCACGCAGTCATGTACCAGCTCCGGGCCACGGAAGATCAGGCCGCTGTAGCACTGCACCAGCGCGGCGCCGGCGGCCATCTTGGCCACCGCGTCCGCACCGGATTGAATGCCGCCCACGCCGATCAACGGCATCGATTCGGGCAGGCGCGCGCGCAGGCGGCGCAGCACCAGGGTCGATTGGCCCAGCAGCGGCGCACCGGACAGGCCGCCGGCTTCGTTCGCGCGCGGGTCACCGGCCACGGCACTGCGGTCGATGGTGGTGTTGGTGGCGATCACGCCGTCCACCTTGAGCTCGCCGAGCACGCGCGCGGCCGCATCGATGTCGCGATCGCTCAGGTCCGGGGCGACCTTGACCAGCATCGGCACCCGCTTGCCGTGCTTGGCGGCGAGGCTTTCCTGGCTTTCGCGCAGCTGCGAAATCAGCTGGCGCAACGCGGTCTCTTCCTGCAGCTCGCGCAGGCCGGCGGTGTTCGGCGAGGAGATGTTGACGGTGATGTAGTCGGCCAGCGGATACACCTTCTGCAGGCACTGCTGGTAATCGTCGAACGCCTGCTCGTTGGGGGTGTCCTTGTTCTTGCCGATGTTGATGCCGAGCAGGCCGGTGCGGCGCTTGGCGCGTTCGACATTGCGCACCAGCGCATCCACGCCCAGGTTGTTGAAGCCCATGCGGTTGATGATTGCGTTGTGCTCAGGCAGCCGGAACAGGCGCGGCTTCGGGTTCCCAGCCTGCGGACGCGGGGTGATCGTGCCGATCTCGACGAAGCCGAAGCCCAGGGCCAGCAGCGCATCGATGTGCTCGCCGTTCTTGTCCAGGCCGGCGGCCAGGCCCACCGGATTCGGGAAACTCACTCCGAACGCGTTGGTCGGCAGCGGGTCGATGCGGCGGCCCATCAGCGGCGTGGTGCCGGTGCGGTAGGCCAGGTCCAGCGCACTCAGGCCAAGGCCGTGGGCGCGTTCTGCATCAAGGGCGAACAGGAAGGGGCGGGCAAGCGAGTACATGGCGTTCAATCAGTCCAGCGTGCCGACAAAGGCACGGGTTTGGTATTCAAAGGCGATCTGGCCGTCCACCGCGTGGGCGTCGAACAGCTGTTGCAGTGCGTCCAGCATTGCCGCGTGGCGCGGGTGACCGGTCTGCGGTGCATACGAGGAGGACAGCAGGCGGCCGCGCAGGCCGTCGTAGTCCATGCGCTGCACATTCGGCAGCCGGGCCATGCCACGCAGACCCTCGCCAAACCACGCGCGCATGGTGTCATCGTCCTGATAGCGCTCGGCGACCTCGGTGTAATCGGTGCCGAACTCCAGCAGCAGCTGCTCGTAGCCGATCAGGAACGGCGAGGCATCGAGCAGGCGCGAGTTCCAGAACACCAGGGCCATGCCCTCGGGCTGCAGGATGCGCGCCCATTCGCGGCGCACCGCGGCGGTATCGAACCAGTGGAAGGCCTGCGCTGCGGCAACGAGGCCAACGCTGTTGTCGGCCAGGCCGGTGGCCTCGGCGGTGCCGTTGGCGACCTTCAGACGCAGATAGTCCGGCGCGAGCAACTGCTCGGCGGCCTCGCGCATGGCCGCGTTCGGTTCCACCGCGATGACCGGGTGGCCGGCGGCCAGGAACAGCCGGGTGGAAATGCCGGTGCCGGCGCCGATATCGGCGACCAGGGTTTCGGTGGGCACACCGATGTCCTGGTGCAGCCAATCCAGCAAGGCCGGGGGATAGTCGGGACGGTAGCGGACGTAGTCGGCCACCCGACTGCTGAAGCGTTCGGTCGAATCCGAGCGGCTCATGTGCACCTCACGATTGGGTAGCGGCAAACCAGGCCAGTCCGCCGAAGAACAACAGCACCACCACCATGGCGAGCAGGCTGCCGATCACCACGATCCAGCCCAGGATCAGGCCGGCCAGCGCCATGCCGTCGCCTTCCAGTTCCAGCGGCCGGCGGCGGATCTCGGCACGCGCCAGGTGGCCGGTGATGATCGCCGCGATGCTGCCGATGAAGGGCAGGGCGGTCCAGCCGAGGATGCCCATGATCAGGCTGACCACGGCCATGGCACTCGTTTGTCGGGGCGGAAGGCTCATGCAGGTCCTGGTCGCGGTGGGAGGGTTCGATGATAGGGCCAGCGGCGGGTTTATCCCATCAGGACCTGGCCACCATCGACATTCAAGGTATGCCCGGTAATCCAGCCCGCCAGCGGCGAGCACAGGAACAGCGCGGCGTTGGCGATGGCCGCCGGCTCGCCGAAGCGGCCGAACGGGATCTTCGCCAGGGTGTTTCGATACAGCTCGGGGTCCTGCTCGCGCCGGCGCGCCCACAGGCCATCCTCGAACTCGATCGAGCCCGGGGCGATGGCGTTGACGCGGATGCGCTGCGGCGCCAGGGCCAGGGCCTGCGAGGTGGTGTAGTGCATCAACGCGGCCTTGGCGGCCGCATACGGCGCGCCACCCGGGCGCGGCTGCTGGGCGGCGATCGAGGCCAGGTTGAGAATGCAGGCATCGCTGGACTGCTGCAGCCAGGGCAGGGCGAGTCGCGAGGCGCGCACGGCCGACATCAGATCGACATTCAAGCTGGCTTCCCAGCCCGCCTCATCGTCGGTCATACCGTAGCCGGTCGCGTTGTTGACCAGCACGTCGATGCCGCCGAGGGCCTGCGCGGCATCGGCCAGCCAGCGGCCGATGTCGTCCAGCCGGGAGAGGTCGGTACTGGCCGTATGCACGGCCAGGCCGAGGGCCCCGGCATCCGCACGCAGCGCGGCCAGACCGGCCTCACCGCGTGCGCAGACCGAGACGCGGGCGCCTGCCGAAGCAAACGCCAGCGCCATCGCGCGCCCGATGCCCTTGCTGCCCCCGGCGATCAGCACCCGGCGCCCGGTGAACTCCAGGCGCGGGCCGGCCGGCAGGTGGGGCGCGGCGTCCATCACAGGTCGAACTTGATGCCCTGGGCCAGCGGCAGCGAGTCGGAGTAGTTGATGGTGTTGGTCTGGCGGCGCATGTAGACCTTCCAGGCGTCCGAGCCGGACTCACGACCACCGCCGGTGTCCTTTTCGCCACCGAACGCACCGCCGATCTCCGCACCCGAGGTGCCGATGTTGACGTTGGCGATGCCGCAGTCCGACCCCGCTGCCGAGAGGAAGCGCTCGGCGGTCTTCAGGTTGGTGGTGAAGATCGAGGACGACAGGCCCTGCGGCACGCCGTTCTGCATGTCGATCGCTTCGTCCAGCGTGCTGTACTTCATCACATACAGGATCGGGGCGAAGGTCTCGTGCTGGACGACCTCGTCGCTGTTCTTCAGGCCGGTGACGATGGCCGGCAACACGAAGTTGCCCGCGCGGTCGATGCGGGTGCCGCCGGTCTGCACGGTGCCGCCGCTGGCCTTGGCCTTCTCGATCGAGGCCAGGAACTGCTCCACCGCGCCTTCGCTGTTGAGCGGGCCCATCAGGTTGGCCGGGTCGGTCGGATCGCCGATCTTGCCTTCGACCTGCTTGTACGCCTTGATCAGCGTGGCCAGCACGTCGTCATGGATGGATTCGTGCACGATCAGGCGGCGCGTGGTGGTGCAGCGCTGGCCGGCGGTACCGACGGCGCCGAACACGATGCCCGGGACCGCCAGCTTCAGGTCGGCGGTTTCGTCCAGGATGATCGCGTTGTTGCCACCCAGCTCCAGCAGGCAGCGGCCCAGGCGATGCGCGACCTTCTCGGCGACCTGACGGCCGACCTGGGTCGAGCCGGTGAAGCTGATCAGCGGCACGCGCTTGTCGGCCACCATCTTCTGCGACAGCTCGGTGCCGGCATCGTTGATCAGGAAGAACAGGTCCGGGAAGCCGCCCTCGCGCAGCGCTTCATTGCAGATGCGCATGGAGGCGATCGCGGTCAGCGGGGTCTTGTTGGACGGCTTCCACAGGCAGATATCGCCGCAGATCGTGGCCAGGAAGGAGTTCCAGGCCCACACCGCGACCGGGAAGTTGAACGCACTGATGATGCCGACCAGGCCCAGCGGCTGGTACTGCTCGTACATCCGGTGGCCCGGGCGCTCGGAATGCATGGTGTAGCCATAGAGCATGCGGCTCTGGCCCACGGCGAAGTCGGCGATGTCGATCATCTCCTGCACTTCGCCATCGCCTTCGGGCTTGCTCTTGCCCATTTCCAGCGCGACCAGCGAGCCCAGGGCATCCTTGTTGGCGCGCAGGGCGTTACCGCACAGGCGCACGGCTTCGCCACGGCGCGGGGCCGGGGTGGTGCGCCAGACCTTGAAGGCCTCCTGGGCGCGGGCCACGATGGTTTCGTAGTCGGCGTCGGTGGTCGCGTAGACCTGGGCGATGGCTTCGCCGGTGGTCGGGTTCACCGGGGTGATCACACCGGCATCAGTGGCCGTGGACCACTCGCCGTTGCCAAGGTAGGTGCCAGCGTTGGTCGCGTCGAGGCCGAGGGCCTTGAGCAGATCAGAGGACATGCAAACTCCTGTTGCGTTGCGTTTGTAAGGCGCTGGCCGCTGGCAGGGTGGGGGCGGCAAGCTGAACCCCGAATGGTAACAGAGGGGGGCAATGCCTCATCTGGCGGTGCAGCGCGGTTCTGGCCCACGCCTTGCTCTCGGGGCAGCCCGGGCCCCGAATTCATTTTTGCATTGCCTCAGGGGGGCGGCGTCCGGGCCGCCCTCCCATGCCTCACGCTGCCTGGGTGGACGCGTCGGCGTGAACGTGATGCGGGGACCAGCTTGGCTGATCACGGTGCCAGCGCCACGCACTCTCGATGATCGGCGACAGCTCGGTCCAACGTGGCGTCCAGCCGAGGAGTTCGCGCGCCTTGGTGCTGGAGGCAACCAGTCGGGCCGGATCGCCCACGCGGCGTGGCGCGACGTCGTACGGGATCGCAACACCCGATACGGAGGCGGCCGTCGCAATCACGTCGTGGACGGAGAAACCCTGGCCGTTGCCCAGATTGAAGGTGTGCGCCCCTTCGTGGCGGTCCATGAATCCCAATGCCAGTGCATGTGCCTGAGCAAGGTCCTGGACGTGGACATAGTCGCGCACGCAGGTGCCGTCGGCGGTGTCGTAATCGTTGCCGAAGATCTTTAGGGACGGCCCCTGGCCCAGCGCCGCTCTCAGGACGTTGGGGATCAGGTGTGTCTCGCAGGCGTGAGCTTCGCCGATGCCATGGTCGGGCAGGGCGCCCGCCGCATTGAAGTACCGCAGGGCCACCGAGCGCAGTCCGTAAGCATGCGCCGCATCTGCCAGGAAACGCTCTGCCATGAGCTTGCTGGCGCCGTAAGGATTGATCGGTGCCTTGGGGTGTTTCTCGTCAATCACATCTGAAACCGGATTGCCGAAGACTGCTGCGGTCGACGAAAACACCAGCTTGCGCACATCGTGACGGCGCATGGCTTCGAGGAGGTTGAGCGTGCCTGTCACGTTGTTTGCGTAGTAGGCGAAGGGCTCGGCAACCGACTCGCCTACCAGCGACTTGGCACAGAAGTGCATTACTGCGTCGAACCTGCGCCCGTGGAAGGCGCGCTCTAGTGCGGCTGGATCCAACAGATCGGCCTCGATCAGCTCGCCCCAACGGACGGCGCCGCGGTGGCCGGTGGAGAGGTTGTCGAGCACAGTGACCGAGTGCCCATGCTCGGCCAGCCATTGAGCCATGTGGCTGCCGATGTACCCGGCGCCACCGCAGATGAGGATGCTATTCATGAATCACTTCCAAAAAGTTTTTCGAGCTTAGTACTAAGTAGTTTGCGTGCGCAGACTACTAAACTCACTCCAGCGTTGATCGACATAGTCTCGAAACTGCCCCTGAAACCTCTCGACAGAGAATTTCTCAGCATGGCGCCTGCATGCCGCGGGTGATATTGGCTCAGGCATGGATTCGAAGCGATTAACCGCATCGATTATCGATTCCGGGGTCTGTTCAGCAAACCATAGGCCGGTCGTCGACTGTGGATTGCCGGCGCCCACAACAGTTTCCAATGAGCCGCCTTTCCCAAATGCGATCACTGGAGTCCCACATGCCTGTGCTTCGACTGGGATAATTCCAAAATCTTCCTCTGCGGCAAACACGAAGGCCTTTGCGCGCTGCATATGATTCTTAAGGGCGGAGAATGGCTGATACCCCAATAGCGCCACGTTTGGGGTCGAAAGCGACCTAATTTTGGACATTTCAGGGCCATCGCCAATGACCACAAGTTTCCGATCCGGCATCCGAGAAAAGGCCTTGACGATGAGGTCCATGCGTTTATAAGGTACCAAGCGAGACGCTGCAAGATAGAAATCGCCTTTGTTCTCGCAAAATTCGAAGGCGTCAACATCTACCGGCGGGTAGATCACGTCCGACTGACGGCCGTAAACTTTATGGACGCGCCGCCCAATGAAGTGCGAGTTAGCAATGAAGTGGTCGACGCCAGCAGCAGTTCGATAGTCCCAAATTCGGACCTTGTGCAGGAGCCATCGCACCAGCCAGCCTTTCGGCCCCCATCCGATCTTGGATTCGCGAAGGTACTGGTGCTGCAAGTCCCAGGCGTAACGAATGGGGGAGTGAATGTAACTAATATGAAGTTGATCAGGACCTGTAAGCACTCCTTTCGCAACTGCATGTGAACTGGAGATAATTACGTCGTACTTGGACAAATCCAACTGTTCGATCGCCAGTGGCATTAGTGGGAGGTACGAGCGGTAGTGTGTTCTAGATCCCGGAATTCGCTGTATAAACGTGGTTTTAGTTCGCTTGCCGCCAAGATGAGTGCGATCTTCGTCGGACAGGTGGTCCACGACGGAAAAAATATCCGCCTCTGGAAATAGTGATGCAATTCTCGCCAAAACCTGTTCGGAGCCCGCGAATGTAACGAGCCATTCATGCACGATGGCTACCTTCATGAGCGGGGTACCAATTTGACGAATTTCGACCGAATTGAACTATAATGAAGCCCAGAATTAGTGCGGGGCTGTCGCGCTACTGCACTTGTTGGGCTAATCGGTCCTGGGCATATTTCAATTATCATTATGTGTGGGTCGCTAATGGCTCGGTTGGATAGGCTATTTGCAGTCTTGCTCAAAGCTAAAGGAAGATGGATGGAAAGATTGCACGCGGAGATGGATGTCACTTTAGTCTCAACAGCGGATTGGGACAATCCATATTGGACAAATAAGCAGCACATGGCGGTTGAATTTGCTAGGCGGGGGCAGAAAGTTCTATATATTGAGTCCCAAGGGCTCCGGGCACCAACGGCCACGAAGAAGGACTTCGCCCGAATCGTTCGACGTCTGTCGAAAGGGCTTCGCCCCCCTAGGCAAGTTCGAGATAATCTGTGGGTTTGGTCGCCATTGGTAATTCCATTTCATGGTTCTGCTTTTGTCAGGTCTATTAATCGCTGGATACTTGAGGCCGGCGTTCGTTTTTGGCAATTCGTGAAGGGCGTTAGGCCTGACCTGCTTTGGACCTATTCGCCAATGACGACCAAGTTCTATGACCTGGCAAGGTATAGGTTGGTTGTGTATCACGCCGTTGATGACATCAAGACGCAGCCTGGAATGCCGAGGAGTGCCATTGAATTGGCAGAGGCGGAACTTTCCTCAAGGGCCGACGTCATCTTTGTGACAGCCAAAAATCTGTATCTACAGCACTCGAAGCTAAATTCAAATACGCACTACTTGTCAAATGTAGCAGATTTCTATCATTTCAACGCTGCCTTAGACGCTTCGACAGTAGTGCCGGAAGATATTTCTATAATTCCCAGGCCTCGGATCGGCTTTGTTGGGGCAATATCGAGCTATAAGATCGATTTTGAACTTGTCAGGAAGCTTGCATCTGAACGACCGAACTGGTCCTTTGTCTTCATCGGGGAAGTCGGTGAGGGTGATCCACTTACTGATTCATCGCTGCTATCTGGTCTTCCAAATGTCTATTTCTTGGGGGGGCGTGCTTATAGCAGTCTTCCCGGGTTCCTGAAGGGAATTGACGTCGCTATTCAGCCGAATAAGTTAAACGAATATACGCAATCAATGTTTCCAATGAAATTCTTTGAGTATCTTGCGGCCGGGCGATCTGTGGTGTCGGTCGATCTTCCAGCGCTTTCCGAGTATCGTGAAGTAGCTCACTTCTCCACGAGTTCGTCAGAATTTCTGTTGTGCATAGAGCGAGCTTTAGCGGGGGCTGGGCCCTCTTTGGAAGTTCGGCTGGCGGCCGCTCGAAAGCACACATATGAGCAACGAATGGATCGTATGTATCAAATTCTCGACGAATTAAAATCGTCTTGATGAGTTAAGTTACATTGAATCGTTTTTTGATGAATTCGGGTATCAGGGGCGAAAGAGCTCTTCGTAATTCAGGTACCGATAGGAATAGCGTCAGCCAAATCACTGACGTCATCAAGATGATCGGCACTATTTCGTTGCCCAGCTTAAACCTTGGTGCGAGGGTCTTGGTTGCGACAATTTGGATTAAGCAGCCAACTGACAGCCACGTTAGTAGAGGAAAGACGTCTCGCCAGAGCTTCAGTCGGGAAAGCCCCAAAGTCATCAGCACGGCCGAATATGCTGCGATCCCAAGGCCGGGTGTGCCGGCACCAATCTGGCGCCATAGGAGTGTGTTGACCATAATGTTGGCGGCGACTGCCATTGCCGTTATAAATAGAGCTTCGCGATTTCGAAGTTGCGCATTCAGTGCCTTAATTAGATAATAGCTAGTGATGGTCATTCCAAGCCCCGCTGCCATCCAGGTTAAGGCGGTGCTCGTCAGGGCTATTGAGTGTTCATTGAAGGCACCCCTTCCGAAAAGGATGCGCACGATAAATTCTGAGTTTAGCGAGGTAAATGCACCAATTGGGAATGCAATCGAGAGGGTTGCTTTTGTTGCGCTCACCACGTGTGCATGCATCGTGCGTGGGTTGGCGCCTGCCATCTTTGACATGGTGAGGACGCCAAGGGGCATCGCGATCACCTGTACTGCGGTGTCGCAGAGGAAACGGGCGTAATCGACGCTCGGGATTACACCGACTCCAATCTGAGACGAAATCATCCGCTCGACTAATACGTTGAGCTGTGCAATTAACGGAAGGCCGAGCAGAGGGGCGAGGTGCCGCATGAACACTGTCGAAATCTCGGTGGCTTCGCGTCTGCCAGGCACGCCTTTCGGCCAAACTGAGCCAATTCGTCTTAGTTGGAGCAACGTCCAAAGAAAAAGGCCGACGTGACTCGCCAGAACACCGATGGCCAGCCACACGTCTTGCCGAAGCCACACCGCAATTCCTGCGCCGGACATAGAGCCAATGTTAAGCAGCATTGGGCGCCATGCGATTGCACCATACTTTCCATGTGCGGCTTCGATGTAACTCAGCATCCCGCTTAGAATGAAGAACGGTGTCGACAGTGCCATTATCTTTAATAGACTGGACGCGAGGCTCAGTGCATTGGCGCTAGCGCCTGGGGCCACCACCCCTGCGACGTTTTTTGCGAAGACGTAAAGTATGGTGCTGACAACAAGTGAGACCGCGAGCGCATAAAGAGTAGCGATCAAAAGCAGGTTTCGTGCACTATCAGCACTGTGGTTTTGGCTCTTCTTGTAGAGTGGAAGAAGTCCTGCGCTCAGGCTATCGCCAACTAATGCCTGGATGGGAATCAGGTAGGTGGTCTGAGCGATGCGGTAGGCAGTCGCGGTCTCGCCTGTGCCAAACCAAGATGCAAATAGTAATTCCCTGACTAGCCCAACAGCTTTGGAGGCGATGTTGCCCGCTGCGATTGCGCCTACGCTACTCGCCATCAGCGGCTTTCCTTTTCGAAATTGCTCTGATGAGGCTGATGTATTTCTCGGAGATTGATGGCCAGCTGAACTTCTCGGCAGTCGCCCTGCAGTTGGATCTCACCGTCTCCATTCTTTGAGGCTGCTTCAAAAGAAAATCGACGTGTCTCGCGATGGCTATTGCGTTCTGGTCCGTAATGAATCCGTTATGTGGCTCATTAATGACCAAGCTTGCACAGCCGACTTCAGTCATGATCACTGGAAGGCCGCACGCCAGCGCCTCCAAGACCACCATTCCCCAAGTTTCATAATTGCTTGGGAACACAAAGCAATCAGCGGTCTTCATGAATAGGTCTACATCCATTCGAGTACCAAAAAACTCCACTCGGCCAGCTACGCCTATCCTTTCGGCGAGGTCCGCATAAGGCTTTGCATCACTAAACCGTCCCCCAACCACCCATAGGATTGCTCGGGAATCGCAGTGCTCAAGTGCTGCGATTACAAGGTCTAGACGCTTGGATTCAAATTCATGTGCAACAAACAATAGGATGAATGACCCGTCCGGAGCAGCCAGGTCGAATCGAAGTGCCTTGCGGACGTCATCGCCTACCGGCTTGTATCTATCGAGGTCGATCCCATTGGGTATGCATACTAGCTCGATTCCCGCACGGCTGTACTTCGCTGTCTGCGTCAGCGTTTCTTCGGATATGCAAACCGCGGCGCTGACTCCGGATGAACGCAGGACAATGCGCTCACGGGCAATGCGAAAGCTGAAGGCCGGGTTAAGATACTGTGGAACCCGCTGCAACCAAGGCCTTTGGTCACTTTTCGACTGTTCCGTAAATATGTTGTGCATCACAACGATGTCGCCGCCAAACGCCTCTATGTTGTGGTCAATTGTAATGTGGCCGTTCTTCCTGAGTCTGGTAAGCTGGACTTGACCATAAATTGAGAACAGCACGAGCCGCAAGAGGTGCCTGAAGCGAGATAGTATCTTTGATGTTGGATCCCAACTCCGCAGCGCATTTCCTATGGGCATTGTCATCGCTACGCAACCATCGACGAGGCCAGTGACATCATAGTCAGTAACTAAAGTTACATCGTGACCCAATCTGGTCATGCATCGCGCAGTCTCGATGGCGACAGTGCCCCCGCCAGTGCCTACCGCATCTCTTGCCGAGATTGCGATCTTTAATTTCGCTTCTCGATCCTCTTCGAGAGCAATGCGGCTATCGGCCATGATGCCCAATGCCTCTTGCCTCATCGTAGATCTCCTCTAGGCGCACAGTTTGCTTCCGGATGTCGAACTCGCTCTCGACCCTCGATCGGGCAGTGCGACCCATTCGCCCGCGTAGTTCGCTGTTGTCTAAAAGGATCTTCATGTGGTGCACGAGCCCGTCAACATCATGCTCGGGCGACAGAAATCCATTCTCTCCATGGATAATGGCTTCGGCGATTCCGCCTGACGAAAACGCAACAACAGGAACCCCAAGTGCGTTCGTTTCGGTTATGACAGTTGGTAGTCCCTCTCTGTCTCCGTCACGAGCAGTGATGCTGGGCACAGCCTTCAGCGCCGCGCGGGTATCCCAAGACTTGACGTCGTCTGGCGGAAGCATGCCTAAGAAACTAACGCGACTTGATATTCCCAATCGCTGCGCCTTGGCTTCCAGGGACGCGCGTAATGGTCCGTCTCCAATAACGATCAGTTTGACATCACTGTTGGTTACTGCAAGCTTGGCCACTGCCTCAAGCAGCAATGACGTACCTTTCTTTTCTACCAGTCGGGCGACATGAACAATTAGACCGCTCTCTCCTGAGTGCGTCCTTGCAGTTCTGGCTTCTGTATCAATGCCTATGTGATGAACCAATGTCTTATTCTCTGGAAAACCCCGACTGAGCGCTGCCTCGCGGATGAAGTTCGACACGCAAAGGAACATATCGCCCCTACGGGTCAAATGCTTCCTGAATAGCACTGCGTTTACTAGCGCGGGACGACAGGACTTGAGCATGTCCATTTCTGACCGAGTAACATCGAACCCATGTAGCGTCGTTATCAGAGGGCATCCAAGACTATCTGCTAGAGGCATCGCGTATACCGAGTCCACTGCAAAGTGTGCGTGAATGATTTTGGGGTGCTGTCTAAGTTGAGTCATCTCGTCCATAAATGGAGAGCTGAATCTAAGGGCCTGGATTGCTGCACCTTGCATCGTTCTGCCAAGCCAAGTCCTTGCGTTAGGTACTGCTACCGCGCGATCAATGGGGCTGCCGAATAGCTTGCGGCCAACATAGATGGGGTCATACCGTTGCAGGTTTGATGCTTGCTCTGTTATGAATGTCTCTGATGGTTTAAAGAGCTGGAGGCGAAACACTGCTACAGCATCTCGATTCCTGCTATCTTTTAACTGTTGCGATCCATTAATTGATTCGGTATTGCTTGCCATAAGCCACATCAACGGTAAGTTATTGAGTTGAGAGATGCACTTTAGTGTCACCGCTATCCAGCCTGTTGAAAGCCAGGGCCAGTAGCAGTCCCAGCATGGGCGCAAACTGTGGTGCGCCTAGGAGAGGCGTCGGATCACCCATTGACATGCCCGCCGCAGCTACCAACGAGAACAGCGACGCTCCCCCCCCTGGAGTCTGCTTGGTGGTTGCCAGTATCGCTCTCCAGATTAGGGCAAGCCAGAAGCAAACTAGAAGCACTACGCCAACAACTCCAGTTTCAATCCATGCCTGTAAGAGGCTGTTGTGTGGAGGCCAATTTGGATCTACCCCGAAGAATGTCGCTCGGCTTGACATAACCTCTGACCATCCGCCGAAACCAACTCCAAGAACTGGGTGAGATTTGATCGCATCGGCGGCTATGGTCCATAGTTGCAATCGATAGCCTCCGGTTTTGATTGTATCTTGGCCTAAGTCAGACGAGAAGAAGGTGCTCGATAGAGTTGATGAGAGCAGTGGTAGAAGTATGAAGAGTGGCAGTATGATTAGTAGTAAGCATATCGCGCGGATCTTTGACTTCTCAGTAACTGCGGAAACGGAGTATGACAAGATGGTAAGTGTTGCCAGGTAGAATATCCCGGATTTAGATCCGGTCGCCAGAACCCCCGCGCTGAGCACCAGAATCATAGCTAAAAAGCTGCTTCTAGAGAATCTATTCTTTGTTGCTATAAGCACGCCGATTGCAACGAGCGTAAATGTTGCAGCGGTGTTGGCATTATCAAATAGGCCGCCGGATTTGGAGGGGTCGAAGATGTTGAGGGAGATGTCGCCGAGTTCGTAGTTCGAGAGGCGGTCCGGATTCTTAAAGAGCCGAAGCGAGCCGGAGAGCAGAAACGTGGCTTTTAGATCCGGAAAAAATCGGAATCCAATTATGAGCAAAGAATGTACGGCTGCTATTAATGCGCTTAGCTTTAAGCAGCTTTCGAGTGCCGCTTCTCTGGACCCTCGCCCCAACAGGAAGGGAAGGGGGAATGCAAGGAAGAACAGGCAGTAGTTTGCCCAAGCTCCATGGTTGGGCGACCAGGCAACTGAGCAAAGGGTGACTACATAGTATGCTGCCAGAAGAAATATAATTCTTCTGTCTTTTCGTAATAGTTTTATTAGCGGTGCGGAAAGAAGTATCGGTAATATTGCAAGTGGAATGTAGGATCCGAATGCCCTGATTGTATAAATCTGTGGTAGTGCTAGTAAAGCGATTGCGGCGAGTATCCAGTACTTGTAGGTAGTGCTCGTGCGCTCGCCTTGCGGATCTAAGGTCATTGTTGTTCTTGATAGACTCTGAATCGACTCAGGTTGAGCCATTTTTGTGGACTCGATGAGGCTAATTTCTTATCTCTTTCTAGATAAGGAGAGTAAATAGATTTAGTGGTGATAGAGCTTGGAGGCTTAGGCAGGGGTAGTCATATTTTTGCCGTCGACTTTAGCGGCGTGCGACTGACTAATATGCGTTCTTATGCACAAACCCTTTGAGTAGTGTTAGGAATATGATTTTAATGTCGAACCAGAAAGACCAGTTCTCAATGTAGAAGAGATCGCATTCAATTCGCTTGTGCAGATCGGTGGATCCGCGCCAGCCATTGATCTGGGCCCATCCCGTGATGCCAGCTTTCACCATGTGCTTTTTCATGTAAGCCGGGATTTCGTTCTTGAATTTGTGCACGAAGATCGGGCGTTCAGGCCTAGGGCCTACGATGGACATGTCTCCCAGCAGAACATTAATGAATTGGGGAAGTTCATCGAGGCTTGTCTTTCGAAGGAATGCGCCGGTTCGGGTGGCGCGACTCTCGCCTGCTTTCGCCCACACGGCGCCTGAAGCTGTCTCCGCGTCGACTGGCATTGAGCGAAACTTCAGCATCCAGAAGTTCTTGTTGTTCCAGCTCATGCGCTCCTGCCGGTAGAAAACCGGTCCGGGTGAGCTGAGCTTGACCGCGGCCGCAATGGCAAGCATAAGTGGAGAGATCATCAACAAGATAATTCCAGCCAGTGCGCGGTCCTCAAGAGCTTTGAGCAGCCGTGCTCCACCTTGGAGGGGTGTCTGCTGAAGGTTGATGACTGGTAGGCCGGCAACCTGCTCGACGGAGTGGTTGAGCAGGTGAACCCCGAACATGTCCGGGACGAACTTGATATCCGCAGTGGAATGCTGAAGCTGGTTCAGGGCAACTGAGATGTGCGCCTCATCACGCATGGGAAGGGCGATCCAGACTTGATCGATATGATTGGCTTCGACATATGCCCCAAGGTGGGTGATGTCACCCAGAGGTGATGCGCCCTCAACCGTTCCGCGGTCTGAGGGGGTCGTGAACCAGCCGCAGACATCGATTCCGACCCATGGGTTCTGCCGGAGCGTATCTGCAATGTGCTGAGAATCCGGATTTGCGCCGACGATCACAGCGCTGCGAACGTCCATCCCCCGCGCCCGGACCCAAGCAGCAACCGCGCGAGCCATGACCCGCATGCCGACTACTCCAGCCAGGCTCAAGCCAAACCAGAGGGCCAGCCAGAGGCGGGATAGCTCGTCGGTGAGTTGCACGGCGGTTGAGTAGGCGAGGACCCCGCCAAAGATCACTACCCACTTGAGCAGCAATTGGACGGACTCGGCGAAGAGACCTCTACCGCGCCAACTCCCATAGAGCGAAGAGGTTCCAAGCACCAGCAGGCCAAACAGGAGCGTGATGGATATCAGTCGCCCGTAGTTCATCGGCATGGTGAGGTCGCCGAACCGCAACTCGTAGGCCGCCAACGCACCGATCAGGAGAATCGCCGGGTCACCAACTCTGAGAATGAGGGCCAGCGCAGCTGTGAACTTGTTGCCCGAAGCGTTCGACAGCCCGGATTGTCCCCGGATAGATAAATACGACATTGATGATCTCTTCCCTGTAGGAAATCTGCGCATCCAGCGATTGCGCAAGCCGTCCCTCTGATGCCAGGAGTGGCGCGGCGCAGCAGATTCTGTGACACCTGTTACAATTTATCACACCATGATAACAGACCGTTCACGTGACCGTAGCTCGGTGCGGGGCATGGCGTAGAATAGGCGGCTTCCCATCGAGATGCTGTGCTCTGCGCCTCGTAACATGGATCACGGGTGTCTCTTTCGGCGGAGCGGTGCTTTCTTCCTGCGCTCCCGAAGGTGATCGCGACTGAGGGATGAAGAGTCCATCGTGTACACTGGTGGGCTTGGTCAGCAAATCTTCAGCCTCGGCGACAACGTTGTTGGGATGTCAGAAAGATGAATAGGCGGGGTAGTCGTGTTTAAGAAGGTGCTGTTCGTCTGCATTGGCAACATCTGCCGAAGTCCGACCGCCGAAATCCTGATGCGCCACGAGCTGCGCGATCGCGAAGGAGTGGAGGTCACATCTGCGGGGCTTCAGGCCCTCGTCGGCAAGCCGATAGATGCCACGGCGGGCCAACTGCTGCATGAGGAAGGGCACGCGTCTGATGGCCATCGTGGCCGATTGGCGACGCCATCGGTGCTGTGCGCGGCTGATCTGATTCTTGTCATGGAACAGGCTCACGCGGTGAGAATCGCGCGTGACGTTCCTCAGGTGAGCGGCAAGACCTTTCTGCTCGGGCGCTGGGACAAGATGGAGATTCCTGATCCCTACCGCCAGCAGCGCATCGCTTTTGAGCACGTCTATGGGCTGATCAAGCAGGGCGTGTCTCGCTGGTCCGCTCACATCAAGTAATCGCCGCACTGGTGCGGTCTTTTTATATCGAAATGGAAGCTATGACTAAGGAAACCAGTTCGCGGGCAATCCGCGAAGACGATGAGATAGACCTGCGCGAACTGCTCGGTGTACTCATTGATCGCAAGTGGTGGATTCTCGGCACAACGCTGCTTTTCGCGTTGATCGGTGCTGCCTATGCGCTGCTGTCGGCACCTGTGTACCAGGCTCAGACCTTGGTCCAGGTCGAGTCGAAGATGCCTACGATTCCTGGTCTTGCGGATCTGACCTCCCTGGGGGGCGGTGGAAGTACTGCTGCGACCACCGAGGTTGCTTTGCTCACCTCCAGAACGATCGTCGGCACCGCAGTTGATCGTATGCAACTGAACGTCGTGGTGGAGCCCAATCGATTCCCGCTGCTGGGTGGATTTCTTGCTCGCCGTTTTGAGGGCCGAGAGCCCGATGAGGTTGCGGCTCCCGTACTGGGTCTCTCTCGCTTTGGCTGGGGCGGTGAGAGTCTGCTCATCCACCATCTTGAGGTGCCGGCGAAGCTTCTCAACGAGCCCATGACGCTTGTTGCTGGTGATACGGCCGGCACCTTCGCGCTTGTTGACGACAGCGGCGACGAGATCCTCCGCGGGAAAGTGGGGACTCCCGTTGAAGCAGCCGGCGTCAAGATCGAGATCGCGAAACTCCAGGCCAACCCGGGCACCCGCTTCAAGGTGACCAAGCTGCGCCGTCTCGATGTCATCTCTCAATTACAGGAAGAGATCCGAGCGTCGGAGCAGGGCAAGGAATCCGGCATTCTTCGCATCGTGTACGAGAATCCCGATCCACTTCTTGCCGAAACTTTCGTGCAGAACATTGCCGAAGCTTATGTCCGCCAGAATGTTGATCGCAGCTCGGCTGAGGCCGCTTCACAGCTGCAGTTCGTAAAAGATCAGCTTCCGACCGTGCGTAAGCAGGTGGAGGATGCACAGGTGGCCATGTCCACCTATCAGTCGCGTGCGAATTCGGTCGATATCACGATGCAGACCAAGGGTCTGCTCGAACAGGAAGTTGCGGTTGAGGGCAGCATCCAGCAGTTGCGCATGAAGCAGGCTGAGATGGATCGCAGCTTTACGCGTGAGCATCCAGCCTATCGTGCCATGCTCAAGCAGATCAGTGACCTCCAGGGTCGGAAGGATAGTTTCCGGCGCGAGGTGAGTGCGCTGCCTGATACGCAGCAGGAGCTGCTACGGCTGACACGCGACCTGCAGGTCAGCAATGAACTGTACACCGCGTTGCTCAACCAGGCGCAGCAGTTGGACGTTGCTCGTGCTGGTACGGTCGGAAACGTTCGAATCGTTGATGACGCGGTGGTGGACACAAGCAAGCCAGTCAAGCCGCGCAAGTCGTTGATCGTCCTTGTGTCGCTTTTGCTGGGCGCGTTCCTGTCGATTGGCGGCGTCTTCCTCGCGCGCATGCTGAACCCGGGGGTCGAGGATCCGGCACAGATCGAAGAGTTGGGCCTGCCTGTCTATGCGGCAATTCCTTTGAGTGTTTCCAGCAACCTGCTGAAGATCCAGAAGGGGCGGGGTGGTAAAACCCGCGTAGTGGCTGACGGCAGGTCACACCTGCTCGCCGCAGCGGAGCCGGCAGATCTGGCTGTTGAGGCTCTGCGCAGCCTGCGGACGAGTCTTCATTTCGCGATGATGGAAGCAAAGAACAACGTCATCGCAATTTCAGGTCCGCGTCCCGGCGTCGGCAAGACCTTCATTTCCGCCAATCTGGGTGCTGTTGTCGCTCAGGCGGGCCAGAAGGTCCTGGTCATCGACGTGGATATGCGCAAGGGCACGCTGCACAAGGTGCTCGGCGTGAGCCACGTCAGCGGTCTGTCGGACGTGTTGTCTGGCAAGCTGGCGGTGGGTGATGCAATTCACGCTGTTCCCGGTTTGGAGCAGATGCATTACATGACACGTGGTGATATTCCGCCGAATCCGTCCGAGTTGCTCATGCATCCTCGATTTGTTCGGATGCTTGAGGAACTGTCTGCTCAGTACGACTTGATCATCGTAGATACGCCGCCAATTCTGGCAGTGACGGATGCGGCGATCGTTTCCAGCCATGCTGGTTCGACGCTGATGGTGACGCGGTTCGGCGTCAATCAGCCGAAGGAGATCCTGCTTTCAATGAAGCGGTTCGAACAGAACGGTGTTCAGGTGAAGGGTGCGATCTTCAATGCGGTCGAGAGACGCGCGACCGGGTACTACAGTTACGGATACTACGAGTACGCGTCGAACGAGAAGTGATTCCACGACGAGGCGCGGCACTGCCGCGTCCTCTGGTGGATGGTTGCCGAGGTAGAGTTGGGATGCAAAAAAGGCCGGGAGCATGCATGCTCCCGGCCTTTTTTGATGGTCCCAGCGCTGATTTTGGCTGCGGAGCGAAGGTCAGTCGTCGATCGTCTTTATATTTTCAAAGAAGAACGTTGGGTCGCGCTCTGATGTCATTTGATAGAGCCCATAGCTACGTGCAAGGCGGGCGCCACCATCCCGATAGAGTGGGTTCCAGGTGAAGTTGGCGCGCGCGCGCGTGGAGCGCGGTAGCAGGAAGTCGAAGGGGACGGACACATAGATGCCCTTGTCGAAGCTGCCCTCACCGAAGTCCTTGGACGATATATCGGTCTTGGTCGCGTAGGCGCCCATGGTGACGCCGTTGTCGAACGCTCGGGATACGGCCATCGTGGCGCCCCAGTCCTTTGCCAAGTAACGCCCGGCGCTGAATGCGGTCACTACCCGTCGCTCTTCGCCCCACATGTAGTAGAAGCTCGCGTGGCCAGTTGCGACGCTGTAGTCGCGGAAGCTGAAGCGTTGATCAAAGTCGCGTTGCTTCACCCAGTTGGCCTCCACGCCCACCGCCCAGCGTTCGTTGAGCGGGCGATAGAGCAGCTCACCGCCAGCGCCAGCGTACATCGATTCAAGCAGTCCGGCGTAGACCATGCCATACGTGTCCTGCGTGAGCTGGTGTGTAGCAGTCAACTGTAGGTTGGGTAGCGTCAGGTCCTCGGTCGTCATGTACCGGCGGATGTCGGTGCGAACGCGTGGCAAACGGCTTGGTGCGTCGTAACGGAACTTGTCGTAGTTGTTGTAAGCGTTGTAGCTAATGGTGCCGTTGAGCCACAGGTTGCGAGCCAGGTATGCACTGGCACTGTAGGTGCCGGCCACCTGGAAAAGCACGAAGCCGTCAGGTCCGCCAAGTGATTGCTGGTAGCCGATGTTAAAGCCGCCGTCAAACCGACGCAGCGGTGCCTGATAGAGGGTCTGCCGGTGTTGAGCGGCGGGTGGCGCCATCTCGATATGCCCGGCTAGCCTGGTCAGGTCGGACTTGTGTTCGATGTAGTCGACGAAGGCTTCACGTTCGATGCTGATTTCGACAATGGGCACGCCCAGCCGTGCGTTCTGCACGGTGAACCAATTGATGTCGTCCGAGAGTGTGCCGTCCAGAATGCGGGCCGTGCGACCGACTCCCTGCGCCGGATAGTAGAAGCGCCGCTGCTCGCCGGTGACGATCAGTTCCGATCCGCGCTGGCTGATGCGTTGCACGCGCAAACCCGCATTCTGTTCCAGCTGGTTGGCGAGCCCTGGCCAGTCGAATGGTTGACTGGCTGCATCTGGGTTGTCTCTGCCCTCCGGTGCCGTTGCGACAGGACGCTGCTTCAACGGGACCGGCATCGGATCCAGCACTTTCGCCATGGAACTGGCTTGGGCGAGGTTGGCGCGTAGTGTGACGCCGAACATCGCCAAATCGCCGCGCTCCCAGCCGAGGTGCAGCTGGACGTTCTTATTGACTGCGTATGACGCGCCAAAGTTGAACGGGCTGTTCTGGCGTTGATTGTTGTTCTGCGGTTCTCGCTTGTAGTCGTTGCCGTCGTACTCCAGCTTCAACTGAAGCGGCTCCCACGGCGTCTGGTAAGCGACGCCACCGAATACGCCGACCGGGCCGCGGAACATCCCATCGCTGTTAAGGTTGCCGGTGCCTTGCGCGCGCGGGCGCGTTTCGAAGCGATCATCGATGGCAGTGAGCGGATTCCCGAAATCACCGCGATTGCCGATGTAGCCCGTGGCAAGGCCAACGCTGGCATCGAATGCGCCCATGCGCTTGCTGGCGACCAGATACTCACTGGAAAACAGGCCGGTGCCGCCCAGGTCGCGGAAGCCTGCCGCCACTTCAGGAAGCCAGTGGCTCTCTTCAAGCAGGCGAACCTTCAGGTCGATCGACTTGTCTTTGTAGTTTTGGCTTCCGCTCAACCACTCCGGTCCATAGCGGCGATTGGCCACTGAAACATATCGAAATGCGCCCTCCAACCAAGGTAGTGGCTGCAGCACCATGTTGTATCGGCTGTAAGGTGACGTATGACTGGCGGTGAAGGCAAGTTCGCCCTCAACGGCCATGCGAGCGGTTGGGGTCTGTAGCAGGCCAATGCCGCCCCAATCGCTGGCGGTGGGTGCCGGGGCACTCTGGGCATGAAGGGCTGTGCTGATGCTCAAGCTGAGCAGTGCTAGGCTCAGGCGAGCGGCCCGTGAGCTGGTGAGGCGGGTCACTTCGGTGCTCCGGGTGCATCCAGCACCTGGGTGGCGAGGAAGCGCGCAGCATCCTCGTTGAAATCTGGGCTCACGTCGCGCGTTGTTCCTGCGTTGAGCGGAACAAAGACGATCGCGCCGGGGGCGAGGGTCGACTCACTGCTGCGGTTCCAGAGTGCAATGCCGATCTTCTGTGTCTCGCCGTCCGGTTGGATGACAAACAGATCATCTTTGCTGGCGGCGAGCAGGGCAGGGCACTGTCGTGCATAGTCCAGCGGGCGCTGGAGAGGCCGGTGCGGGATCGAACAGGGCTGCTCAACCGCACCAAGGACGGTCACTGTGCTTGGCCTGGTTGGGTAGTACAGCCTGTCACCATCGGCCAATGGTCGATTGCTGCTCAGCTCCATCTCCAGCGCACGCGGGGCGAGCCCTTGGCGAATGCGGCCGGTTACCGGCATCGCCGACATTTCTCGCGCGATATGTGTTGCTGCCACGGAGCCGTCGGGGTCGCTGCTCTCCCGACTTTCAATGGCTTCGAGGTCGAACAACAGACCTGCTTTAAGGCGCGTCTGCGCAACGAGTTCGCTGCGCTTCAGCAGGGCGGCCCCCAGCATGTAGCTACGATCATCCGGCGCGCCCGCAAGGGCTGCATCAGACAAGCGGCTGGTTACGGGGAGTGTCAGCATGCCTGGATTCCGAACACTGCCCATCACCTCGACGGTGATGGACGGCGCGGCGTGCAGAGAGACAGAGACGGCCACGCCCAAGGCAAGGGCGGCCAAGCGAAAGGTGATCAACGGTTCAGATCCGGCGAATAGGGTTTGAGCTGGATGATTTCCAGACTGGCATCGGGTGCGATGGCCTGCAGACTCTTCCAGATGAAACCATTGGCCGGGTCGACCCAGTAATGGTTCTCGCGCTTCCAGTCCTGGCCTTTCAGGCGCTCTCGGACATGGAGCAGGGCGTGAGTGTTGCCAAGAATCTCGACGTTCTCGGTGCCGAGGCGTTCAAGGGTGCCGCTGACCGGCATGCCAAATCGGTAGCCAGGCATGACGTCGTACTGGCGCTGCACAGTGATGGGCGCTTGAACCCGGTGAAGGGCATGGAACGGGTTCTCCCCCTCGATTCGCATGTCGTGCAACTCGGGCGTGCCGCCATGCGTGCCCACGAGCAGGCCATCTTCGAGGAACACGATGCTGCGGTCGTTGCTGTACCAGCCTTGACGATCGCCATCAATGCTGCCCAGAACCAATACAGCACCGCCTCTGGGACCGTTGACCTTGATCTGGGGATAGCGATTTGCTGCAACGTCAGTAGCCGTCGGTTGAACATCAGGTTTGCCCTGCATGGCCAGTTGCACGGTTTTGACGCTGGTGCGCCCGACCACGCCGCAGCCTGACAGGCCGATCGCCATCAGCACGAGCGCGACCAGGCTGCGCATTCCTTGAGTCCGTTGCGGCGCAACGAGAGCGGTCCTGCTCATCATTGGCTCGCCGTCAATTATCGAGATCGTTACGCGCGCTTGCGGCGTTGCTGATGATCGAGGTGAACGGCAGCAGCTGATTCACGAAGCGACTCCAGCGGGTCACGCCGGCTGCGCCAACGAAGACCACGTCGCCAGGCAGAAGCTCGAACTGGCTCGCCACGGCAAAGGCCGCCGGGGATTTTGCTTCCAGCTGGAACACGCTGGAGGGAGCACTCTGCAGATCGCTCGAGCCACGAATGACGTACACCGCGTTGCCGTTGGAGGTCGATTGCTGCAGGCCGCGCGCACGGCCAAGCGCTTGGCTCAGGGAAATGTCGCTAGTCTTGAAGCTCATGGCGCCGGGCTGGTTCACTTCGCCGACAACAAAAATCTCCTTGCGATCCAGGTAGGGAACGTAGAGGTGATCGTTAGCCTTGAGGAAGATATTGGTAGCACCACCACCCTGGCGACCCAGGCGGTCGAGGTCGATGGTGTAGGTAACGCCTTCGCGAGTGAGGCGCACGCCCGAGAGATCGGCCTGCGTCGGATCAAGTCCGGATTGGCTGATGGCATCACCCAGTGTCAGCGGGGTAACAGTCAACGGTACGGTGGCCGCTTGGCGGGATGCACCCGTGACCCACACGCGCTGGCTGGCATACGTGAGCATGGAGACATCGACCTGCGGGGCTTCGATGTAACGCGCCAACTTCGATGTGATCTCATCGCGAAGCGCGCCTGGCGTTTTGCCGGCGGCTGGAATCTTGCCGATGTACGGGTAGAACAGTGTGCCGTCGGACTGAACCATGCGACCCGCCGCATTGAGCTGCTGCTGCGGGCCTGCTGGCACGGTCAGCTCAGGGTGGTCCCAGACGGTGATGTACAAAATGTCGCCCGCTCCGATCTGGTAGGGCCCCGGCTCATAGCTGGTGAGCGCGATGGGCAGCGACGGAACGTCGCGCGAGGCGCGATCCATGGCGATCAGCTTCGGCGTGATCTGGATCAGCTCAATCTGGTCGTTGCCAACCGGCTGATCATCGCGCGCCAAAGCGCTGGAGCGCATGTGTTGGCCGGGCGCAAACACGCAGCCAGACAGGGTGAGGGCGAACGCCAGAGTGGCGCCGAGACGCTTGCAGTCCATCGATGATTCTTCCTGGCCCTGTCGGGCAAAACAAAAACCCCCGCCGGACCTGCGCCCGGCGAGGGCGTAATGACCTGATTCCGGTTAGCGGATCAGTTGGTGGTGCCGGTGGTGCCCGTCGTACCGGTGGTGCCGGTCGGCGGCGGGGTGGTGCCAGTGCCATTGTTGTTGCCAGCGTCGTCGCTGCTGCTGCCCGAGCCAACGGCATAGGCGACCGAAGCGACAGCGATGCCCGCGCCAATCACGGCAGCGGTGGTCAAGGCGCCGCTGGCGGCACCGGTAGCAGCGCCGGTACCAGCAACTTCCGAACTGGTGGCAGCAGTAGTGCCTTCAGCACCAGCAGCCTGCTCAACCTGGGCTTCCTGAGCCAGAGCCATCGGGGAGAAAGCCACGAGGGCGAGAGCGGCAAAGATCTTCTTCATAACGGGGTTTCCTACTCCGTGAGGTAAATTTTCGCCGTCATCTTCGCGTTTTAGGCTATTCAGTGTCAAGCCAGTTTGAGTCGATGGAACAGTTTCGCGCGCCGAATATTTGACGGCTATCGCACAAGATGGTGGCGGTTGAAGACGTGTTCGCGGCCGGAGAGTTCGGTGGCAAGACGCATGACCAAGTCGTGGGTGCGGACGGTGGGCATCAGCACAGGTAGGGCCAGCCCGAGCGCCAGCGAGAAGGCAATGATCGGCAGCGGCGTGCGCCATGCCGGGCCGCGGGTCGATAGGACGAAGGCCGTCGCCGCTGTGCCCAAAAGCCATCCGCTCACCACTTCGGATACCGAGTGCGCGTTGAGTGGGAGACGCGAATAGGCAATCGCCGCGGCAAGCAGCGAGCCGAGCAGCGCGAAGAACAACGGCTTTCCAAGCCGGCCATGCACAGCGAGATACAAGGCGACCGGATACACCGCCGCCGTCATGGTCGCGTGGCCACTAAAGCCGGTGAAATCCAGCCGGGCCCAGCCAACCCCCCAGCCCAGGAAAGCCAGCTTCGAGGTCAGGGTCAGCCCGCCGGCGACGGCCAGGCCGACCGCCCAACGAACCCGAAGGGCGCGGCTCTCTTTGGGGCCGAAGAGGATCAGCACCAGGCTCAGTGGCAACAGCCAGCGGCTGTCACCGAGTTGGGAGAGGGTGACCCACAGAGGATGCATCCACGTCGCTCGTCGCAGGGGACGGAGGAGCATAGGGCAGTTGGCGCCGCCGGGGATGAGTGGCGGGCAACCGGCCGGGCGTGGATGAGCACCCTCGTTTGCCTGTATCCTTTACGCCCTCCGTGGCCCCGTAGCTCAGCTGGATAGAGCGTCCCCCTCCTAAGGGGAAGGTCGCCCGTTCGAATCGGGCCGGGGTCACCATCGTCGCCCGTTCAGGGCGGTGCGATGCCGGCGGCGGAAGGCTCGATCGCCCCGGCAGTGAAGTGACCTTCTCAGGCACTCCGGACGTCACACCTTCCCCGGCCGCTCATAATCCTCAGGTGTCGCCCCATGCTCCGCCTCCGGCATGTCCTTGTCCTTCCACCGGGCGTCATCGTTCCTCAGCTTGTCCGGCGTGTGGCTCTTCTGCTGGTCGTCTTCTTTCGTAGCGGTCGCTCGCGGTGCAGTAGTCATGACATGTCCTCGTCTGATCAGTGATCCAGCGTCTGTTTCCCGGCCGTGCCGTGCTGGCCGAAGTTTGGCTGAGTAATCCCGTCGTCCTCTCGCACCCCGTCCGGCTCACCTTCACCGACTTTGCCGCCCTTGCCATGGCCGTGCTGGTTGTAGCCTTCGTTCTCGGCCTTCAGGCGGTCGGCGTCCGGATCATTCGCGTCCTTGTCATCCTTCGGCTGCTTGGCCGCGACGAACGGCGAAATCGGATCACTGGCCGGGAACGTCTCTTCCAGCGCTTCGTCGTGGTTCTCGGAGGTGCGCTTCCTGTCGACCTTGCCTTCCGCCGGCGGCAGGTTGTGCGTGGCGTGGGCATCTTGGGTGGAGGCGGGAGGTGTCTTGTCGTGCTGCATGGTGGAGCTCCTGCGCGAACGGGTAGGGCGGTTATGGCTCGACGCTAGCCCTGCGGCTGTTACGAAGGTGCGGGGGTGCCGTGAAGGGCGGGTGCTCCCACCGGCTTCACTTCGGACTTTCTATCGTCCAGACCTCGCCACACGGAGGCTGCCGCGATGCATGAGATGTTCGAGTTGGGGATGGAATGGTGGGAGTTCGTGGTCCGCGCGGTCGCGGTGTATGTCGTGGTCCTGCTGCTGACCCGGATGAGTGGCAAACGCTCGATGGGGCAGTCCACGCCCTTCGATATCCTGGTGATCGTGCTGCTGGGCACGGCGGTGCAGAACTCGCTGATCGGCGAGGACACCTCGCTGCCTGGTGGGCTTATCCTGGCCGCTACCCTGATCGGGTTGAACTGGTTCGTCGGGTTCGTCGGGGCGCGCAGCAAGCGCCTCAACCAGATCGTGGAGGGCGTGCCGGTGGTGCTGGCGCGGCACGGCACGATCTACTGGGATCAGGTGAAGCGCTGCAATGTCAGCCCGGCCGACCTGGAGGTGGCCATGCGCGCCAATGGCTGCGAAGGCTTCGGACAGGTCGAGCTGGCGGTGCTGGAGACCTCCGGCGAGATCACCGTGAACAAGAGCCGCTCCGAGGGAGATGACTGAGCCAAAGCGTTCGCCCGCCAGTTTCGCCGTCGCTGGATGTTGACGGTACGCCGCGTAGCGTCGAGCGCAGTCCCTCAACAGGAACACGCGCGATGTACATGACACTGGACAGTGAAACGATTGCCTCATTCGATGAAGTGATCGCCCAGGTGCCGGCCCCGACCCCGGAGCCCGTGCCACCCGCGCCGCCGGTGGAAGAACCCGGCCGTGGCGACCCACCGGCACAGGATCCCCCACAGGAAATTCCGCCGGAGGGTGATCCCGCGCCGGTGTCGCCGCCACAGGAACTGCCCCCGGATCCAGAGACGCCTTCAGCGCCTTCCGTGGAGTAAGCGACCCGTGCGGCTGGATCAAGCCGCGCGGTCAGCATGAATGATTCAGTGCTCGCGCAGTCTGAGGCGCCAAGCGCAGCGGGGTTGGCGTGCCCCGGAAGCGGCCGGGTAGACACCCCGCACACGGTGCGGTCACGACGCTGCCACGCCGTACCACGTACCAAAGGGGTACTTGGATAACGGAGTTTGCTATGCGCGCACTGACTTACCACGGCAGCAAGGATGTACGGGTCGATACCGTGCCGGATCCTGCGCTGGCCGCCCCGGACGACATCATCCTGCGGGTGACCGCCACGGCGATCTGCGGCTCGGATCTGCATCTGTACCGCGGCAAGATTCCCGATCTGCACACCGGCGACGTGCTCGGTCATGAATTCATGGGCGTGGTGGAGGAGGTCGGCGCGGGGGTGATGGACCTGCGTCCGGGCGACCGCGTGGTGATTCCCTTCGTGATTGCGTGCGGCGAGTGCTTCCACTGCCGCCTGGCCGAGTTCGCGGCCTGCGAGACCACCAATACCGGCAAGGGCGCCGCGGTGAACCAGAAGGGCATCCGCCCGCCGGCGGCGCTGTTCGGCTACAGCCATCTTTACGGCGGCGTGTCGGGCGGGCAGGCGGAGTTCGTGCGCGTGCCGAAGGCCAACGTCGGGCCGTTGCGCATTCCCGATGCGCTGTCCGATGAGCAGGTGCTGTTCCTGTCCGACATCCTGCCGACCGGTTATCAGGCCGCGATCAATGCCGGCGTGAAGCCCGGCTCCACGGTGGCGATCTTCGGCGCTGGTCCGGTCGGGCTGATGAGTGCGGCGTGCTGCCGCCTGCTGGGCGCGGAGACGATCTTCATGGTCGATCATCTGCCGTATCGCCTCGCCTTTGCGCAGCAGACCTACGGCGTGACCCCGATCGACTTCACCCAGGTTGAGGATCCCGCCGAGTACATCATCACCCAGACCAACGGACGCGGCGTGGACGCCACGATCGAGGCGGTGGGTTTCGAAGCAGAGGGCAGCGCGCTGGAATCGGCGCTGACCACGCTCAAGGTGGAAGGCAGCAGTGGCGTGGCGATCCGGCAGTGCATCGCAGCCACTCGTCGCGGCGGCACGGTGAGCATTCCCGGCGTGTATGCCGGCTTCATCCATGGTTTCCTGCTCGGCGATGCGTTCGACAAGGGCCTCACTTTCAAGATGGGCCAGACCCATGTGCAGAAGCTGATGCCGGAGCTGCTCGACCACATCGGCGAAGGCCGCTTGGACCCCGGCGTGATCGTGACGCATCGCCTGTCGCTCGAAGACGCAGTGCGTGGCTATGAAATCTTCGACCGCAAAGAGGAGGATTGCCGCAAGGTGATCCTGACGCCCTGACATGAGTGCCGTGGCTCCCGTTGCAGTACCGGCCGCTCCGCAGCCGGTGACCGAGACCGATGACCTGCAGGCCCAGGCCCGCGCGTGGATGGAACATCAACCCTCGTTGCCGCGCCCCGGCAGCGGGGACACGCTGTTGCGCTGGCAGGCGCTGGCGCATATCGCGGCACGTGATCTGTGTCTGGCCAAGGTGCTCGAAGCGCATTACGACGCACAGGCGATCCTGGATGAACTGGGCGCGGCGACACCGGACCGGGATCGGCTGGGGGCGGTATGGGCGGCCGAAGGGCCGGCAGCGACCCTGCGCTTTGATCGGGCCAGCGGCACCCTCTCCGGTGACAAACCCTGGTGCTCCGGCGCCGGCTGGGTCGACCACGCATTGGTGACGGTGCGCGATGACGGGCGCTCGCGCCTGTTCCTGGCGCCGGTGCGCCGCGCCAGTGTGAGTTTCCTGCCGCAGACCTGGCAGGCGACAGGGATGGGGCGCGTGCCGAGTGGAACCGCGCGCTTCGATCAGGTGCCGGCCATCGAGGTCGGCGCGGCAGATGCCTACCTGCAGCGCCCCGGGTTCTGGCACGGCGGCGCAGGCATTGCCGCCTGCTGGTTCGGTGGTGCCAGTGCCTTGGCCGAGCCGCTGCTGCACAACGCGCGGGCCGATGAGCCGGGCACGGTGGCCGGCCTGCTGGGTGAGATCGATCTGGCGCTGTCGCCGTGCGCCTCACTGCTGCGCGAGCTGGCCGCGCTGATCGATGCACAGCCCGAGCTGCCTCACCAGAAGGAAATCGTGCGGGCGCGCAGCGCGGTTGAACGGGCTGCCACCCTGACCCTGGACCGGGTGGGGAGGGCGCTCGGTCCAGGGCCGATGTGCATGGATCCGGCCCACGCGCGGCGCTGGGCCGACCTGACCGTCTTCATCCGCCAGAGTCACGCTGACCGCGACTGGCAGCATCTTGGCAACCTGATGCACCGGGAAGGGCGTGCGTGGACGCTGTGAATCGTCAGATCGCAGGCGGCGGCGTGACGGAAGCGCAATGGTCGGCATCGCCTTGGTTGCAGACGCTGCCTGTTGGGTCGCCTGCGGCGTTGTTTGGCACTGCGCGGCGGCTGGTGGTGGTATCGCCGCATCCCGACGATGAAGTGCTTGCCTGCGGCGGGCTGATGGCGCTTGCCCACCAGCAGGGCCTGGAAATCGCGGTGGTTTCGGTAACCGACGGCGAGGCCTGCTATCCCGATCACCCTGCGTGGACGCCGGAACGGCTGCGCGCGGCCCGCGCCGCCGAACTGGATGAGGCGCTTCGTTGCCTGGGTCTGGCGGGTGCCGAGCGGCTCTCCTGGCACATCGACGATGGCGCGGTGACGGCCAGTGAAACGTGGATTGCCGAGCAGCTGGCGGACGTGCTGCAGGCCGATGATCTGGTGCTGGCGCCGTGGCGCTTCGACGGACACCCGGACCATGAAGCGGTCGCCCGCGCGTGTGTGCAGGCCTGCGCCACGCGAGGTGCGGCACTGAAGGAATACCCCGTCTGGGGGTGGCATTGGCTGGACCCGCAGGTGGCGCCGACGGCCTGGGTGTCGGCCACGCGCTATGCGCTGGATGACGCCATCGTGGCGCGCAAGCGCGAGGCCATCCGGCAGTTCTTGACCCAGACCGGTGCGGTGGAGGGGCTGGACTGCGACCCCATCCTGCCTGCCACGGTGCTGCAGCGGTTCGAACGGAATTACGAGGTACTGATCGGATGAGCGATGTCGCCTACTTCAACGCGCTGTACCAAGAAGAGGATCCCTTCCAGTACCGCACCCGCTGGTACGAGCGCCGTAAGCGCGCGCTCACCTTGGCAAGCCTGCCGCGCGCGCGTTTTTCCCGGGGTTGGGAGCTGGGTTGCTCCAACGGCGTCCTGACGGCGGCCCTCGCCGAGCGCTGTGACCAGCTGCTCGCCACCGACCTGAGCGAAGGCGCGGTCGCCGCTGCGCGCGTGATGACGCGGGGCCATGCGCACGTCACCATCGAACAGGCACGACACCCGCAGTCATGGCCGGCCGGGGAGTTCGATCTGATCGTGCTCGGTGAGATGGGTTACTACCTGACCCCGGCAGACATGCAGCAGACCGCCGCGCAGGTGGTCACCTCGCTGGCGCCGCAGGGTGTGGTGGTCGCCTGCCATTGGCGCGTGCCGTTCGAGCAGGCGCGGTGCAGCGCGGCGTTCGTGCACGCGCAGTTGGATGCCTGTCTGCCTCGCCTGTTTTCCTATCGTGACGAGGACATGCTGCTGGAGGGCTGGTCAGCCGACACCACCTCTGTTGCCGAGCGCGAGGGGCTGCGATGATTGCCGTGACCCTTCCCGCGCACAACGAAGAACAACTGATCGCTGCCTGCCTGCAGTCGCTGCAGGTAGCCGCCCTGCATCCGGCCCTGCGCGACGAGCCGGTGGTCATCGTGGTGGCGCTGGATCGCTGTACCGACGCGACCGGCTGGATCTGCCAGCGCATGGGAGTGGAGGTGGTCAGCGTGGAGGCGGGCTGCGTCGGTGTTGCACGCGCGGCTGCCAGCGAGCGGGCGTTGGCGCTCGGTGCCCGCTGGATCGGCTGCACGGATGCGGACAGCGTGGTGCCGCCGGATTGGCTGGCGCGGCAGCTTCACTGCGGCGCGAGTGCTTTCTGCGGCGTGGTGGCGGTAGGCGACTGGCTGGACTATCCGCAGGCCGTGCGCGAGCAGTTCCTGCAGGGTGAGCATGCGGTGGACGGGCATCCGCACGTGCACGGCGCCAACATGGGCTTCAGCGCGACGGCGTATCGGCAATCGGGCGGCTTCGCGCCACTGGCGACCGGTGAGGACGTCGCGCTGATCCAGACCATGCAGGGCGCAGGCATGCGGGTCGCACGCCTGGCCAGTCCGCGCGTGATGACCAGCGCCCGCCGGCAGGCGCGTGCGCCGCATGGCTTCAGCGACTTCCTGCGTCGGCTGGAGCAGCGCGTTGCGCTGGCGACGGATGACGTGATGGGCGACGTTGCGCCGTCGTCGTTGCTGGCGCGCTGATGGAGCCGATCGACCTGCTCGGTTGGGCGGCGACCGCCGTGTTGATCGCCACGCTGTGGCGGCAGATCTGGAAGCAGTGGACGGCCGACGACGCGCAGGCGGTATCGACGTGGTTGTTCGTCGGCCAGATCACCGCCTCCGTGCTGTTCATCGCGTACAGCGCGGCCACCGGATCGATCGTGTTCGTGGTGACCAATTCGCTGATCCTGCTCACTGCGGTTGCGGGGCAATGCCTGTCATGGATCAAGCGGAAAAGGGCTGGGAAGTAACACGCATTTCGCACGCCGACGACGCGCCGTGCACATCGATCACGCAGGGCGTTGAGCTCGCTGAACACTTGTATTTCAGTGTCACGCCGACTTCATGGCCGATGCGGAAAAGTCGACTCACCCCGACAACAACTCACGGGCCAAACCGGACCAACAGGAGTACATCGCAGTGAATACCGAATCGAAGACCGCGCATAACTTGAACGACCTGATCGAAATCGCCCGCGATGGCCAGGAGTTCTACACCGAGGCCGCAGGCAAGGTCGAAGATGCCGAGTTGGCGGCGCTCTTCACCCGTATTGCCGGTGTCAAGAATGAGATCGTCCGCTCGCTGAGCGCCACCGTTGTCGCCGCAGGCGGCAAGCCGGCCGACCATGGCACCTTCGTCGGTTCCATGCAGCAGTTCTACGGCAAGGTGCGCGCCACCCTGGGCGACAAGCAGTACGGCTACGTGGCCGAGCTGGAAGAATCCGAGGATCGCCTGCTGAAGGCGTTCAAGGACACCCTGACCGACGCCGACACCTCGCCGGCCGCGCGTCAGGAAGTGCAGCGCCTGCTGCCGCAGGTGCAGGAATGCCATGCGGTGATGCGCGACCGCAAGCACGCGATGAAGCACTGAGTTCCAGTCGCTTCCTGAAGCGGTACCAGAACAGCCCCGGCACTGCCGGGGCTGTTCGTTTGTGCCCGGGAACCCTGGCGTAGACCAGACCCCGCATGGCACCGAACGGTGGTGCGGGAATTGGTGCATACTCGGGACAAAGAGCCGCTTGGATTTGTTATGGAACACATGCGTTGGCTGACGCTTCGTCTCAGCAACAATCAATCCATCGGCCCGAAGGTGCTGATGGACCTGTGGGCCAACGCGTGCGAGACCAATCAGTCCTCGGTGACCCGCGAAACGCTGCCCGGGAAATCGACCTCGTACGCGCTGCATGCACCGACGTCGCTGGCGTATCCCAAGCGCGCCGAGCTGCGCATGCGCAAGCTGCTGGAAGAAGCCGGTTACACCTTCACCCTCGGCTCGCTGGCCGACCGCCCGGCGCCCCAGCCGGTGCGCTTCCGCTGACGCCGTTCAACGGCGTCGCATTCATCCCTGCGGCCCGCCGCCGCCACGGCGCGTTCAGTCGGCCGGATCGGCGGCCACGCTGCGGACCATGATCCGCACCGGCATCCCTGCGGCATGCGGCACGGACTCCAACGGGGCCCAGCCCAACCGGCGATACAGGCCGCCATCATCGGCTTCGGTCTGCAGGTAGATATCGCGGACGCCGAGCGCCCGGCCGCGCACCACTAGTTCAGCGATGACCTTCTCGGCCAAGCCGCGCCCGCGGTGCGCCGGATCGACATACACGCCGCCCAGCCAATGCAGGCGTTCGGGCCGTTCGGTGCGTTCATGGAACTTGAGCTGCGCGGCAGCGACGGGAACCTCACCGTCCAGCGCGATCAGCAGCAGCGGCAGCTCATCGTCCTGCAGGAAGACCTCCAGCCGTTGCTGCTCATCCAACAGCGCCATTCCGGGAACATGGTGTCCCCATTCCTGGAAATACCACCCGGCCACGAGCGGCAGCAGGTCGGGGCGATCACTCAGCGGAACGATGGTGCAGGCCACGGTAAACGCTCCATGTTGTACGGGTCGGCCGCCATGGTACGCGCATGCGCGGCTTGCGGTGCCCTTTGCCCTGCGCGCAGACTATCGGCATGCCTGCCAGCGCCTGCCACCTGCGGTGTTACGGAGCGTCCAGCGACGTGGACCGGCACGACTTTGCGCAATGGGTGCTACCGCTGCGCGGAGACCTGGATGTTGAGGTCGATACGGTTGGCGGCCGCCTGGATGTGCTGCAGGGGGCTTTCGTGGCGCCCGGCGAGGGACATGCGCAGACCGGCGATGGCGACCACCTGATGCTGATCGTCGACTGCCCGGCCGGGGTGATCGATGACGATACGCTCGACCACCTGCGCCGCCAGCGCTGGCTGGCCCTGCCCAAGAGGTTGCGGCAGCGCCTGACGGGTGCGGCGGCGCACGCCAACGACGATCTGCTGGCAGTGCTGTTGCAGCAGTACGCGCCCGCCGGCAGCGCAGCGCGGCTGCATGCGCTGTGCACCCGGCTGACGGCCCATCCCGGCGCGGACTGGAACGTGGCCCGCATGGCGGCGCTGGTCGGGATCAGCGGCAGCCGCCTGCACGCAGCCTTCGTGCAGGAGTTCGGGGTACCGCCGCAGGCCTGGCTCAGCGCCTGCCGGCTGCGCTGGGCCAAGCATCGGCTGCTCACCAGCACCGACAGCATCGCCACGATCGCAGTGGATGCCGGGTACTCCGAGCACAGTGCGCTGACCCGTGCCCTGCGCCGGGAAACCGGGCTGACCCCGCAGGCGTTCCGGCGGCAGTAGCCTCGGTCAAGACGCCGTCGCCCGCGGCTCCTACACTGCGCGGCCAATGCACAAGCGCGAGCCACAATGAAACGATCGATGGGCGTGGGCATCGCCAATGGCATTGCCGCCGGCGCGCTGTGGGGCGTGGTGTTCCTGGCCCCGGCGATGCTGCACAGCTTCAACGCCGCGCAGCTCTCGGCCGGCCGGTACCTGGTCTATGGCCTGATTGCCGTGGTGCTGCTGGCACCGCGCTGGCGGCAGCTCAAGGACCGGCTCGGCTGGCCTGAGTGGCGGGGCCTGTTGTGGCTGAGCCTGGCCGGCAACCTGGTCTATTTCCTGCTGCTGGCCAACGCGGTGCAGTGGGCCGGCGGTGCCGCCGCTTCGCTGATCGTCGGGTTGATTCCGGTGGTGGTGACCCTGGCCGGCGTGCGCGAGGAAGGCGCCGTGCCGCTGCGACGCCTGGCCCCTGCGCTGCTGCTGTGCCTGCTCGGCGTGGCGCTGGTGGGCTATGAGGCCTTGATGGCCGAACACGCTGAGGGCTCGGCCGGGCGAAGGCTGCTGGGCCTGCTGTGCGCGGTCGGTGCCTTGTTGTCCTGGGCGGTGTATTCGATCGGCAACAGCCGTTGGCTGGCGCGCCGGCCGGACCTGTCCGGGCACGACTGGTCGCTGCTGACCGGCATCACCACCGGCGGGCTCGCCCTGGTGCTGGTGCCCAGCGCCTTCCTGACCAGCACGACGGTGCATCCCCCCGGCGAGTGGCTGACCTTCTGGCTGATCAGCGCAGGCGTTGCCGTGGTCGCCTCGGTGCTCGGCAACGCGTGCTGGAACCGCGCCAGCCGCAACCTGCCGTTGACCCTGACCGGCCAGATGATCGTGTTCGAAACCCTGTTCGCGCTGCTGTATGGCTTCGCCTGGCAGCAGCGCTGGCCGACGCTGATGGAGACGGTGGCGATCATCTGCCTGGTGTCCGGCGTGCTGATGTGCGCGCATGCGCATCGGCCGCCCGCGGCGGTGGCCGAGCACGTTGGCTAGGGCAGCCGTTGTGCCGCCTGGATGGTGTCATTCGCAACTTGTTTGCCGACGATCAGTGCAGATGACGTGCGGCGATCTTTTGCGATGCAGCACTTGACAAGCAGGGCGGCGGCGTAGTTTTCTTGGCCCATGGTCATCACCGTCGCCCACGCCCACCTGCTCGCTCCCGCCTCCGCGGGCGGCCAGGCCGTGTCGACCGGTACCACCATCATTACCTCCGCCACCACTCGCCCGGTGCGGCCCGTCGTCTTCGCGTAATTTCCGAAAACCACGGCCCCGCACCCAGATCAGGTGGCGGGGAAGACTCTCGAACCTGATGTGACGCGGGGCCTCCCATCGAGGTCAGCATGTCTTCTGTCGCCGCTTCCGCTCCACCTTCCGCCCTGCCTGCCGTCTCCGTCGCCTCGCGGGCCGGCGTGGCCACCGTGGTCCACAAGTTCGGCGGCACCTCGGTCGCCGATGCCGAGCGCTATCGCCACGTGGCGCAGCTGCTGCTGGCGCGTGACGAGGCGATGCAGGTCACCGTGGTCTCGGCGATGAAGGGCGTCACGGACGCGCTGATCGCGGTGGCGACGCTGGCGGCCGACGATGGCTCGGCCTGGCGCGAGCAGTGGCATGCGCTGCGGGCGCGCCATCGCGGCGCGGCCGTGGCCCTGCTCGGTGAGCACGCCGGCGCGACGGTGGAGTGGCTGGACCAGCGCTTCGACGCGTTGGCCGAGGTGCTGGGCGCGCTGGCGGTGATCGGTGGCTTGCCCACCGAGGTGCTGGACCGCGTGCAGGGCATGGGCGAGGTGTATTCGGCGCAGCTGCTCGGGAAGTATCTGCAGACGCTGGGCGAAGACTGCGCGGTGCTGGATGCGCGTGATGTGCTGGTGATCGAACGCGGTGAGCTGGGCGTGGACGTGGACTGGGTGCGCAGCGCCGAACGCCTGGCCCAGTGGCGCCTGCAGCACCCGCAGGTGCGCATCGTGGCGACCGGCTTCGTCGCCCGCGACCGCCAGGACCGCATCACCACGCTCGGCCGCAACGGCAGCGACTATTCCGGTGCGATCTTCGCCGCGCTGTTCAACGCCGATGAGCTGCACATCTGGACGGATGTGGACGGCGTGCTCTCGGCCGATCCGCGGGTGGTGCCCGAGGCGGTCCAACTGGAAGCGCTGAGTTACGACGAGGCCTGCGAGCTGGCGTACTTCGGTGCAAAGGTGGTGCACCCGCAGACGATGTCCCCGGCGATCGAGCGTGGCCTGCCGATCATCATCCGCAACACCTTCCATCCGGATCATCCGGGGACGCGCATCACCGCCGAGCGCACCGTTTCCGGCCCGATCAAGGGGCTGACCCTGAGCCCGGACCTGGCCGTGCTCAATCTGGAAGGCACCGGCCTGATCGGCGTGCCGGGCACGGCCGAGCGCGTGTTCGCGGCGTTGCGCAATGCGCATGTGTCGGTGGTGATGATCTCGCAGGGCTCCTCCGAGCATTCGATCTGCTGCGTGGTGAAACAGGCCGAGGCCGTGCGTGCGCGCGAGTCACTGTTGCAGGCCTTCGCCCACGAGTTGAGCCTCGGCCAGGTGCAGCGCGTGCAGCTCACCGACAACGTCAGCGTGCTGGCCGCGGTGGGCGATGGCATGGCCGGGCAGCCCGGCGTGGCCGCGCGCCTGTTCGAATCGCTGGGCCGCGCACAGGTGAACATCCTGGCGATCGCGCAGGGCTCGTCCGAGCGGAACATCTCCGTGGCCGTGGACAGCCGCCACGCCACCAAGGCCCTGCGGGCGGCGCATGCCGGCTTCTGGCTGTCGCCGCAGACGTTCTCGGTCGGTGTGATCGGCCCGGGCAACGTGGGGGCGGCGCTGCTGGACCAGCTGCAGGCGGCGCAGGGGCAGTTGCTCGGCCGCGCCAATGTGGATCTGCGCCTGCGCGCGGTGGCCTCGCGCACGCGGATGGTGCTGGACGAGCGCGGCCTGAAAGGCGACTGGCGCGCAGCGCTGTCCGGTCCTGCGCAGCCGAGCGATCTGGACGCATTCACCGAACACCTGCTCTCCGCACATCTGCCGCACGCGCTGATCATCGACTGCAGCGGCAGCGCCGATGTGGCCGACCGCTATGCCGGCTGGTTGGCGGCGGGCATCCACGTGGTCACCCCGAACAAGCAGGCCGGTGCCGGTCCGCTGGAGCGCTATCACGCAATCCGCGAGGCGGCCGCCGGCAGCGGCGCGCGCTTCCGTTACGAGGCCACGGTGGGCGCCGGCCTGCCGGTGATCACCACGCTGCGCGACCTGGTCGATACCGGCGATGAAGTACTGGCGATCGACGGCATCTTCTCCGGCACGCTGGCATGGCTGTTCAACAAGTACGACGGCCAGGTGCCGTTCTCCGAGCTGGTCAGCCAGGCGCGGGGCATGGGGTATACCGAGCCGGACCCCCGTGATGACCTGTCCGGCGTGGATGTGGCGCGCAAGCTGGTGATCCTGGCGCGTGAGGCGGGCCGTGAGCTCAGCCTGGAGCAGGTGCGCGTGGAGAGTCTGGTACCTGAAACACTGCGCCAGGCCAGCGTGGACGATTTCATGGCCGGCCTGCCGCAGATCGATGCGGTGTTCGCCGAGCGCCTGGCCGTCGCCAAAGCGGACGGCGCGGTGCTGCGCTATGTGGCGCGCCTGACGCCGGACGGCGCTGAAGTCGGCCTGGTCGCGCTGCCGGCCGGGCATGCCTTCGCCAACCTGCGACTGACCGACAACGTGGTGCAGTTCACCACGCGCCGCTACTGCGACAACCCGCTGGTGGTGCAGGGCCCGGGCGCCGGGCCGGAGGTCACCGCCGCCGGCGTGTTCGCCGATGTGCTGCGCGTGGCGGTGGGCGAAGGAGCACGTCTGTGAGTGAGGGCAGGAGGACGGAAGCACGCGCGTTCGCGCCGGCCTCGGTCGGCAATGTGGGGGTGGGATTCGACATCCTCGGCCACGCCATCGAGGGCGTCGGCGATACGGTGACAGTGCGGCCTATCGCGGCGCCCGTGGTTCGCATCCACGCGATCCGCGGCACCACGGTGGATCTGCCGCGGGTCGCCGAGGACAACACCGCCGGCGCCGCGTTGATCGCGCTGCGCGCCGCGCTGGATCTGCCGTTTGGATTCGAGCTGGAGATCGACAAGGGCATCGCGCTGGGCTCGGGGATGGGCGGCTCGGCCGCCTCGTGCGTGGCGGCGCTGGTCGCGGCCAATGCGCTGTTGCCGCAGCCGCTGTCGCGTGAGGCACTGTATCCGTTCGCGTTGACCGGCGAGGCGGTGGCCAGTGGTGGCCGCCATGGTGACAACCTCGGGCCGATGCTGCTGGGTGGCTTGGTCTTGAGTACCGCCGATCGCCTGGTGTCGGTGCCGGTCCCGGCCGCGTGGCACAGCCTGCTGGTGCATCCGGATGCGGTGCTGGAGACGCGTCGCGCACGTGCCGCGCTGCAGGGGCATTACGCGCTCGGCGAATTTGTTGCGCAGAGCGCAAATCTGGCGTTGGTACTCAGTGGCTGCTACACCGCCGATGCCTCGCTGGTCCGCGCCGGCCTGCGTGACGTACTGATCGAACCGCGTCGGGCAGGGCTGATCACCGGGTTTGCCGCCGCGCGCGATGCGGCACTGGATGCCGGGGCGATGGGCGCCAGCATCTCCGGCGCGGGGCCGAGCGTGTTTGCCTGGTTCGAGCAGCGTGATGCGGCGCTTGCTGCGCAGGGCGCGGTCCAGCAGGCGTTCGCGGACGCAGGCTTCGCGAGTCAGGGCTGGGTGTCGCCCTTGAATGCCCCCGCCGCGCGCCTGCTGTGACGCTTCCACTCTTTCTACGTTGGGATATCCGATGAAGTTTGTTTCCACGCGTCACGCTGCACCCGCCGCTTCGCTCAGCCAGGCGCTTGCCGCCGGCCTCGCCCCGGACGGCGGCCTGTATGTTCCCGACCATCGCCCGCAGCTGCAGAGCTGGTCAGCGCAGGGTTCCTTCGCACAGACCGCCGCGGCGGTGCTGGCCCCGTATTTCCATGACGATGCCCTGGAAAAAGTGCTGCCCGAACTGTGCGGGCAGGCCTTCGATTTTGAGGCGCCACTGCGTCCGCTGGCGACGGCCGATGACCATGTCCTCGAGCTCTTCCATGGCCCGACGGCGGCGTTCAAGGATTTCGGTGCGCGCTTCCTGGCTGCATGCCTGGCCCGATTGCAGCAGGGGCGCGAACAACCGCTGACGATCGTGGTCGCCACCTCGGGTGATACCGGGGCGGCGGTTGCTGCGGCCTTCCACCGTCAGCCGGGGATCCGCGTGGTGGTGCTGTACCCGGATGGCCGGGTCTCGCCGCGGCAGGCGCATCAGCTGGGCTGCTTCGGCGACAACATCCAGACGCTGCGGGTGGCCGGTTCCTTCGACGATTGCCAGGCGATGGTGAAGCAGGCGCTGGGCGATCGCGGGCTGCAGGAGCAGGTGCCGTTGAGCTCGGCCAACAGCATCAGCCTGGGCCGCTGGCTGCCACAGATGAGTTACTACGCGCATGCGGCGCTGGTGCACCAGGCGCAGACCGGCCACGTGCTGAACCTGGTGATTCCCACCGGCAACCTCGGCAATGCGATGGCGGCGATCCTGGCGCGCGCGATGGGCCTGCCACTGGGGCAGATCGCGTTGGCCACCAATGCCAACGATGTGCTGCCGCGCTATTTCCACGGCGAGGCCTACCAGGCGCGGACCAGCGTGGCGACGATTGCCAATGCGATGGACGTGGGCGCGCCGAGCAACTTCGAGCGGCTGCGCTGGCTGTGCAACGAAGATGATGTGGCGCTCCGGGCCGCGTTCACTGCCGAGGCGGTGGATGATGCGGCGATCCGCGAACTGATCCGTCGCCGCCATGACCTGTATGGCGAAGTCTTCTGTCCACACACGGCAACGGCAGTGGCGCGCCTGGAGCATCTGCGGGCCGCGGGCGTGCAGGGACATTGGGCGGTCGCGGCGACGGCGCATCCGGCCAAGTTCGAGTCGGTGGTGGAGCCGCTGATCGGGAAGGCGCTGGAGGTGCCGCCGGCACTGGCCGCCTTGCTGGAGCGGCCCGCGACGGCTGAGGCATGTGCCCCGGAGTATGGGGCGCTGCGCGAGGTGCTGTTGCGCGGGTGAGGCGGCTGACGCGCGGAGCGCCCGAGCAGCCGGGCAGCGCCCGGCACGCCTAGTAGGATTCGTCGGCCGAGAGCTTCTGCAGGCCGGCTTCGTCCAGGATCTCGACGGTGTTCAGATGGGGCAGGGCGATCAGGCCCTGCTGGCGCAGCTTGGTGAAGGTGCGGCTGACCGTTTCCATGGTCAGGCCAAGATGGTCGGCGATGTCGCCACGGCCCATCGGCAGGGTCACGCGCAGGCCGGGTTCACCGAGCAGTGCTTCGCGCGCGGCCAGGCGCAGCAGGAAATCGGCGACTTTCTCGGCCGGCTGCAGTCGGCCCAGCGCCATCGCGGCGTCCTGGGCGGCATCCAGCTCCTGGCAGGCGCGCTGCAGCAGCTTGCGTTCCAGGTGCGGGAAGCGCGAGCGCAGGTCCTTCATCTGTGGCAGGGCCACGCGGCAGACGCGGCTGTCGGCGATGGCTTCGATATCGTAACGGTGATGATCGCTACCGCTCAGTCCGAGGAAATCGCCGGGCAGCACGAAGCCGCTGATCTGGCGCCGGCCGTCGGCCAGCGTGCGGACCAGGCGCAACGCACCGGCCGTAATCGTATAGACATGTTGGCGCGGCTCACCGGCACGGGCCAGGGTGGAGCCCAGCGGCAGTGCCAGGGAGACGGTGACCCGTTCCAGTGCCTGCACTTCATCCGGCGACAGCGCCGAGCAGACCGCCAGGTGCCGCACCGAGCAATGCAGGCAGTCGCGCAGGGGCGAGCAGCCGGGGGCGGCGGGGTCTTCAACAGCGGAAAGCGCGTTACCGGGGTGAGGCCGGGTCATGTCAGGTCAGCAAGCGGGGCCTGCCCATGATACTTCATGCCGCCCTTGGCCCGGCCCCGGCGCCCGGATGCGGCTCGTTGCGCCGGCTGCGGCTAGAATATGCCGCTCGCTCATCCCCCCGTTTCCGCAGGAGTCCCGCAAGTGATCAAGCCCCGTACGCCGCCCGGCATCATGGAATTGCTGCCGCGTGAGCAGATCGCGTTCCAGCGCATGCTGGACGTCATCCGCCGCAATTACGAGCGGTTCGGGTTCCTGCCGGTGGAGACGCCGGTGTTCGAGCTGTCCGATGTGCTGCTGACCAAGTCCGGCGGCGAGACCGAGCGCCAGGTGTATTTCGTGCAGTCCACCGGAGCGCTGGCCAACGCCGCCGAAGCGGAAGAGAAAGCGCTGCCGGAACTGGCCCTGCGCTTCGACCTGACCGTGCCGCTGGCACGTTATGTCGCCGAGCACGAACACGACCTGACCTTCCCGTTCCGCCGCTACCAGATGCAGCGCGTGTACCGTGGCGAGCGCGCCCAGCGTGGCCGCTTCCGCGAGTTCTACCAGTGCGACATCGATGTGATCGGCAAGGACACGCTGAGCACCCGCTATGACGCCGAAGTGCTGGCGGTCATCCACGCGGTGTTCGCTGAACTGCGCATCGGCGATTTCTCGGTGCAGCTCAACAACCGCAAGTTGATGCGCGGCTTCTTCGAAAGCCTGGGCGTGGCCGATGGCGAGCGCCAGCTGGCCGTGCTGCGGGAAGTGGACAAGCTGGACAAGCGCGGCGCCGATTACGTGCGCGAGACGCTGGTGGGCGAGGGCTTTGGTATTCCGGCCGAGCAGGTCGAGCGCATCCTGGCGTTCGTGGCCGTGCGCTCGAGCAGCCATGCCGATGCGCTGGCGCAGCTGGATGCGCTGCTGGTTGATGGCGCCGCCAGCGAAACGCTCACGCAGGGCGTGGCCGAACTGCGCGAAGTGCTGCAGCTGGTCAAGGCGCTGGGGGTGCCGGAAACCGCGTACTGCCTGAACTTCTCCATCGCGCGCGGCCTGGATTACTACACCGGCACCGTCTACGAAACCACGCTGACCGACCACCCGCAGATCGGCTCGATCTGCTCGGGCGGCCGTTACGAAGACCTGGCCAGCCACTACAGCAAGTCCAAGCTGCCGGGCGTGGGCATTTCGATCGGCCTGACCCGCCTGTTCTGGCAGCTGCGCGAAGCCGGCCTGATCGCCGGTATCGAGGACAGCAGCGTGCACGCGCTGGTGGCCCTGATGGACGACAACGGCCTGCCCGAGTCGCTGGATATCGCCCGTCGCCTGCGCGTCGGCGGCATCAATGCCGAAGTGCAGATGGAGCCGAAGAAGATCGGCAAGCAGTTCCAGTACGCGGCCAAGGCGGGCATCCGTTTCGTCGTGCTGGCCGGTGAGGATGAGCTGGCGCGTGGCGTGGTCGCGGTCAAGGACCTGCTGCGCGAGCAGCAGTTCGAGGTCGCCCGCGACGAGCTGGCCAGCGCGCTGCAGGTCGAGCTGGAGCAGGCCAAGGCGATGGCATGAAGCAGGCCGCCGCAGGGGCAGTGATGCTGCTCCTGCTCGCCGGCTGCCAGAGCGACCCGCAGCTGCGCAGCAAACGGATCGGCCCCGGGCATTACCGGTTGACCGTCGATCGCTGCCACATGGTTGACCAGCAGCTGTTGGAGCACGACCTGCGCGAGCTGGCCAGCAGCGTGTGCCCCAACGGCGCAGGCCCCCTGGAGGCCTTGGAGCAGCTTCCCAGCCGCCAGGGCAGCCTGTTGGGCGAATGCCTGGGCAGCGGCGCCCTGCGTGCCGAGGTCCGCTGCCGGTAACCGGCCACCGATTGGGCTGTACGCGTCCTTGGAGATCCATCACAACGCCCGCCAATGCGGGCGTTGTTCGTTTCCGGACCCTGAACAAACCGTTTCCGCTCACTGCAGCGGTTTGACCGTGCCCCCTCGTTTGGGCTAATGTAATAGCACGCTATTACATTGATACAATGAAACTACGTCCGATCCCCCGTGAAAAAGATGCCCAGGCCGATCTGGCCTCGCTGGCGCGCGCCTTTGCTGCCCTCTCCGATCCCGGGGCGGTGACCGCGTTCCTGCGCGACCTGTGCACGCCGGCCGAGCTGGAGGCGCTGTCCGACCGCTGGAAGGTCGTGCCGCTGCTGCAGCAGGGCGTGCCGTATCGCGAGATCCATGAGTTGACCGGGGTCAGCGTGACCACCACCGGGCGCGTGGCGCGCTCGCTGGACCACGGCCACGGCGGTTACGCCGCCGCCATCGCCGCCACGCCGACCTCCCCCGAATCCGAGTAGAGACCTCCCCCATGAGTGCAACCCAGACCGCCCCGGCACGCGACCGGCTGCGTATCGCCATCCAGAAGAACGGGCGCCTGGCCGAGCCTGCGCGCAGCCTGCTGACCGCCTGCGGGCTGAGCTGGCGGCAGAGCCGCGACAAGCTGTTCTGCTACGGCGAGTCGTTGCCGGTTGACCTGCTGCTGGTCCGCGATGACGACATTCCCGGCCTGATCGCCGATGGCGTGTGCGATTTCGGCATCGTCGGTCGCAATGAGCTGGACGAGCAGGGCGCTGCGCGCCGCCGGATCGGCCTGCCGGACGCCTACCAGGCGCTGCGCGGCCTCAACTTCGGCCAGTGCCGCTTGATGCTGGCGGTGCCGGAGGAGTGGGAATGGACGGGCGTGGAGCAGCTGGCCGGCAAGCGCATCGCCACCAGCTACCCCGCGATCCTGGCCGACTGGCTGGCCGAGCGCGGCGTGGATGCGCAGGTGGTCGAACTGTCCGGCTCGGTCGAGATCGCCCCGCGGCTGGGCACCGCCGATCTGATCTGCGATCTGGTCTCCAGCGGCGCCACCCTGGCCGCCAACCAGCTCAAGCCGGTCGAAACCCTGCTGGAAAGCGAAGCGGTGCTGGCCGGGCCGGTACGCACGCCCGATGACGCCCGCGCCGGCCTGATGGCGATGCTGCTGCGCCGCCTCGACGGCGTGGTGAAGGTGCAGGACAGCAAGCTGCTGATGTTCCGCGCCGCGCTGGACCGCGTCTCCGAGCTGACCCGCCTGCTGCCCGATGCCGATCCGCTGGTGCAGCTGCCCGATGACGGCGGCCACCTGCGTTTGCAGACCATGTGCCACGGTGCGTTGACCTGGCAGCGGTTGGAGGACCTGGAGCGCGCGGGCGCGCAGGGCTTGATGGTGTTGAGTGTGGAGCGGTCGCTGGCATGAATCGTTTGACGTGGTCCCAATTGGATGCCGGCGCCCAGACGCAGGCGCTGCAACGCCCGGTCCAGGCCGTGGCGGCGCGTACCCGTGAGTCCGTCGCGGCCTTGATCACGGCGGTGCGCGAAGGCGGCGATGCCGCACTGCGTGAGATCACCCTGCGCTTCGACGGGGTGGCACCGGAGAGCTTCGAGATCAGCGAGGCGGAGTTCGCCGCTGCCGAACAGGCCGTCCCGGCCGAACTGCGCCAGGCGATGATCGATGCCGCGGCGCGTATCCGGACCTTCCACCAGGCGGGCATGAGCGAGGGCTATGCGGTCGAGACCGCGCCCGGCGTGCGTTGCGAGCGGGTAGTGCGCCCGATCGGTCGGGTGGGTCTGTATGTGCCGGCCGGCAGCGCGCCGTTGCCGTCGACCGCATTGATGCTGGGCGTGCCCGCACAGCTGGCCGGCTGCCGGGAAGTCGTGCTGTGCACGCCGCCGCGCAAGGACGGCAGTGCCGATCCTGCAGTGCTGGTGGCCGCGCGCCTGACCGGCGTGCACTGCGTGTTCAAGCTGGGCGGCGCGCAGGCGATCGCGGCGATGGCGTACGGCACCGACAGCGTCCCGGCCTGCGACAAGCTGTATGGCCCAGGCAACAGTTACGTGACTGAAGCGAAGCAGCAGGTCGCCCAGGACGGCGCCGCAGCGATCGACATGCCGGCCGGCCCGTCGGAAGTGCTGGTCATTGCGGATGCCGGCGCCAATCCCGCGTTCGTCGCCGCCGATCTGCTCTCGCAGGCCGAGCACGGTCCGGACTCGCAGGTGCTGCTGCTGACCGACGACGCAGGGATGGTTGACCGTGTTGAAGCGGCGGTTGAAGCGCAACTGGCGCAGCTGTCGCGCGCGGAGATCGCCGCGCAGGCGCTGGCGTCCTCGCGCCTGATCCTGGTCGATTCGCTGGACGATGCGTTCGCGATCAGCAACCGGTATGCGCCGGAACACCTGATCCTGGCGCTGCGCGATCCGCGCGCGTGGCTGGAGAAGGTGGAAGCGGCCGGCTCGGTATTCCTCGGCGACTACACCCCCGAAGCATTGGGCGATTACTGCAGCGGCACCAACCACGTGCTGCCGACCGCGGGCGCCGCGCGCGCCTACAGCGGCGTCAGCGTGGCCAGTTTCCAGAACCTGATCAGCGTGCAGTCGGCCACCGCCGCCGGCATCGCCGCCATCGGCGAGTGCGCCCGCGTGCTGGCGCGCGCCGAAGGCCTGGATGCGCACGAGAATGCCGTGACCCTGCGCATGGAGGCGGCGGCATGAGCACCGGCTCCCTTCTGTCGCTGGTCCGCGAGGACCTGCAGGCGTTCACCGGGTACTCCTCGGCGCGCAGCAGCGCGCTGGTCGGCGATGTCTGGCTCAACGCCAACGAATCGGCCTGGGCCAATCCGGCTGACGTCACCGGTGGCGCGCGCCGCTACCCCGATCCGCAGCCGGCCGCCCTGCGCGACCGGCTGGCCGAGCTTTATGGCTGTGCGCCGGAGCAGTTGTTGATCGGCCGGGGCAGCGACGAGGCCATCGATCTGCTGGTGCGCGCGCTGTGCGAGCCCGGCCGGGATGTCGTGGTAACCACGCCGCCGGTGTTCGGCATGTACGCCGTCTGCGCCCGCCTGCAGAACGCGCCGGTGATCGAGGTGCCGCTGGTCGAGCAGGGCGATGCGCTGGTTGCCGATATCGATGCGGTGATCGCCGCTGCGCTGTCGGGCAACGCCAAGCTGGTGTTCCTGTGCTCGCCGTCCAATCCCGCTGGCAGCGTGATCACGCTGGCCGAGATCGAGCGCGTGGCCACCGCATTGCAGGGCAGGGCGCTGGTCGTGGTGGACGAGGCCTACGGTGAGTATGCGGAGCAGGCCTCCGCCAGCACGCTGCTGGGCCGCTACGAGAACATCGCCGTGCTGCGGACGTTGTCCAAGGCGCATGCGCTGGCCGCCGCCCGCATCGGCAGCCTGATCGCCGATGCCGCCCTGATCCAGGTGCTGCGCCGTTGCCAGGCCCCATATCCCGTGCCCGCACCCTGTGCCGAGCTCGCGTTGGCAGGCCTTGACCCCGAGAACCTCGCAGTGACCAGCCAGCGCATCGCACAGATCAAGGCCGAACGCGCGCGGCTGCAGGCCGGCCTTGCCACGCTGCCCGGCGTGCTGCGTGTCTATCCCTCGCAGGGCAACTACCTGCTGGCCCGCTTCGCCGACGCACAGGGCGCGTTCGATGCGCTGCTCGCGGCCGGTGTGGTCGTGCGTGACCAGCGTGCCGCGCCGCAGCTGGGCGATGCACTGCGCATCACCCTCGGCAGTCCGGAACAGAACGACCGCGTACTCGCTGCCCTGACGGCCCGGAGGGCTGCCGCATGACCCCGATTCTGTTCGTCGACCGCGACGGCACCCTGATCGAAGAGCCCGCCGATTTCCAGATCGACGCCTACGAGAAGCTGCGCTTCGTGCGCGATGTGATCCCCGCGATGCTCAAGCTGCGCGATGCCGGCTATCAGTTCGTGATCGTCAGCAACCAGGATGGCCTGGGCACCGAGGGCTATCCGCAGGCCAGCTTCGACGGCCCCAACGACCTGATGCTGCAGATCTTTGCCAGCCAGGGCATTACCTTCCGTGATGTGCTGATCGACGGCACCTGGCCGCAGGACAACGCGCCGACCCGGAAGCCGGGCATCGGCCTGATGCTGCCGTACCTGCAGGACCGCAGCATCGACTGGTCACGCTCGGCGATGGTGGGCGACCGCCTGACCGACATCGAGTTCGCCGAAAACATGAAGATCCGTGGCTTCCAGCTGCGCACCGAACAGTTCGGCGGCGACTGGGACTGGACCTCGATCGCGCACGAGCTGGCCGATGCACCGCGTCGGGCCACCGTGCAGCGCAACACCAAGGAAACCAGGATCCGGGTCGAGGTCGATCTGGATCGCACCGCCGAACCGCAGACCCACACCGGGCTGCCGTTCTTCGATCACATGCTGGAGCAGATCGGCAAGCATGGCGGCTTTGCCCTGAGCGTACAGGCCGAGGGCGACCTGTACATCGACGAGCACCACACGATTGAAGACACCGGCCTGGCGCTGGGCCAGGCCCTGCGCGAGGCGCTCGGCGACAAGCGCGGCATCGGCCGCTACGGCTTCACCCTGCCGATGGATGAAACCCTGGCCAGCGCCGCGCTGGATTTCAGCGGCCGCCCGTATTTCGTGTTCGAAGGCGAGTTCAAGCGCGAGCGCGTAGGTGACATGCCGACCGAGCTGGTGCCGCATTTCTTCCGCTCGCTGTGCGATGCGGCGGGCTTGAACCTGCACCTGAGCGTGCGCGGCGACAATGACCATCACAAGGTCGAAGCCTGTTTCAAGGCGCTGGCCCGCGCGTTGCGCCAGGCCCTGCCACGCCAGGGCACCGCGCTGCCGAGCACCAAGGGGGCGCTGTGACCGAGGTTGCGCTGATCGATGCGGGCGGCGCCAACCTCGGTTCGGTCCGCTATGCGCTGGAGCGGCTGGGCGTGCAGGTGCGGCTGGTCCGCGATGCGCAGGGCCTGGAGGGCGTCTCGCGGGTGATCCTGCCCGGCGTCGGCGCGGCCCCGCACGGCATGGCACGCCTGCATGCACAGGGTCTGGTCCAGCCGCTGCGCGACCTGCAGGTGCCGCTGCTCGGCATCTGCCTGGGCATGCAGTTGCTGTTCGATGGTTCTGAAGAAGGCCATGTCGAATGCCTCGGCCTGTTGCCCGGGGTCGTGCGCCACCTGCGTCCTGCAACCGGCATCCGTGTGCCGCACATGGGCTGGAACCGGTTGCTGCCACTGCGTGAGTCGCCGCTGCTGGCCGGCGTGCCGGCACGGGCGAGTGCCTACTTCGTCCACAGCTACGCCGCGCCGCTGGGCGAAGACACCGTGGCCGCCTGCGATCACGGCGGGCTGTTCGCGGCCGTCGTACAGCGCGGGCGGCACAGTGGTGCCCAGTTCCACCCGGAGCGTTCGGCCGACACCGGCGCGCGCATCCTGCGCAATTTCATCGAGAACGAACCGACATGAGTTTCATCGTCTATCCCGCCCTGGATATCCGCGAAGGCCGCGTGGTGCGCCTGCTGCAGGGCGACTACGCGCAGCAGACCACCTACGGCGATGACCCGCTGCCGCGCGCGCAGGCGTTTGCCGCGGCGGGCGCGAGCTGGATGCATCTGGTGGATCTGGATGCGGCCCGTGCGGGCGGTTACACCCTGGCACCGCTGCTCTCCTCGATCGCGGCGCAGACCGGCCTGCAGGTGCAGACCGGCGGCGGCGTGCGCTCGCGCGATGACGTTGCGCGCATCCTCGACGCCGGTGCCACCCGCGTGGTGGTCGGTTCGGTATCGGTCCGCGAGCCGGACGCGGTGATCGGCTGGCTGGGCGAATTCGGCCCGGAACGGCTGACCATCGCGCTCGACGCGCGCCAGGCCGAGGATGGTCGCTGGCTGCTGCCTGTGCATGGCTGGACCGAGACCGCCGAGGACACCCTGGACGTGCTGGCGCAGCGTTACGCCGAGGCCGGCATGCGGCACCTGCTGTGCACGGATATCGCCCGCGACGGCATGCTTTCGGGGCCTAACATCGCTCTGTACCAGCACTTGGCGCGCCTGCTGCCGGGCGTGGCGGTACAGGCCTCCGGCGGCGTGCGCGATGCCGACGACGTGGCCCAGGCCAAGGCCGTCGGCTGCGGCGGCGCAATCCTCGGCAAGGCGCTGCTGGAAGGGCGCATGACCCTGGAAGGAGCGCTGGCATGCTGAGCCGCCGCCTGATCCCGTGCCTGGACGTGCGCGATGGTCGCGTGGTCAAGGGCGTGCGTTTCCGCGACCACGTGGACATGGGCGACATCGCCGAGCTGGCGATGCGCTATCGCGACCAGGGCGCGGACGAACTCGTGTTCTATGACATCGGCGCCAGTCCGGAGGGGCGCGCCGTGGATGTCGCCTGGATCGAGCGCATCGCGCGTCTGATCGACATCCCGTTCTGCGTGGCCGGCGGCATCAGCGATGTCGAGACCGCGCGGCGCGTGCTGCACGCCGGCGCCGACAAGATTTCGATCAACTCCCCGGCGCTGGGCCGGCCGGAGCTCATTGAAGAACTGGCCGATGCGTTCGGCGTGCAGTGCGTGGTCGTCGGCATCGATTCGGTGCGCGAACCGGATGGCGAATGGCGGGTGCGCCGCTTCAGTGGCGACCCGGACAAGACCCAGGCGGTGGCGGTGCGCACCCTGGACTGGCTGGTGGAGGCGCAGCGCCGGGGTGCCGGCGAAATCGTGCTGAACTGCATGGACAGCGATGGCGTCCGCCGCGGCTACGACGTGGTCCAGCTGCGTCAGGCGCGCGCGCTGTGCCAGGTGCCGTTGATCGCCTCCGGTGGCGCCGGCGAGATGCAGCACTTCGCCGATGTGTTCGACCAGGCCGACGTCGATGGCGCACTTGCCGCCAGTGTCTTCCACAGTGGTGCCATCGCCATTCCCGCGCTCAAGCAGTTCCTGCGTGAGCAGCAGATCGAGGTTCGAGATGTCTATTGAAGTGAATTCCATCGACGTGCGCCCGTCGCGCGCAGCGCTGGCGCAGCTGGACTGGGGCAAGGGCGATGGCCTGCTGCCGGTGGTGGTGCAGGATACGGACACGCTGCGCGTGCTGATGCTCGGCTACGCCAATGCGGCTTCACTGGAGCAGACCCTGGCCACGGGCCATATGACCTTCTACAGCCGCAGCAAGCAGCGGCTGTGGACCAAGGGCGAGTCCTCCGGCAATGTGCTCGCGGTGACGGCCGTGCGGATCGACTGCGACAACGACACCCTGCTGGTCAGTGCGCGCCCGGCCGGGCCGACCTGCCACACCGGCAGCGAAAGCTGCTTCCCGCAGGCGCCGGGCAACTTCCTGGGCCGGCTGGATACCGTGGTGCGCGAACGTGAGCAGCAGCGCCCGGCCGGCAGTTACACCACGTCGTTGTTCGAGGGCGACATCCGCCGCATCGCGCAGAAGGTGGGCGAGGAGGGCGTCGAAACCGCGCTGGCCGGGGTCGTCCAGGACGATCACGCGCTGCTGGGTGAGTCGGCCGATCTGCTGTTCCATCTGACCGTGCTGCTGCGTGCGCGTGGCCTCTCGCTGGATGACGCGGTGGCAGTGCTGGCGGCGCGCCACGCGGGGTAAGCCCGGGCGGCACATCGTTTAACGTCGGTGAAACGCGGTGCAGGCGATGATGTGCGGCTCTACAATCCCCCACCCCCGATCGGACCGCCCTCGATGACCCGTACTGCCGCCTGGCTGGCTTGCCTGCTGTTGATGACTTCGCCTGCCTGGGCTGCCGGCACGACGATTACCGGCAAGGTCTATCAGGAGCGTGACGGCAAGCCGGGGCGCGGGCCGACCGATCCTGGCCTGGCCGGTGTGCAGGTGTCCAACGGCGAAACGATCGTGCGCACCGCCGCCGATGGCAGCTACAGCCTGCCGGTGCGCGAGGGCCAGACCGTGTTCGTGATCAAGCCGGACGAGTACCGCTTCCCGGCCGCCGCCAATGGGCTGCCCTCGTACTGGCGCCACTATGCGCCGCAGGGATCGCCGAAGCTGAAATACGACGGCATCCACGCCACCGGCGGCGCGACCCGCAACTGGGATTTCGCGCTGGAACCGGCCAAGGGCACGGACGCGGCGCGCAACGGCTTCGAGATGCTGGTCTTCACCGATTCGCAGACCGCCAGCCGCCAGGACATCGGCTACTACCAGCGCGCCATCGTCGATCCGATCATCGGCAAGCATCCGGCGCGGCTCGGTACCACCCTGGGCGATATCGTCAACGACGATCTGAGCCTCTACCCGGACATCAACAAGGTCACCGCGCAGCTGCAGGTGCCGTGGTTCCACGTGCCGGGCAACCACGACCTGGACATGGATGCCGGCAACGACGCGCATTCGCTGGACAGCTGGCGCGCCGTGTACGGCCCGGACACCTACGCGGTGGAAGAGGGCGGGGCGAGCTTCGTCTTCCTCGATGACGTGGTCTATGACCCCAAGGCCAAGCCGAGCTACGTCGGCGGCCTGCGCGCGGACCAGTTCACCTTCCTCGGCAACTATCTGAAGGGCCTGCCGCGCGATCGGCTGATCGTGCTCGGCATGCACATCCCGCTGTTCGATGCGGCGCCGGGCCGCGAGACGTTCCGGCATGCGGACCGCGCAAGGCTGTTCGCGCTGCTCAAGGACTTCCCGAACGTGCTGGTCCTCAGCGGTCACAGCCACACCCAGCAGCACTACTACCACGGTGCCGCCGAAGGCTGGCAGGGCAGCAGGCCGCTGCACGAGTACAACGTGGGCGCGGCCTGCGGGGCGTTCTGGTCGGGCGTGAAGGACAGCAACGGTATCCCCGATGCAACCATGAGCGACGGCACCCCGAACGGTTATGCGGTGCTCTCGGTCAAGCCCGGTGGTGACTATGGCCTGCGCTATTACGTGGCGCGCGCACCCGACGATTACCAGATCGCCCTGCACGCGCCGAAGGTGCTGCGCCAGGGCGCGTACCCGGCCTGGGGCGTGTACGCCAACGTGTTCATGGGCCAGGCCGATACGCTGGTGGAGTACCGCGTGGACGACGGCGCATGGCAGCCGATGAAGCGCGTCGAGCAGCCGGATCCGCGCCTGCTGCAGGAAAATGTGGCCGACGATACCGCCGAGCGGCTGCGCGGTTTCGACCGTTCGCCCGAAGCCACGCCGTCACCGCACCTGTGGCGCGGCGCGCTCCCCACCAACCTCTCAGTGGGTGATCACCGGGTGGAGGTGCGCGCGGTGCAGGGCGATGGCCCGACGGCCACGGCCAGCACCAGCTACCGCCTGCAGACCGCCAAGCCCTGATCACGGCGCCGTAGGTTCAGTACGGCGCTGTATGGCGCAGGCGGCTTTGCATTCCCCCGGCGATGCCTGAGAATCGCCGGGATTCAATCGATTCAACCAAGGCAAGCGAGTGAGCGCAGCGGTACCGGTTCCGGCTCAACCTGAGGTGTCGCGGACGGCGGCCCCGCGGGATTCCCACTCTGACACGCTGATCGTGGCCGATGTCGGCGGCACGTTCGCCCGCGTCGCGCTGGCCACTGTGTGCGCGGGCGCTGCGCCACGGCTGAGCGGCCTGCGGCGTTATGCCTGCGCTGATCACCCCGGCCTGGCCGCGATCCTGGCCGACTTCATCGCCAGCCTGCCCGCCGCGCCGGACAGTGCCGTGGTCGCGATCGCCGGGCTGCTGGACGGCGATCATCTGGTCAACACCAATCTGCCGTGGCCGGTGTCGGTCGCGCAGACCCGTCACGATTCGGGGCTGGTGTCGCTGGCGCTGATCAACGATTTCGAAGCGGTCGCCTATGCGATCCCGCACGTGGCGCCGGAAACCATGGTGGCCCTCAACGGCGAATCCGACGTGGGCCCGCGATGGCCGGCATTGGTGCTGGGTCCGGGCACCGGTCTGGGCGCGGCGCTGCGTTTCGAGGGCGGCGAGCGTCCGGTGCTGGCCAGCGAAGCCGGCCACGCCGCGTTGAACGCCTGCAATCCGCTGGAACTGGAGGTGCTCTCGCGCCTGCTGCAGCGCTGGGAGCACGTGGACAACGAGCGCGTGCTGTCCGGGGGCGGCCTGATGAACCTGTATCCCTGCCTGTGCGATATCCGTGGCGCGACACCGCGCTGGACCAGCACGGAGGCCCTGATCGCGGCCGCGCACGAAGGCGACGATCCGGTGGCGGTGGAGACGCTGGAGGTGTTCTGCGCCTGGCTGGGCAGTCTGGCCGGCGATCTGGCCACCACGTTCGGCGCGCGCTCGGTCTATCTGGCCGGCGGCATCTCCACGCGCGTGGACCGCTTCCTGCGCGATGGCCGCTTCCGCGAGCGCTTCCTGGCCAAGGGCGTGATGCACGACGTGCTCCGCCAGGTGCCGATCTGGCGCGTGGACCACGGCGAACTCGGCGTGCTTGGCGCGGCGGTCTGGCACGCGGAGCATCGCTGTATCGTCGCGTAGTTCTTCCATTGTCCGATAGCTGGAGACGTACCCATGACTGACCGCAGGCGATTTCTCCAGGCCAGTGCCCTGGCGGCCGGCGCCCTCGCGCTGCCGACGCTGCAGGCACGCACCGCCACCGGCGCGCGCGTCGTGTCCACCTGGGATTTCGGCGTAGGGGCCAACCAGGTGGCCTGGAAAACGCTGTCGGTCGGCGGTTCCGCGCTTGATGCGGTGGAAGCCGGCGCACGCTGGGCCGAGAGCGACCTGTGCAACCCCACGGTCGGGCGCTGTGGCAATCCGGATCGCGATGGGGTGCTGAGCCTGGACGCCAGCATCATGGACGGCGATGGCCGCTGTGGTTCGGTGGCGGCGCTCAGCGATATCGCGCACCCGGTCTCGGTGGCGCGGCGGGTGATGGAACAGACCCCGCACGTGATGCTGGTGGGCGAGGGCGCGCAGCAGTTCGCGGTGCAGCAGGGCTTCGAACGCAAGAAGCTGCTCACCCCGGAAGCCGAGCAGGCGTGGCGTGAGTGGCTCAAGACCGCGCAGTACACCCCCGAGATCAATGCCGAGCGACGCAGCCGCCCCGGCGACAGCAGCAACCACGACACGCTGGGCATGCTCGCCATCGATGCCCAAGGGCGTCTGGCCGGTGCCTGCACCACCAGTGGCATGGCCTGGAAGATGCACGGCCGCGTGGGCGACAGCCCGATCATCGGTGCGGGCCTGTACGTGGACAACGAGGTGGGCGCGGCGACGGCCTCGGGCGTGGGTGAGGAAATGATCCGCAACGCGGCCTCCTTCCTGGTGGTCGAGCTGATGCGCCAGGGCCGCTCGCCGGCCGAGGCCTGCCGCGAGGCGATCGCCCGGGTGGTGCGCAAGCGCCCTGAGGCAAGCAAGACCCTGCAGGTGTGCTTCCTCGCGTTGAACAAGCGCGGTGAGGTCGGCGCCTACGCGCTGCATCGCGGCTTCGTCTATGCAGTCTGCGACAAGGACCGGCAGGACGATCTGCGCGATTCCGCCGCGGTGTACACGAGCGAGCAGACGTGAGCGCGCGGCGGCGGGTGCTGGAAATCGCCTCGAATTCGGTGGCCTCCGCATTGGCCGCCCAGCAGGGTGGGGCGGATCGGATCGAACTGTTCGACAACCTCGCCGAGGGCGGTACCACGCCGTCGCAGGGCAGCATCGCGATCGCTCGGGACCGCCTGCAGATTCCGTTGTTCGTGCTGATCCGGCCGCGTCCCGGCGATTTTCTTTACACCGGGCTGGAGACCGAGATCATGCTGCGCGATATCGCGCACTGCCGTGCGCTCGGCTGCGATGGCGTGGTGATCGGTGCACTGGATGCCGACGGTGGCATCGACATGGCGTTGTGCCGTGAACTGGTGGCCGCGGCAGGCCCGCTCGGCATCACCTTCCACCGTGCGTTCGATGCCGCGCGTGATCTGCCGGCGGCGCTGGAGCAGATCGTGACGCTGGGTTGCCAGCGCATCCTGAGTTCGGGCGGGCAGGCCAGTGCCCTGGCCGGCGCCGATGTCCTGGGTGGGCTGGTTGCGCAGGCAGGCGATCGGATATCACTGATGGCGGGCGTGGGCATCACTGCGGCCAATGCCATGGAGGTGGCTGACCGCAGTGGGTGCGTTGAACTGCACGCCTCCGCGAAGACGACGCAGCCGTCGGCAATGCGTCACCACAATCCCGCGTTGACCGGGTTGTCGCCGGACTGGACCGTGACCGACACAGCGCACGTCAGAGCGCTGCGGGCGGCTCTTGATAATAGGGACGGAGGTAGTTAATCCGTGACGCATGGCTGCAATTAACTACCTCCGTCCCTGTTAAGAAAAACGCCGTTAAAAAAACGGCAGCTGCCTGTAGAAGCGCAGCTGCCGTGGAGGACCGTTGCCCCGCCCGGAGGCGGGGCGGGTGATGCTTAGAACTTCCAGTTCACGCCGAAGTACAGCTGGCGGCCGGCGTAGATGTTGGACAGCAGGCGGGCTTCGCTGTCACCGCCGATGTAGCTTCGCAGCTCGGACTTGGTGGCGTTCAGCACCGAGGCGGTGACCGTCCAGTCCGGGGTGATGTTGTACGCCACGTTGAGGTCGAGCTGGTCGTAGGGCTTGGTGTAGGTGGTCAGGCCGTTGTTCAGGCCACCCACCACTTCGCCACGGCGGTTGTACGAGGCGCGGGCCAGGATTTTGTCGTTCTCGTAGAAGATCGTGACGTTGGCCTGGTTCTTGGCGCTGCCCACCAGCGGCGACGCACCGATTTCTTCGCCATCCAGCACGATCGAGGCGAGGTTGGTGTCGTTGTAGGTGTAGTTGGCCTGCACGCCGAAGCCCATGTCGAAGGTGTACTGACCGTACACCTCGACACCCTGCGAGACGCCATCACGGCCGTTGGCTTCCGTGCGGTACTTCTGCACGGTGACCGTCTGGCCGCCGACCGTCATCTGCTGGTCGCGCACCACCGGCACGGTGAAGTTGTCCACGTTCTTGCGGAACAGTGCCACGCCCGCAGCGGAGCCCGGCTTGAAGTACCACTCCACGCCGAGATCGAACTGGACCGCCTTGAACGGCTCCAGGTTCTTGTTGCTGCCCGAACCGTACCAGCCCGGGGTGTCAGTACCACCGGCCACGCGGCGGTCGTTGCTGTACTCCTCGCTGATGTAGTTCAGGCCGCCCGGGTAGGCGATGCTGGTATAGCCCGGACGTGCGATGACCTTCGACGCTGCACCGCGCAGCACCAGGCTGTCGGTGATGTCCCAGGCGATGTTGAAGCTCGGCAGGAAGTCGGTATAGGTCTTGTCGAGCGAGCTGAGCGTGTAGACCTTGTCGCGGACCTGGTTGTCCGGCAGGCGCACGAAGCCGCCCTGGCAGCGCAGGGTCGGATCCGCGGCCGGATCATCGCAGCTCATCGGCGAGCCGTTGGCGTTGTCGACGAAGTAATCGTTGAAGCGCTCGACCGAATCGCTGGACTGGGCGAACTGCTCGGTGCGCACCACGCGCACGCCGACGTTGCCGCGCAGGCGTTCGGTACGGAAGTTGGCCTGGAAGTAGCCGGAGTAGATCTTCTCGTTGACGTCGTAGACGAAGTCTTCTTCGGTACGGTTGTGCGAGCCGCCGTAGGTCTGGTTGAGGTAATTGATGTAGGCCGGGTAGTTGATGCCCGGGAACACGTTGGCGTTGAAGCCGCCCGCGATGTTGCTGATCGGATTGGACAGGAAGAAGCCCGGCTGCGCATCGCCGGCGGTCGAATCGCAGCCGGCCTGGTAACGGTTGTTGTCGTAGTCGGACGGGTCCAGACCCTGGCACACCCAGTAGGTGTTGCCGGTGTTGCGGTGGACCTTGCCGTCACGGTACTTGGTGCCGAACTGGATCGAGTCCAGCCAGCCGGTTTCAAACAGCTTGGTGAAGTCGGCCTGGAAGTAGTTCTGTTCGACTTCGGTCTGCATCCACGACGAGTCGGTCGAGCCGGTGTCGACTTCGGCAATGCCGGCCATCAACTGCTGCTGCAGGTCCGGCGAGAACTGGACCGACGGTGTACCGGTCAGGTCCCACGCGGTGTACTGATTGCCCGACAGGTAGTCCGCACCGACCTTGCGGCGCGGCTTGGCCGACATGCGGAAGTTCATCGACGGGCCACCTTCGGACCACGTACGGCCGCCGGTGAACGAGGCCTTCCACAACGGGCTGATATCCCATTCGACCGCCAGGTCGGCGGTCTGCGAAAGCGCCTTCTCCTTGCTGTAGCCACCGGTCAGCTGCGGGGTGGGGAGGGTGCAATCGTCCGGACCCCAGCCGCCCGGCGCCAGGCCGGCCGCTGCGGCCTGTTCTTCGCTGCAGATGTAGGCCTTGCCCGGCAGCTTCTCGAACTGCGCGCCGGTCACGATGCTGCCGCTGGGATCGAAGTCCAGCCCGTTGAGCAGCCGGCCGCCGGCCCAGTTACCGTCGCCGTTGAAGCGGGCCATGCTCCACTCCGGCACCTTGAGCATGTTCTGGGTGTAATCCCCCTGCAGCTCGAAGCGGAAGTAGTTGGCGGTCAGGGTCAGGTTGTCCAGCGGCTTGAACTGGAAGGTCAGCTGGCCGCCCTTGCGCTCGCGCTTCTCTTCCTTCACGGCGAAATTCACCGAGGTCGGCATGAAGAAGTCGCTGTAGTTGCCGCCGGTCTGGTTGTTGAAACCGGACTGCCCCCACCAGTAGTGGATGCCATCCTGCGGCAGCGCATTGCCGTGGGCATCACGCGCGTCGCCGGCGCCATACCACTGATAGTCCTCGGTGCTGGCTTCCATGGTGCGGCTGGTGCGCTTCTGCTGCGTCACGCCCACCAGCACACCGAAGCGTTCGTCCTTGCTGTGCCAGGAGTAGAGCGCCGAGGCCTGCGGATCGATGTCGTGGCTGGTGTCCGACGAGGTGCCTTCCAGGTTCACGTACCCGGAGTTGGCCTCCATGTCGAGCGGACGGCGGGTGTGCAGGATCACCGTGCCGCCGATGCCGCCTTCGTCGATGCGCGCTTCCGGCGATTTGAACAGCTCCGCGCTGGACAGCATGTTCGACGGCAGCAGCGTGTAATTGAACGAACGCGACGCCTCGTTGTTGGTCTCCGAGGTGGCGACGTAATTGCCGTTCAACTGGGTGAGGGTCAGGTCGGGGGCGAGGCCGCGCACGCTGACGCTCTTGCCTTCACCGCCGCTGCGCGTGATCACCACGCCGGGCACGCGCTGCAGCGCATCGGCGACGTTCTTGTCGGGGAACTTGCCCACGTCCTCGGCGGTGATCACTTCGACCACGGCGTTGGCGTCGCGCTTCTGCTGCAGGCTCTTTTCGATGGCGTAGCGGTAGCCGGTGACGGTCACGCTGTCGAGCGTGGTGGCATCAGGGGTACCGGTCGCGGCCGGGGTCGCTTGTTGCGCGAACGCGCTGGCGGGCACGACAGCCGCGGCCAAGGCGCTTGCGATGGCCGCGGACAACGTAACGCGGCGGTGCATGCGTGACATCTTCATTCCACTCTCTCCCTCTCCTGGATTGAAACGGTGGCGATACGAATTCTTTGAATCGATCTAATGTTTGAAGCCCATTTTCCAGAGCGTCGAGTTGCCTGGCGCGTCCCGCATGCATCGCGTGGGGCAGTCCCCCGGCTCCCCACTTCCGGCAATCGTGACCGTTTTAAGTTGGATCGATCTAAACGATTGGCGGGGGATTTTTAGCACGACCGCGCGGGCGAAGCATGCTGCTCCGCAATATGGATTCCCGGGCAGCTTTCGCTTGGCGAGGGCACTATCCCCGGCGGCACAGGCCGGACCGCCCCGGCCCTGTGGGTGGGGCGCTGACCATGAATCGGAGTTCCCACCGGGGTTGCCCCGGGGAGAGTGCGCAACGGCATGGGCAGTGAATGGCCCTCGGGGCAGGGTCATGTTGCAGCGCAGAATGCATCGCCTGAAATTCCCGTGCTTTACTTAAATCGATCTAAATTCACCGGGGTGTGGATTGGGTCGCCCAGTCCAGGGAACCCGCGGCGCCCACCGCCAAAGGTTCGCGCTGCCGCCACGTCCGCCAAGGAGCCCGTGTCCGTGACCCGTTTTTCCAACTGTCCTTCCGTTGTTCCCGCCGCCCATGCCGTCCCGGCCCGCCGCCGCCCGCTGGCCGGCCTGGCCTGCCTGCTGGCGCTGAGCTGCGCGCCGTTGTTGCTGCAGGCCGCGCCCGCTGCACTGGAACGTGAGGTCAACACCTTCATCGGCAGCAAGGACGATGGCAATACGTTCCCGGGTGCCTCGGCGCCGTTCGGCCTGATCCAGGTCAGCCCGATCGGCGAGCACTACGCCGGTTGGCGCTATGACGATCCCAAGATCCGCGGCTTCGGCCACTCCTTCCTGTCGGGTGCCGGCTGCTGGGAGCAGGGCGGCCAGGTGTCGGTCCTGCCGGTGACCGGCAGCATCGGCCCGGGCGGTGACTTCAACACCGACGACGCCAAGAGCTTCGACCACAAGCGCTACGCTTCCAGCTACACCCATGACGGTGAAGTCGGCCAGGCCGGCTACTACAAGGTGCGCCTGACCAATTACGGCGGCATCGATGCCGAGGCCACCGCGCGCACCCGCGCCGCGGCCGAGCGCTACACCTTCGCCGCGGATGCGACGACCGGCCACGTGCTGGTCAACCTTGGCCAGGCCAACGAGCGCCATTCGGTGATCGGCAGCGTGGTCGACGTGGTCGGCGACCGTGCCGTGGAAGGCAAGCTGGTCACCAAGAGCTTCTGCGGTGGGCATCAGTACACCACCTGGTTCCGCATCGAGTTCGATCGCCCGTTCAAGGCGTTCGGTACCTGGGGCGAGGGCGGCGGCCTGCCGGGCGCACGCCATGGCATGGAAGGCGAACTCAAACCCAGCGGCGCTTGGCTCAGCTTCGACCTGGCCAAGGGCCGCGCCGTGACCGCGGTCAGCGCGATCTCGCACGTGGATGCCGAAGGCGCGCGTGCCAACCTGCGCAGCGATGGCATGCAGAGCGAGCGCCTGCTCGGCTTCGATCAGATGCGCCAGATGGCGCAGCAGCAGTGGCGCAAGGAGCTGGCCGCAGTGCGCGTACAGGGCGGCAGCACCGATGACCGCACCGTGCTGTACACCGCGCTGTACCACGCGCTGCTGCAGCCGCTGACCGGCAGTGATGCCGACGGCCGCTACCGTGGCTACGACGACGCCATCCATCGTGCCGAAGGCTGGACCTACTACGAGTACTTCTCGCTGTGGGATACCTACCGCGCACAGAACCAGTGGCTGGCGCTGACCAAGCCGGAGGTCGCGCGCGATATCGGCCGGACCCTGCTGGCCATCGAAGCGCAGGGCGGCTGGCTGCCGCGTTGGGGCTATGCCAACTTCGAAACCAACATCATGACGGGTGATCCGGTCACGCCGTTCCTGGTGGACCTGTGGCGCTTCGGCGCGCTCGCCGGCCGCGAAGGCGAGGCGTACACCGCGTTGCGCAAGAACGCGTTCGAGGTGCCGCCGATGAACTCCCGTCATGCAGGCCGTTCGGGCAATCCGAGCTACCTGGCCAACGGCTACGTGCAGTACGACCGTGCCTTCCCCTCCAAGGGCATGGACGTGGATCCGCACCACGGTGGCTCGGCGACGCTGGAATACGCGCTGGCCGACTGCGCGCTGGCACAGATGGCCGATGGCCTCGGGCATGCCGCCGATGCCGGCGTGCTGCGCGAGCGCGGCCGCAACTGGCACAAGGTGTGGGACCCTTCGGTGCGGGACGAGGAGGGCGACTTCAACGGTTTCCCGCGTCCGCGCATGGAAGATGGCGCGTGGTACCTGCCGGCCGACGGCAAGTACAGCCCGCGCTCGCACCATGGTTTCCATGAAGGCACCGCGTGGCAGTACCAGTGGCTGGCGCAGCAGGACGTGCCCGGCCTGGTCCAGGCCATGCACGGTCGTGAGCAGGCGGCCCGCCGTCTGGATACGTTCTTCGCCTATGACGCACTCGTGAAGTCGCCGCTGACCGCCGCGCGCAAGGAATGGGTGGTCGGGCCGTACAGCTACTACAACCAGTACCGCTACAACCCCAACAACGAACCGGACCTGCACGCGCCGTGGATGTACACGCTGATCGGCCAGCCGTGGAAGACCGCGACCGTGGTGCGTGCCGCGCAGCAGCTGTTCACCAATGCGCCCAACGGCGTGACCGGCAATGATGACCTGGGCACGATGTCGGCCTGGTACCTGTTCAGTGCGCTCGGCCTGTATCCGGCGGTGCCGGGTAGCGGCGAGTTCCTGCTGCATACGCCGCGCTTTTCCCGTGCCGAGATCGATCTGGGCCAGGGCAAGACGTTGACCCTGAAAGCCCCGGGCGCCGATGGCCGACAGCTGCAGTATGTCCAGAACGTCCAGGTCGACGGCCGCGCGCATGCGCCGGTGTGGCTGGACTGGGCGCAGCTGCAGCGCGGTGGCACCATCTCGTTCGCACTGGGCAGCACCGCCCCGGAGAACGGCTGGGGCACGCAGGCCGAGGCGCTGCCGGCCTCGTTCTGCGCCACCCCCGGCGCAGTGCTGGAATGAGCGGCGCACCCGCCTGCGCCGAGGTCGTCCCCCCGGGGCTGACCGCCGGCACGGGCGCGGACCGCTGGCCAATGCGATCGTTTAGGCTTGCACCTTGCTTGAGGAACCCGACGACCCGATGAAAGACAAGGCCACCCCCGCCGGCAAAGGCACGCGCGCGGTCACCGTGACCGACATCGCCGAAGCGATCGGCGTGTCGCGCGCGACCGTGTCGCTGGTGCTGCGTGGCAGTCCCCTGGTGAACGTCGACACCCGTGCCAAGGTGGAGGCCGAACTGCGGCGCCAGCGCTACGTGTACAACCGCGGCGCGGCCAACCTGCGTCGGCGCACGTCCTCGAGCGTGGCCCTGGTCATCAACGACCTGTCCAACCCGTTCTTCGCCGAATTCGCCTCCGGGGTGGACGAAGCGCTGGGCGGCAAGGGCTTCGTGACCCTGCTCGGCAGCACCGGTGAATCGCCGGAACGGCAGCAGGCCGTGCTGACCACCTTGATGGAGCACATGCCGGCCGGGCTGATCCTGTCGCCGGCCGAAGGCAGCGATACCGCGCAGCTGCGGCAGGTGCTCGGCCATGCCAACGTGCTGTTGTTCAACCGCGAACTGCCCGGCGCAGAGTGGGACTTCCTGACCCTGGACAACCAGCAGGGTGCCTACCTGGCCACCCGCCATCTGATCGAACAGGGCCACCGCCGCATCGCGTTCTATGGCGGCCATGCGGTGTCCAGTTCGTGCCATCAGCGTCGTACCGGGTATGCGCAGGCGCTGGTCGAGGCGGGCATGCCGGTGCAGCCGGCGTGGCTGATCGAAACCTCGCCCAGTCGCCTGGATGCAGCCGCGCGGACCGGCGAGCTGTTCGCGCTCGGTGACGTGCCGACCGCGGCGGTCTGCTACAACGACAGCGTCGCACTGGGCCTGATGCTGGGCCTGGCCTCGCGCGGCGTGCAGCCGGGTCGCGACTTCGCGGTGACCGGTTTCGATGATATTTCCGAGGCCTCGGTGGCATCGCCGCCGCTGACCACGCTGACCGTCAACCCGCGCGAGCGCGGGCGGCAGGCAGCCGAACTGCTGTTGCTGCGTCTGGACCATCCCGACGCTGCGCCGGCCCGTACCGTTGCACCGGTCCAGCTCCGCGTTCGCGAGAGCAGTGGCGCGATGACCGTCTGATGGTTCCCCCAATCACCTGCTCGCGCACTGAGGCGCGTACCTGAATGCCCATCTCTCCTACGCCCCGCCTCCCATCCTCATCCTCCGCTGCGCCCGTGGTGAACACGCGTGTCGCGCTGGCCGTGGCGACCACCATCTTCTTCATGTGGGGCTTCCTCACCTGCCTCAACGACATCCTGATCCCGCATCTGAAGGCGGTGTTCGAACTGAACTACGCCCGCGCGATGCTGGTGCAGTTCACCTTCTTCGGTGCGTACTTCCTGATGTCGCTCCCGGCCGGCCGGCTGGTCGCGCATCTGGGCTACAAGAAGGGCATCGTGGCCGGCCTGGCGATTGCCGCGGTCGGTGCGCTGGGCTTCTGGCCGGCCGCCGAACTGCGCGTGTATGAAGCCTTCCTGGGCGCCCTGTTCGTGCTGGCCACCGGCATCACCGTGCTGCAGGTCGCGGCCAACCCGTACGTGGCGCTGCTTGGCCCGGAGCAGACGGCCTCCAGCCGCCTGACCCTGGCCCAGGCGCTGAACTCGCTGGGTACCGCGATCGCGCCGATCTTCGGCGGGCTGCTGATCCTGGGCAACACGGTCAAGAGTGCCGACGAGATCGGCGCGCTGCCGGCCGCCGAGCAGATCGCCTACCGCGTGCAGGAAGCGCAGTCCGTGCAGGGCCCGTACGTGGGCCTGGCCGTGGCGCTGTTCCTGCTGGCGGTGTTCGTCTATCTGTTCCGCCTGCCGGCGCTGACCGAGACCACCGAGCAGGCCGATACCAGCAAGCACACCCTGATGGATGCGCTGCGCCATCGCCACGTGCTGTTCGGCGTGCTGGCGATCTTCTTCTACGTGGGTGCGGAAGTGTCGATCGGCAGCTTCCTGGTCAACTACCTGTCGCTGCCCAACATCGGCGGCTTCACCGAGAAGGAAGCCACCCATTACGTCTCGGCGTACTGGACGCTGGCGATGATCGGTCGTTTCGCCGGCTCGGCGATCATGACCCGGTTCTCGCCGCGCGTGCTGCTCACCCTGTTCGCGGGCATGAACGTCGCACTGCTGGCGCTGACCATGCTCAGCCAGGGGCAGGTCGCGTTGTACTCGATCGTGGCGGTGGGTCTGTTCAATTCCATCATGTTCCCGACCATCTTCGCGCTGAGCATCGAACGCCTGGGCACGCTGACCAACAAGGCCTCCAGCCTGCTGATCATGGCCATCGTCGGTGGCGCGGTGGTGCCGTACCTGCAGGGCCTGCTGGCCGACAGCATCGGGCTGCATGAGTCCTTCATCCTGCCGCTGCTCTGCTACGGCTACATCATCTTCTACGGCCTGTCCGGTTCGCGCCCGGCCGTCGGATTCCGCCAGGGAGCGTGAGGCCACGATGTCCAAGATTGTTTGTTTCGGCGAGATTTTGATCGATCTACTTGCCCAACCGCCGGCCACCCCGGACACCCCGCGTGCCTTCCTGCAGTACGCCGGTGGCGCACCGGCCAACGTCGCGGTAGCGGCTGCAAGGCTCGGTGCGGATACCCATTTCGCCGGCATGCTCGGCCAGGACATGTTCGGCGACTTCCTTGCCGAGAGCCTGGCCAGTGCCGGCGTGGCGACCGACTGCATCGTGCGCACCGACGCGGCCAAGACCGCGCTGGCGTTCGTCGCGCTGGATGCCAGCGGCGAGCGTAGTTTCAGTTTCTACCGCCCGCCGGCGGCCGACCTGCTGTTCCGCAGCGCGCACTTCCACCCGAACTGCTTCGACGGTACGCGCAGCTTCCACGTGTGCTCCAACAGCCTGACCGAGGCCGAGATCGCCGATGCCACGCTGGAGGGCATGCGTCGCGCCCGCCAGGCCGGTGCGATGGTCAGCCTCGATCTCAACCTGCGCCCGGCGCTGTGGCCGACCGGTGTCGACCCGCTGCCGCGGCTGTGGGAAGCGCTGTCGCTGGCCGACCTGGTCAAGCTCTCGCGTGAGGAACTGGAGTACCTGGCGGCCTCGGTGCCGGGCGGTGATGCCGCGGTGGTCGAGCGCCTGCTCGCCGCGCAGGCCCAGGCGGTGGTGATCACCGACGGCGCCGCACCGATCCGCTGGCATACCCGCCACGCCCACGGCGTGCTCACCGGCTTCCGCGTCACCACGGTCGATTCGACCGCGGCCGGCGATGCCTTCGTCGGCGGCCTGCTGTTCGGGATCGGCGAGCGCGGCGGTGACGGCGCCGGTTTCGCCGCGTTCTGCCAGGACCCCGCCGGGTTGGTCGAGGCGATCCGCTTCGGCGCGGCCGTCGGTGCATTGGCCGTGACCCGCAAGGGCGCTTTCGCCGCGATGCCCAGCCTCCATGAAGTCCAGCAACTGCTGCAGCAACAACAGGATGACGCCGCATGACCACGCCGGTTCCGCCAACCCCCGACTTCCGCTCGCCCGCGTTCCTGCGCGCCCACATCGCGCAGACGATGGCGTTCTACCAGCCGCATGAAATCGACCCTAACGGCGGCTTCTTCCATTACTACCGTGACGATGGCAGCGTGTATGACGCCAGCCACCGTCATCTGGTCAGCAGCACCCGCTTCGTGTTCAACCATGCGATGGCTTACCGCGAATTCGGCAAGCCCGAGGACCTGGCGGCGGTCGAGCATGGTCTGCGCTACCTGCGCGAGGTGCATCGCAACCCAGCGACGGGCGGTTATGCGTGGACGCTGCGCGATGGCGTGGTCGAAGATGCCACCAACCACTGCTATGGCGTGGCCTTCGTGCTGCTGGCCTACAGCTGCGCGCTGAAGGCCGGGATCGGCGAAGCGCGTTCGTGGATGGACGAGACCTGGCAGCTGCTGGAAGCGCGCTTCTGGGAACCGGCGTTCGGCCTGTACAAGGACGAAGCCGACGCCGACTGGCACTTCAGCGACTACCGTGGCCAGAACGCCAACATGCATATGTGCGAGGCGATGCTGGCCGCGTTCGAGGCGAGCGGTGAGCAGCGCTATCTCGATCGCGCGCTGCTGCTGGCCGATCACATGACCCGTCGCCAGGCGGCGCAGGGCGATGGCCTGGTGTGGGAGCACTACGACACCCAGTGGCAGATCGACTGGGACTACAACCGCGATGACCCCAAGCACCTGTTCCGCCCGTGGGGCTTCCAGCCGGGTCACCAGACCGAGTGGGCCAAGCTGCTGCTGATCCTGGATCGCCACGTGCAGGCCGACTGGCTGGTACCGACGGCGCGGCATCTGTTCGATGTGGCAGTGGAGCGCAGCTGGGACGCCGGGCGCGGCGGGCTGTATTACGGCTTCGCGCCGGATGGCAGCGTCTGCGATGACGACAAGTATTTCTGGGTGCAGGCCGAATCGCTGGCCACCGCCGCGCTGCTGGCCACGCGCACCGGCGACGCCGTGTACTGGGACTGGTATGACAGGGTGTGGGGCTACGCCTGGCAGCACATGATCGATCATCGCCATGGCGCCTGGTATCGCATCCTGGATGCGGACAACCGCAAGTACAGCGACGAGAAGAGCCCGGCGGGCAAGACCGATTACCACACCATGGGCGCGTGCTACGAAGTGCTCAACGTGGTGCGTTGATCGGCGGATCGCCAGTGGGTGTCTGAACGTGCCGGCCCCGGGCCGGCCGGCATAAGCGGGTCAACAACGAGGCAGGCTGCCATGCGTCATTTCCGTGTCGTCCGTGCGGCCTGCTGGCTGCTGTTGCTGCTGGTGGGATCGTGGGTGCTGCCGGTGACGGCAGCGCCGCTGCAGGCCCAGTGGAGCTTCCGCCTGTTGCCCGGCGATGCCCAGCTGCGCGCCCATCCACAATTGGCCGGCTGGCGCACCGCGCAGGTGCCTGGTGCGGTGCATACCGACCTGCTGGCACAGGGACAGATTCCCGATCCGTACGTTGGCGCCCCCGAGGCCGACCTGCAGTGGATCGGCCTCGCCGACTGGGAATACCGTGCGCAGTTCGATGTGGATGCGGCGACGCTGGCGCGCGCACATGCCGAGCTGGCGTTCGAAGGCCTGGATACGTTCGCGACCGTCACCCTCAACGGCCAGCCGCTGCTGCAGGCGAACAACAGTCATCGCACCTGGCGTGCGCGGGTCGACGGCAGGTTGCGTGCCCGCGGCAATGAACTGCGCATCGTGCTGCGCTCGCCGATCCGCGCGCTGCTGCCGGACGTGCAGGGGATGCCGCACAAGATCGCCGGCAACTACCCCTCGCCCTATGGCGATGAACCCAAAGACGCGATGGTCGGCAATTTCGTGCGCAAGCCGGGCTACCACTTCGGCTGGGATTGGGGCCCGCGTTACGTGACCGCCGGCATCTGGCGGCCGGTGCGGCTGGAGAGCTGGGACGCACAGCGGCTGACCGCGGTGGCCGTGCAGACCCGTGCCCTGGATGCGGCCCGCGCGGACCTCGAGGTCGCGGTCGAGGTGGAGAGTGCGGCGGTGGGCACCGCCGCGGTGCAACTGGAGGTACTCGATCCGGACGGCAAGCGCGTGGCGCGCATCGACCGCAGGGCGATGCTGCAGGCGGGCGACAACCGCATCACGATCCCGGTGGCGCTGCAGAATCCGCGGCGCTGGTGGCCGGTCGGGCAGGGCGAGCAGGCGCGCTATACCGTGCGCGCCACCCTGGCACCGGGGACCGCCGATGCGTCCCGCATCGAGCAGCGCACCGGCCTGCGCACCGTCGAACTGCGGCGGGAGGTGGACCGCAACGGCGGCCAGGGCTTCGCGTTCGTGATCAACGGCGTGCCGATCTTCGCCAAGGGCGCCAACGTGATTCCGTTCGACATGTTCCCGGCGCGCGTGGACGAGGCGCGGATCCGGCGCGAGCTGACCGCGGCACGCGATGCGAACATGAACATGCTGCGCAACTGGGGCGGCGGTTACTACGAAGACGACGTCTTCTTCGACATCGCCGACGAGCTGGGCCTGCTGGTCTGGCAGGACTTCATGTTCGGGGGCGGCATGCAGCCCGGCTACGATCCGGCGTTCCGCGCGAACGTGGTCGACGAAGCGCGCGACAACGTGCGGCGCCTGCGCCATCACCCCAGCGTGGTGCTGTGGTGCGGCAATAACGAAGAAGAGACCGCATGGAAGGACTGGGGCCACGGCCGTGACCTGACGGCGGCGGATCCCGTGTTCGCCGCGAAGGTCTGGCAGGGCTACGTGGACCTGTTCGGCAATGATCTGCGCCAGGTGGTGGCCGAGGAGGGACTGGGCGTGCCGTACTGGTCGAGCTCACCGGGCAACGACCTGGACGAAAAGGCCAACGATTCCACCCGCGGCGACAAGCACTACTGGCAGGTATGGGGCAATCCGGCGCTGCCGGTGACCGCCTACCTGCGCGAAACCCCGCGTTTCATGTCCGAGTACGGGCTGCAGGCCTGGCCGGTGCTGCGCACCCTGGACGGCATCATTCCCGCCGACGAGCAGCGGATCGACAGCTCGATGGTGCGCGCACACCAGAAATTCATGGCGGGCGAGGGTAATCAGCGCCTGCTCAAGTACATCGAGGAGGAGTACGGCACGCCCCGTGATTTCCCGGCATTCGTGTACCTGAGCCAGGTGATGCAGGCCGACGGCATCCAGCTCGCAGCCCTGCATCACCGTGCCTCACGGCCGTACACGATGGGCTCGCTGTATTGGCAGCTCAACGATGTGTGGCCGGGGGCGTCGTGGTCGAGCATCGACTACGCCGGGCGCTGGAAGGCGCTGCATTTCCACGCCCGGCGCTTCTTCGCCGACCACGCGGTCGCGGCGCTGCGCGACGACGGGATGACCCGGGTGAGTCTGCTCAATGATCGCCAGCAGGGTCTGCAGGCGACATGGCGGCTGCGGGTGATCGATCTCGATGGCGCGCTGCGCAGCGAGCAGCGGCATACCGTGGCCCTGCCGCCGTTGTCCGCGCTGGAGGTGGGGCGATTTGCCGATGCCGACCTGTTGAAGGGGGCCGATCCGACCCGCACCGTGGCGGTGGTCGAGCTGTTCGACGGCGGGAAACTGTTGTCGCAGCAGGTGGTGTCTTTCGTGCCGGCCAAGGCCTTGGCGCTGTCACGGCCGGCCATCGACAGCGCATTGCGCGCCGACGGCGACGGCTACGTGTTGACGCTGCGCTCGCCCACGCTGGTGCGTGCGCTGTGGATCGCGTTCGATGGGCTGGATGCCACGCTCGACGACAATGCGCTGGACCTGGTGCCGGGCGAGACGGTGACGATCCGGCTGCGCGCGGATGCGGATCTGGCGACGCTGCGCAGCACATTGCGCCTGCACTCCCTGGCAGACGTCATCCGGTAGAGCCACGCCATGCGTGGCTGGCGCGGTGCTGGGATCGCGCGAACAGCATCCACGCATGGCGTGGATCTACCTCACCAGCGTGCAGGCGCGTGGATGTACCCGGTTACAGCGTGATCTGCTGGAAATTCTCGACGCGGTCGTGGCCGTGCGTGGCCTCACCACTGCGGGGCAGCGGGTAATCGTCCAGGCGGTCGATCAGACGGGTCTGCAGGCCGGCCTCGCGGGCGGCATCCAGCTCTTCCACCACATCGGACAGGAACAGGATCTGCGCGGCCGGCACGCCGATGGCATCCACGATATGGCGGTAGCTGTCCGCCTCGCGCTTGCCGCCGACTTCGGTGTCGAACCAGCCCGAGACCAGCCCCGTCAGGTCACCGGCTTCGCTGAAGCCGAAGAACAGCTTCTGCGACGGGACCGAACCGGAGGAATAGACGTACAGCGGCTTGCCCTCGGCATGCCAGCCCTTCAGCACGGCGGCCACTTCCGGATAGAAGTGCGCCTTGTAATCGCCGTTGCGGTAGCCCGCTTCCCAGATCATGCCCTGCAGCGCCTTGAGCGCGGTGTGCTTGCGGTCCTGGTCGATCCAGCCCTGCAGCGTCTCCACGATCAGGCTGTCCTGGCAGGCGCCGCCGATCTCCACCGCCACCGCGTCCAGCCAGCGGCGCACCTGCGGCTCCTGGCCATGCGCGGCGACAAACGCCGGCAGCGCCTTGCGCGCATACGGGAACAGCACGTTCTTGACGAACGAAACGCTGCTGGTGGTGCCCTCGATATCGGTGAGGATGACGGTCGGATGCGGCATGGATCAGTCGGCCTGGTGCTGTGCGGGGTGGTAACGCGGGAAGGTCTGGGCGATGTCGCTGCCGGTGAAATGGCCGACCCAGCCATCCGGCTCGGTGAAGAAGCGGATCGCCACGAAGCTCGGCTCCTCGCCCATGTCGAACCAGTGGGTGATGCCATCGGGCACGGCGATCAGGTCGTTCTTGACGCACTCGATCTCGTAGACCTTGCCGTCCACGTGCAGGGTGAACAGCCCCGACCCGGCAACGAAGAAGCGGACCTCGTCTTCCTTGTGGAAGTGCTCGTCCAGGAACTTCTTGCGCAGCTCGGCGCGCTTCGGGTTGTCCGGTGCGATCGATGCGACGTCCACGCTCTTGAAGCCGTGCGTGGCAACCAGCCGGTCGATATCGACCTTGTACGCGGCGAAGACCTCGTCCTGGCTGGCACCCGGCGCGACCTCGTGGGCCGCCTGCCAGCGCTCGAAGGTGACGCCGATCGGCTTGAGTTCGGCGGCGATCGCCTCGCCATCCCGGCTGTCGAACAGCGGGACATCCGGGGCGGTGTCATCAAATATGCGGAGTCGGCTCATGGCGGCGGCATCGAGGCGAAGAGGGGAAGGAAAGGGTACCAGTGCGGCGCCGGGGTTGGGGCGACGCACTGATGCCGAAGCGCGGAATACAGATTCTCTTCAGGAATCTGAGCGCGATCCGCCGCGCAGCTTGCGCAGCTCAAGCTCACAGTGCAGCAGGAATTCGAAGGCTTCCATGTGGCGGCGCGCCTCGGCCATGGTGCGGCCCCACGCGTACAGGCCGTGGCCGTCGATCAGATAGCCCCACAGCGGCTGGGTGTCGAGCAGGGCATCGACCTGGGCCGAGAGCACGTCCATGTCCTGGGTGTTGGCGAACACCGGCACATCGACCGCCATCTCGTGGGTGCTGTTGCCGTGGAAGGCCTTCAGCAGCTCGTAGCCTTCCAGCCGGATGTGGCCCTGCGGTGCATACAGCCGCGAGGCGATGGTCTGCACCGGCGAATGGGTATGCAGCACGCAGCCGATCTCCGGGAAACGGCGGTACAGCTGGGTGTGCAGCAGGGTCTCGGCGGAGGGGCGCAGCGGGCGGCCGACGGCCCTGCCGTCGAAATCCACCACCATGATGTCGTCCTCCACCAGCCGGCCCTTGTCCTTGCCGGAGACGGTGATCGCGGCATGGCGGTCATCCAGGCGGTGGGAGAAGTTGCTGCTGGTGGCCGGGGTCCAGCCGGCGTGGGCCAGCTCGCGGACGTTGTCGATCAGCAGCTGGGCCAGTTCGCTCAGGCGCGCGGTGTCGTACGGGAAGGTGGGGGTGCTCATGGGGCTATTTTACGGCGCTTCCATCGATTTCGCGCGCTCGGCGGTAGTGCCGGCCGCTGGCCGGCTCCTCATGAGCGTTTTGGGTGCACGTGGAGCCGGCCAGCGGCCGGCACTACTTGCGCAAGCGGCTATGGCGATAACCGTTTGCGCAAGCGGCTATGGCGATAACCGTAGCTGAAGTAGATCGCGAAACCGCCCAGCGTCCAGAAGCCCATCAGCATCCAGTTGTGCGCCGTCATCGCCGTCAGCAGCGCCACGCAGCTGAGCACGCCCAGACTGCAGATCAGCCATGCCATCGGCATCCGGAACGGACGCGGCAGGTCCGGCTGGGTGCGGCGCAGGATCAGCACGCCCGCGCAGACCGCCGCGAACGCGATCAACGTGCCCATCGAAGTCAGCTCACCGAGGACGTCGAGCGGGAACACCGCCGCCAGCAACGCGATGCCGATGCCCGTGATCACCGTGTTGATGTGCGGCGTGCGGTACTTGGGATGGATCTTGGTGAACAGCGGCGGCAACAGCCCGTCGCGGCCCATGATCATGAAGATGCGCGGCTGCGCGATCACCATCACCAGCACCACCGAGGACAGCCCGATCAGCGCGCCGATTTCCACCACCACGCGCAGCCAACCCAGTTGCGGATGCGCCGCCACCGCGGTCACCACCGGCTCGTCCGTGCCCAGCAGCTGGTACGGCACCAGCCCGGTCATCACCGCCGCCATGGCGATGTACAGCACCGTGCAGATCACCAGCGAGAGCATCATGCCGATCGGCATGTCGCGCTGCGGTTTGTGCGATTCCTGCGCGGCCACCGAGACCGCCTCGAAACCGATGTAGGCGAAGAACACCATCGCCGCACCGCGCAGCACGCCATCGAAGCCGTACTTGCCCGGGCCTTCGTTCTCCGGAATGAACGGCGTCCAGTTGGCCGGATCCACGTACTTCCAGCCCACCACGATCACCAGCAGGATCAGCGCGGTCTTGAGCACCACCATCGCCATGTTCATGGCCGAGGATTTGCTGATGCCCACGTAGCACAGCCAGGTCAGCAGCAGCACCAGCACGGCGGCCGGGATGTTGGCGATGGCGCCGGTCGGGCGCAGCTGGCCATCCAGTGGCGCACTGACCAGCGCGGCCGGTAGATGGATGTCGAAATGGCTGAGCAGGCTCAGGAAATAGCCGGTCCAGCTGACCGCCACTGCCGAGGCGGAGACGCCATATTCCAGCACCAGCATCCAGCCGATGAACCAGGCCGAGAGTTCGCCGAACGTGGCATAGGTATAGGTGTAGGCACTGCCGGAGACCGGCACCATCGCCGCGAACTCGGCATAGGCCATCGCGCAGAACGCGCAGCAGATCGCGGCCAGCACGAACGACAGCATGATCGCCGGGCCGGCATGGTTGGCCGCGGCCTGGCCGGTGATCACGAAGATGCCGCCGCCGATCACCGCGCCGATGCCCAGCGCGGTCAGGCCCCAGGGGCCGAGGGTACGGCGCAGGCTCAGGCCGTTGGCGTCTTCATGGGCGGCGTGCGGATGCTTGGTGGCCCACAGTTGCTTGAACATGGTTTGGAATTCTTCTCAGGCGCGACGTATCAAACGACCGGGCCGGTACTGGACCGGCCCGGCAGCATTCAGGCGTTCTTCTTGTTCAGCTTGCTGTGGCGGATGCCGTAGCCGAAGTAGATGCACAGACCCAGCAGGGTCCACGCCACGAACAGGTGCCAGTGCACCACGAAGGCCTGGTAGAACAGGAACAGACAGGCCAGCGCGCCCAGCGGGCAGATCACCCACACCAGCGGCACGCGGAACGGACGCTCCAGCTCCGGGCGCGTGTAGCGCAGGATCAGCACGCCGATGCAGACCGTGGCGAACGCCAGCAGGGTGCCCATCGAGACCAGCTCGCCGAGCACGTTCAGCGGCACGGTACCGGCCAGGGTGGCGGCGACGGCACCCACCACGATCGTGCTCCAGTACGGCGTGCGGAAGCGCTTGTGCACCTTGCCGAAGATCTTGGGCAGCAGGCCGTCGCGGGAGATCGTGTAGGCGATGCGGGTCTGGCCCATCATCATCACCAGCACCACCGAGGACAGGCCGGCGATCGCACCGATTTCCACCGCAGTCTTGAGCCAGGACAGGGTCGGGTAGGGCTCCAGCGCGGTGGCGACCGGCTTGTCGGTGCCGAGCAGGTGGTACGGCATCATGCCGGTCAGCACGGCGCAGACGATGATGTAGACGATGGTGCACACGGCCAGCGAGCCGAGCAGGCCGATCGGCATGTTGCGCTGCGGGTCCTTGGTTTCGCCGGCAGCAGTGGAGACCGCATCGAAGCCGATGTAGGCAAAGAACACGATGGTCGCCGCACGGAACACACCGCTCCAGCCGAACTCACCCGGCACGCCGGTGTTCTCCGGAATGAACGGGGTCCAGTTGGCCGGGTCCAGATGCGCCGCACCGAAACCGATGAACAGACAGATCACGGTGACCTTGATCGCCACGATGATCGCGTTGACGAAGGCCGACTGGGTCACGCCGACGTACAGCAGGCCGGAAACGGCCGCCACGATCAGCACTGCCGGCAGGTTGAACAGCTTGCCGGAGGCGATGAACTCATGGCCGGTCCAGGCGATGGGCGCGGCGCTCAACGCGTCCGGGAACGGCATGTTGAGCGTGGTGGTGATGAAGCTGATCAGGTACGCCGACCAGCCCACCGCGACCGAGGCCGAGGCGAACAGGTACTCCAGCACCAGGCACCAGCCGATGAACCAGGCCATGCCCTCGCCGAGGGTGGCGTAAGAATAGGAGTAGGCGCTGCCGGAGACCGGCATCATCGCCGCGAACTCCGCGTAGCACAGGCCGGCCAGTGCGCAGGCGAAGCCGGCGAACACGAACGACAGCATCACTGCAGGGCCGGCGTGGTTCGCCGCAGCCTGGCCGGTGAGCACGAAGATGCCGGCACCGATCACCGCACCGATGCCCAGCAGGATGAGGTGTTTCGCTGTGAGGGTCCGTTTCAGTGTGGGCTCGCCGTCCAGGCTGCCTTCGATGGGCTCGCCGGCATCGACGTGCGGTGCCGGTGCGACCGGTTTGACCCTCAACAGAGACTTCAGCATGCAGTGCTTCCCTAAATGAACAAAGGTGAGGCGCGCGGTACATTGCCGCACGCCCTGATGGCGACTGGGCGCCCCAGCGGTGCGGGGCCCGCTGTACCTTAGCCAAAGCTGAAGCCGCTGTACAAGCACAAATGCAGCATGGCCGAGCGATAATCGGCCAAATCCGCACGATGCCCGCGCCTGCCATGTCGTTGAACCCCGAATCCATTGCCATTCCTGACGCTGCCCTGCGCAGTCAGCTTGACGCCTACGCCCGCCGACACCCGGGGGACGCGGCGCTCGCTGACGAATTCAGCACATTGCTTGACGATCCGGAAAACCCGTTCCTGCGCGAGCGCCTGGCCGGGCACTTCACCGGCAGCGCGTGGCTGGTCAGCGCCGACGGGCAGCGCGTGCTGCTGACCCACCACCGCAAGCTGGACCGCTGGCTGCAGCTGGGCGGCCATGCCGACGGCGAGCGCGATCTGGCCCAGGTCGCGCTGAAGGAGGCCGAGGAAGAGTCCGGGCTGACCGCGCTGGTGCTGGAGGATGGCGACCTGTTCGACATCGACAAGCACTGGATCCCCGAACGCAGGGACGTGCCCGGGCATTGGCATTACGACGCCCGCTACGTGGTGCGGGCGCTGGGCAGCGAGCAGTTCGCGGTCAGCGAAGAGTCGCTGGCACTGGCCTGGCGCGATATCCGTGACGTGGCCAACGCGGCGATCGATACCCCGGATGGCGACGATTCCCTCCCGCGCATGGCCAAACGCTGGCTGGCGCGGTGATTTAACGGGGACGGAGGTAGTTATTAACTACCTCCGTCCCCGTTAATAAAGCACACGTGTCCGCAGCGTGCCCGGGATCGCCGCCAGCTCGTCGCGCACGGCGCCGGCCTGGGCTTCGCTGGCGGTGATGTCGATCACCACGTAGCCGACCTTCGGATCGGTGCGCAGGAACTGGCCGTCGATGTTGACGTTGTGGCGCGAGAAGATCTCGTTGACCCTGGACAGCACGCCCGGCACGTTCTGGTGGATGTGCAGCAGGCGCAGGCTCTCGGCGTGTTCGGGCAGGGTCACTTCCGGGAAGTTGACCGCCGACAGGGTGCTGCCGTTGTCGCTGTAGCGGACCAGCTTCGCCGCCACTTCCACGCCGATGTTGTCCTGCGCTTCCAGCGTGCTGCCGCCCACGTGCGGGGTCAGGATCACGTTGTCGTGGGCGGTCAGCGGGGAAACGAAGGCATCGCCGTTGCCCTTGGGCTCGACCGGGAACACGTCCAGCGCCGCGCCGCCGAGATGGCCCGAGCGCAGCGCCGCATCCAGCGCGTCGATGTCGACCACGGTGCCGCGTGCCGCGTTGATCAGGTGCGCGCCGGGGCGCATCCGCGCCAGTTCATCGGCGCCGATCATCCACTGCGTGGCCGGGGTTTCGGGCACGTGCACGGTCACGATGTCGGCGCGCGCCAGCAGGCCGTCCAGGCTGATCGCCGCACGGGCATTGCCCAGCGAGAGCTTGGTTTCCACATCGTGGAAGATCACCTGCATGCCCATCGCCTCGGCCATCACGCCGACCTGGGTGCCGATGTGGCCATAGCCGATGATGCCCAGCGTCTTGCCGCGCACCTCGTGGCTGCCCGCCGCTGATTTGGACCAGCCACCGCGATGGCACTCGGCGTTCTTCTGCGGGATGCCGCGGGTCAGCATGATCGCCTCGGCGATCACCAGCTCGGCCACGCTGCGGGTATTGGAGTAGGGCGCGTTGAACACCGGGATGCCGGCCAGTTCCGCCGCCTCCAGGTCGACCTGGTTGGTGCCGATGCAGAAACAGCCGACCGCCATCAGGCGCTTGGCATGCACCAGCACATCCGCGCTCAGCTGGGTGCGCGAGCGGATGCCGACGATGTGGGCCTCGGCGATCCGGGCCTTGAGTTCGTCTTCGGGCAGCGCCTTGCTGTGCAGTTCGATCTGCGAATAGCCGGCCGCGGTGAACACGTCGATCGCGGTCTGGCTGACCCCCTCGAGCAACAGTACGCGGATATCCTGCTTCGGGAACGAGGTCTTTTTCGGCGACATGGGCGGCGTGCGACGTGTGGCGGCGGGAGCCCCCAACTATGCCAGAAGCCGGCGTCGATGGTGCGGTGCGCCAATCGCTGGCCAGACAGTTTCAGATGCACCTATTTAGGTAGGGCTGGCGCGGGCGATCGACGCACCGGCGACTGGACGCGGCCGGTAGCGGCTGGCAGGCTTGCGGGCTCCCCCGGCACTGCCAGACGCCCCATGACCGATCCGCGCCTTGATTCGCTGTTGCACGATTGCCCCGGGCTGCGCCTGAAGACCGATCCGGCCGATCTGGAGCACTACGGCCGCGACTGGACCCGCCGCTGGACGCCGGCGCCACTGGCGATCGCGCTGCCGGGTACGGTCGAGGAGGTGCAGACGATCCTGCGCTGGGCCAGTGCCCGCAACGTGGCGGTAGTGCCTTCCGGCGGCCGCACCGGCCTGTCCGGTGGCGCGGTGGCGGCCCATGGGGAACTGGTGCTCAGCCTGGAACGGATGAACAAGCCGCTGGCCTTCGATGCCGTCGACCGCACCCTGACCGTGCAGGCGGGCATGCCGCTGGAAGCAGTGCACAACGCGGCGCTCGAGCACGGGCTGATCTACCCGGTGGATTTCGCCGCGCGCGGGTCGTGCTCGATCGGCGGCAACATCGCCACCAACGCCGGCGGCATCCGCGTGATCCGTTACGGCAATACCCGTGAGTGGATCGCCGGCCTGACGGTGGTGACCATGGCCGGGGAGCGGGTCGAGCTCAACAAGGGCCTGATCAAGAATTCCAGCGGCTACGACTTCCGCCAGCTGCTGATCGGCTCGGAAGGCACGCTGGGCGTCATCGTGGAAGCGACGCTGAAGCTCACCGACCCGCCGCCGGCGAGCAACGTGATGCTGCTGGCACTGCCCTCGTTCGAGGTGCTGATGCAGGTGTTTGCCGCATTCCGCGAACGTCTGCAGCTGCAGGCGTTCGAATTCTTCACCGACCGCGCGCTCGAGCACGTGCTGGCGCACGGTGCGCAGGCGCCGTTCGATGAGGTCCATCCGTATTACGTGGTGACCGAGTTCGCTGCCGGCGATGACGCCGAGGAAGCCGCCGCGATGGCCGCCTTCGAAGACTGCATGACGCACGGCTGGGTCAGCGATGGTGTGGTCAGCCAGAGCGATGCGCAGGCCGCGCAGCTGTGGCGGTTGCGCGAAGGCATCACCGAGGCGGTGGCGCGCTACAAACCCTACAAGAACGACGTTTCGGTGCGGATCTCGGCGATGCCGGCGTTTCTCGCCGAAACCCAGGCGTTGATCGGGCAGGCGTACCCGCAGTTCGACGTGGTCTGGTTCGGACACATCGGCGACGGCAACCTGCACATCAACGTGCTCAAGCCGGACGGCACCGCGGATGCCGAGTTCCTGACCCAGTGCGAGCATGTCACCAAGCTCCTGGCCGGCGTGCTGAGCCGGTTCGACGGCAGCATTTCGGCCGAGCACGGGATCGGCCTGGTCAAGAAGGGCTATCTGGACAGCACCCGCAGCGCGGCGGAAATCGCCTTGATGAAGGCGGTCAAACGCGCGTTTGATCCCCAAGCGCTGCTGAATCCCGGCAAGGTCTTCGACCTCTGAGACGAGACAGGATTTCACGCAGCCTATACGCTCTGTGCTTTCCACCACGAACGACACCCTGATGATGCGTCCGATCCTGCTTCTTGCCGTGCTTGCCCTGCCGCTGTCTGCGATGGCGTCCAGTTTTGCCGGCAGCTCCGCCGGCTCCGCATCCGGCGCGTCCTCGGCCGGTTCGTCCAGCTCGGGCGATGACAAGATCGTGCTCGATGCGCGTGACGACGCCGCGGCCTTCGTGGCCAGCGACGGCGCCATCCGCGGCGCACGCCTGGAAGCGGCGCTGCTGCACCTGCGCGAGCAGGGTGCAGCGCAGCAGGCCAGTGACATGGCGCTGGCCAGGACCCTGCTGGCACGCTGATGCAAGCCGCCGGTCAGGTCCGCCGCTGGCGCTGGGCGGTCCTGATCGCGTGGCTGGCCGCGCCTTGGGCGCACGCCGCGCTGCAGCTGGAACTGCAGCCGCAGGGATTGAACACGGCGCAGATCGTCGCCGCCGAGCGCGCCCTGCAGCAGGTGCGCACGCGCCTTCCTTCCGGGTGGCAGGCACGGTTCCAGCAGCCGGTCCTGGTCCGCTGGTCGGACGCGCTGCCGGCCCATGTGCACGGCCGTGCCCGCAACGGCACGATCACCCTGCAGCGCGCACTGCTCGACAGCGTGCAGGAGGATCAACCATTGCCGCGCCCGCTCGAGGCGGCACTGATCCATGAACTGACCCACGTGCTGGACCGTTCGTCGCAGGGCGGTTGGTCACGCGACGTGCGGCTGCGCGATCTGGCCGGCTGGCAACGACGCCCGTGGAAACTCGGCCGCACCGGCAACGCCTTCAGCGGGCGCAGCCCCGATGATTACGAGCGTGCCAGCCCGGCCGAGTTCCTGGCGGTCAACGCCGAGCATCTGCTGCTCGATCCCGAGTACGCCTGCCGTCGACCGGCCGTCGCCGCGTGGTTCGCCGAGCACCTGGGGCCGATCGCGCACGCGGTCGACTGCGACACCCGTCTGCCGTTGATGCAGGCCGAAGAGGAGGCAGGCGCTGCGACGCTGCTCGAGCTGGATCCAGCGCGGGTTTACGGCGTCGACTACCTGCTCGCCGAGGGCAATGACCAGCTGATGAGCCGCTGGGGCCACAGCATGCTGCGGCTGGTGATCTGCGCGCCGGGGCGGCCACGCGGGCCGGCCTGCCGGATGGACCTGTCCCATCACCGCGTGCTGTCCTACCGCGCCTTCGTCGGCGATGTGCAGATCTCCAGCTGGCGCGGGCTGACCGGCGCCTATCCCTCGCGTCTGTTCGTGCTGCCGCTCAACCAGGTCATCAACGAATACACCCAGCTCGAGCTGCGGGGGCTGTCCTCGGTGCCCTTGGCGATGGATGAGCAGGACATCGCCAGCCTGCTCGAGCGTGTCGCGCAGGTGCACTGGAGCTACGACGGGCGCTATCTGTTCGTCAGCAACAACTGCGCGGTGGAAACCGGCAAGCTGCTGCAGGAAGGCGTGCCGCGCCTGGCGTCGCCCGGTCTGAACCGGCTCACCCCGCGCGGCCTGCTGACCCGTCTGGAGCGCCTGGGCGTGGCGGATGCCAGCGTGATGGCCGATCGCGGGCAGGCGACCCGGCAGGGTTATTACTTCGCGTCGGCGGAAGCGCATTACCAGCAGCTGTTCGATGTCGCCCGCCGGCAGCTGCCGCTGGGCACGGCGAACGTCGGCGACTGGTTGCGGCAGCCGGCCAGTGAGCGGGCACGCTGGGTGGAGCAGGGCGATCTGCGCGCCACGGCGGCCCTGTTGTTGCTGGAACAGGCGGCACTGCGCCGCGAGGAACTGCGTGCGCGCGATGTCCTGAAGCGGCTGCTCGGCGATCCGGACGCGGGCGATGCCGCGGCGCGCGACACGCTGCGCGCGTTGCTCGAGGACACCGGCCAACTGGTCAGCCCGGCGGCCCTGGTGAAGGGTGGGGGCTACGGTCTGCCCTCCGCCGGTGAGCGCGCGATGGCCGCCGAGGCCGCCGTGCAGCTGAGTGCGCAGGGCGCGCCGGCCTGGAAGGCGCTGCAACGGCAGTTGAAGCAACGCCTGCCGGTGCGGCAGCAACGCGAGCTGGCCACGATCGACAGCTCGCTGGCCCGGCTCGGCGCGCGGATGCGCGAACTGGCCCGGGAAGACGGTGTTACTGCCGCGGCAGCTCGATGACGAAGCGCGCGCCGCCCAGCGTGCTGGCTGTGCAGGCGACGTGGCCGCCATGCGCATCGGCGATTGCCTTGACCACCGCCAGCCCCAGCCCGCTGCCACCGCGCTGACGCGAGCGCGAGCCATCGCCGCGCAGGAACGGATCGAAGATCTGCTCACGCAGCCCCGCGTCGATGCCGGGACCTTCGTCGTCGATGGCGATCTGTACGTGGGTGGCGGTGTCGTGCACGGCGACGCGGACCCTGCCGGGCGTGGCGTAGCGCCGCGCATTCTCCAGCAGCGCCATCAGCGCCTGGCGGACCCGGGTCGGGTCGCAATGCGCCGGATGCTCCTCGCGCGAGGTTTCCAGCTCCAGCACGAAGCCACTGCTGCGGAAGCCCGGGTCGACCAGGGTCATCACCGACTGCACTTCCTGCACCACATCGTTGCGGGCACGGCGGACATCCAGGCGGGCGCTGTCGGCCAGGCTCAGCACGCGCAGGTCCTCGATCAGCCGCGACAGCCCTTCGACCTGGGCCAGCAGGCTGCGGAACTGCCCTTCATCCGGGGCGAACACCCCTTCGGCCAGGCCCTGCAGGCGGCCGCGCAGGATGGTGACCGGCGTGCGCAACTCGTGCGCGATCGCCGCGTGCCACATCACCCGGTCCGCCTCGATGTTCTGCAGCCGGCGCGCCATCGCGTTGAAGTCGTCCACCAGCAGCGCCACTTCGCCGAGCGAGCGATCACTGATTGCGGCGCGCGCGCCCAGGTCGCCATCGGCAAGCCGGCCGATGCTGTCCACCACCGCATTGAGCGGGGTCAGGATGCGCTGGGACAAACGCACCGAGGCAGCGACGGCCAGGGTCAGCCCGATCAGGGTCACGCCCACCATCCAGACCAGCTCGGGGCCGCTGGGCACCCAGCTGACCGGCTCCGCGGCGCCACCGGGGTAGAACGCCACCAGCACGGCATACAGCAGGTAGGAGCTGAGGATCACCATCACGATGACCGCCAGCACCATCATCGACATCGACAGCACGATGTGCCGGCTCAGGCCCGAGCGGCGCATCAATGGTCCGCCGCCAGCCGGTAACCGACGCCGCGCACGCTGGCCGGCACGTTGGCCAGGCCGACATCATCGAGTTTGCGCCGCAGCTTGCTGACGTGGCTGTCCACGGTGCGCTCCAGCGCTTCGCTTTCCGGCAGGCACGCGTGCATGAGTTCGCTGCGGCTGAAGATGCGCATGGGTGCCAGCGCCATGCAGTGCAGCAGTTTGTATTCGGTCAGGGTGAGCAGCAGTTCGTGACTGTAGCCATCGCCTTCGACATGCACGGCGTGGTGCTCCGGATCGATCACCAGGCTGCCCACGCGCAGGATCTCCGGTGCGCTCGGGCGCGGCGCATTCAAGGTGCGGCGCAGCACCGCACGCACCCGCGCGGCGACTTCGGCCGGGTTGAAGGGCTTGACCACGTAATCGTCCGCGCCCATCCGCAGCGCGGTGAGCTTGTCCAGGTCCTGGTCCAGCGCGGTCAACATGATCACCGGCGTATCGCCGCGCTGGCGCAGCGTGTTGAGCACGGTCCAGCCGTCCATGCCCGGCATCTGCACGTCGAGCAGGACCAGGTCCGGCCGCGCGCTGCGATGCAGGGCGAGGGCGCCGAGGCCGTCCTGCGCGCGCAGCGTGCGCAGGCCTTCGCGGGCCAGGTAGGCCGCGACGATGTCGGCGATCTCGGGTTCGTCCTCGACGATCAGGACCAGGGCGTTGAGCGAATGATCCCAACGCGCGGTGGGGGCGCCGGGTGAATCGGAGGCGGGCATGCAGGGCAGGGCCGGAAGGTGCTTGTGCTCCATCGTATCTCCACACTTCCTCCATCGAAACCCCACCGAGCCCACGCAGACTGCCGCCATCGTGATTTCAGCCGGTGTTCCGGCCCTGTGCTGCGGATGAAGAACTCCAGATGGATGCCCGCCCTTGGGGCGGCGAACGAGACACGGCGCGTGCGCGGTGGGCGCATGACGCTGCGACGATGGCGGGTGCACACATGAACGCGCTCCTGCAACCGGCACACGTCGAGGCAGCCGAGGCGCGGCTCTGGGATGCGCTGGTCCAGTGGCAGCCGCAGCAGTTGCGTGCGTTGCTGTCGCCGGCACTGTTCCTGACCGACCACGCTGGCCACCGCCAGGATGCGTCCCCGCTGCTGGCGGGCTGGAACGCACGGCGCATCCGCATCGCCGCGATCGAGCGGCAGCAGACCGAGCAGCTCGCCTGCGGCGCGATGGTGCTGGTCACCGGCGAGCTGCGCATCCACCTCGATGGCGAGCACGGCAGGCGCCTGCACACGATGCGCCTGCTGCGGGTCTGGACGCGCAGCAGCGCCGCGCCGGGCGTGCATCTGCTGTCGATGTGCGTGCTCCCTGCATCGCCACCGCTGCACTGAACCGCGCGTTCAGCAGGGCGGGCGGGGTCAGCGCCGCTTCACCTGTCCTCACGGCGCGGCAGGTACGATCAAGTGTTGTCGACGTTATCGCAAGGAGTTCCTCATGCGCGCATCTCCCTGGTTGTTGAGCCTGGCCGTTACCGGCGTACTCGCCGCCTGCCAACCGGCCACCGAGAGCAGCCCCGCCGCCGACGGCAGCGAAGCGCCGCCCCCCCTCGATGCCTCCACGGCCGATGAGCGCAGCTACGCCTTCCGCTGTGGCGAGCTGGAAGTGCATGCCACCTACCGCGGCCAGGATTCGGCGACGGTGGTGGTGGGCGACCGCACCTTCCCGATGTCGTCGCAGCCGGCCGCGTCCGGTGCCAAGTATGGCGATGGGCAGGGCAACGAATTCTGGACCAAGGGCACCACCGACGGGATCCTGATCCTCAAGGGCGAGCCGGACCGCACCTGCACCGGCACCGGCGAGCAGGGCGGCGAAGCACCGCCGGCCAACGCCACGGCCAATGCGGATGCCGATGCGGCGGGCGGGTTCCGCGCGACCGGCAACGAGCCCGGCTGGCTGGCCCAGGTCGGTGCGGGTGCGACGCCGGCGCTGCACATCGAGATGGATTACGGCGAGCGCAAGCTCGAGATTCCCAGCCCCACGCAGGGCCGTGATGGCTGGTCCGGTACCGCTGCGGATGGCACCCCGGTCAAGCTGACCTTCCAGCGCACGGTGTGCCAGGACGACATGAGCGGCCAGGCCTTCGGGGCCACCGCGATGCTGACGGTCGGTGCGCGCCAGTACCATGGGTGTGGCGATTTTGCCGGTGCGCCGTCGCTGGCGGCCAAGCCCTGATCGATCCGTCGTCACCGGATGCGCGCGTGCGCGTCCGGTGAGGCATCACATGCCGCGCGGGCAGGGATTGGGCAGCGCGCGGCTGCGCGTATCGAGGACCAGTTCGTTGCGGGTGCCGAGCAGCATCAGCTCGGTGTGCACCAGACAATTGTCCGCATGACGCTGCAGAAGCTGGTTGAACAGCCCGGCGCGGTCGTCGCAGTACTCGTGGATCGCATACGCCAGTTCGCGGGCGCGGTCCTCGTCGTAGGCTTCTTCGCCAGCGAAGTGCTGGCACGCGCTTTCGCGGCCCAGGAACGCCTGCACGTCGCCCGGCATCGCGCAGTACATGCGGATGTCTTCGGCCACGAACAGCTCGGCAGGCACGTCGCAGCGTGCATTGCCGGTGGTATCGACCGCGGCGGCCGCGGCTTCGGGGTCGAGCGTCTCGCTCTCCACTGCCCGCGGCGAGCACGCCGCGAGCAGCAGGAGCAGGAGCAGGACGGTCGGTGCGGACCGCTTAGTCGGCACGGCCGGCGAATTCACCGGTGGTGGTGTTGACCAGCACGCGCTCGCCGTTGGCGATGTACTCCGGCACCATGATCTCGATGCCGGTGCTGAGCTTGGCCGGCTTCGGGCGCTTGGTGGCGGTGCCACCCTTGAGCTCCGGCGGGGTCTCGACCACTTCCAGCACCACGCTGGTCGGCAGCTGCACGCCCACCGGGGTCTCGTCGATCACCTGCACGTAGATGCCGGTCAGGCCGTCGGTGATGTAGCCGGCGTCATCGCCGAGCACGTCCGCGTCGACCATGTACGGGGTGTAGTCCTCGTCGTCCAGGAACACAAACGCGTCGCCGTCCATGTACGAGTAGGTCGCCTGGCGGCGCAGCAGCTCGACTTCCGGCAGGTTGTCGTCGGCATCGAAGCTGGAATCGAGCTTGTTGCCGCCGGGCACGCTGTACATGATGAAACGGAAGCGGACATTGCCGCCGCGGCCCTGCGGGGAGCTGCGTTCGATGTCGCGGATCTGGTAGACGCCGTTGTTGAATTCGACGACGTTGCCTTTCTTGATGTCGCTGGCTTTCATGGGAATGAAGGTCGGTTCGTGGAGGTGGCGGGTGCCGGAACCGGGCACCCAGCGGGTTGCGTGCTCGATTACTTCGGCGCCAGACGCACGGCGCCGTCAAGGCGGATGGTCTCGCCGTTGAGATAGGTGTTGCCCAGGATGTAGGCGACCAGGCCGGCGAAATCGTCCGGCTTGCCCAGGCGCGGCGGGAACGGGATGGAGGCGGCCAGCGATTCCTGCACGGCCGGCGGCATGCCGTCGACCATCGGGGTCCAGAAGATGCCCGGGGCGATGGTCATCACGCGGATGCCGAAGCGCGACAGCTCGCGGGCCATCGGCAGGGTCATGCTGACCACGCCGCCCTTGGAGGCGGCGTAGGCGGCCTGGCCGATCTGGCCCTCATAGGCGGCCACGCTGGCGGTGTTGATGATCACGCCGCGCTCGCCGTCCTCGCCCGGGGTGTTGTGCTGCATGCGGTTGGCGGCGGCCTTGGCGACGTTGAAGCTGCCGACCAGGTTGACCATCACCGTGCCCTGGAAGTTGGCCAGCGGCATCGGCGCTTCCTTGCCCAGCACGCGGCCGGCGCCGAGGATGCCGGCGCAGTTGACCGCCACGTTCAGCCCGCCCAGGAAGTCGCAGGCGGCCTCGATCTGCGCGGCCACGGCGGCTTCATCGCTGACGTTGGTGCTGTAGTAGCGCGCATTGGCCTGGCCCAGTTCGGCCACGGCGGCGGCACCCTTCTCGTCATTGAGATCGAACAGGGCCACCTTGGCGCCGTGGGCGACCAGGTGCTGGGCCACGGACAAGCCGAGGCCGGAGACACCGCCGGTGATGACGGCGCGGACAGAAGACAGCTGCATTGCACGATCCCGCTGGTTCAAGAACCGCCGATTCTAACGGAAGCGGTCGCGATCACTGTTGTGCACTGCCCACGGCGACCCTCGCGCGCAGCGCCAGCCGCCGGGCGAACTCATCCGGTGCCAGCCCCGGCGCGAACAGGAAGCCCTGGCCGACCGACACCCCCAGCGTCTGCAGGAACTGGCGCTGGGCCTCCGATTCGATACCCTCGGCCACCAGTCCCAGCCCGAGGCTGCGGGCGATCCCGCACACGGCTTCGCAGACGGCGACATCCGATCGGTTGCCCGGGACCCCCTCGACGAACAGCTGGCTCAGTTTGAGCCCGTGGATCGGCAGCCGGCGCAGGTAGTTCAGCGCGCTGTAGCCTTCGCCGAAGTCGTCGATGGTGAGCAGCACGCCCATCTCGCGCAGCTGCGCGAAGGTGCGCAGGGTGTCCGGAGCGTCCTCGATCAAGACCCGTTCGGTGAACTCCAGCTCCAGCGCGCTGCCGGGCAGGTGGAACTCATCCAGCACCGCGCGCACGTGCCGGGCCAGGTCTTCGCCGACGAACTGCCGGTAGGACACGTTGACCGCCACCCGTACGATGCCGAGCCCGTCATCCTGCCAGCGGCGTACCTGCCGGCAGGCCTCGCGGAGCACCCACAGGCCGATCCGGACGATGTCGCCGGTGGTCTCGGCATGGCCGATGAAGATATCCGGGCGCAGCTCGCCCAGCTGGGTGTTGCGCCAGCGGATCAGTGCCTCGGCGGCGATCAGCTGGCCGCTGTGCAGGTTGACCTGCGGCTGGTACACCAGATGGAACTCATCGTCGTCCAGCGCGCGGTGCAGGCGGCTCTCGATCTGCAGGCGATCGTGCTGGCGCTGGGCCAGCTCGGGCGAGAATACCTGCCAGCCGTTGCGGCTGCGCCGCTTGCAGTCGTACATGGCGATGTCGGCGTTCTGGATCAGCTGCTGGGGGCGCAGTCCGTCCTGCGGCGCGCGCGCGATGCCGATGCTGGTGGTCACCGGAAACTCGTCGGCGCCGAAACGGAACGGTGTGCTGAAGGCGCGGGTGATGGCCTCGGCCAGCTGCTCGGGCTGGTCGGCCTGGTCGCGGGTATCGCAGACCACCAGGAACTCGTCGCCGCCGAACCGCGCCAGCAATCCTTCGGTGCCGATCGCGGTGGCGATGCGGCGGGTGGCATCGATCAGCAGTTCATCGCCGGCGTTGTGGCCGAGCAGATCGTTGACGATCTTGAACCGGTCCAGATCGATGTAGAGCACGGCGACCCGGCAGTGCGTCGGGTTGGCCATGCGCGTGGCCAGGTCATTGAGCACCGCGTCGCGGTTCATGATCCCGGTGAGGGGATCGGTGCGCGCCTGGATGCGCAGTGTCTCCTCGGCCTGCTTGCGCGCGGTGATGTCCTGCACGGTGCCGGCGATGCGCGCGGCATCCACATCCCCGGCCTCGGCCTCGCCGATCATGCGCACCCAGAACGAGTGGCCGTCGCTGCGCTGGCCCTGCAGTTCCAGCTCGAAGGAGACCTGTTTGTCGATCACGTCCAGCAGTGCCTGCTGCAGCTGCGAACGGTCATCCAGGCGCAGGCATTCGAGCAGCTCGGCCATGTCGCGCATCGGCAGCGCCTGGCCGAGGATGCGGGTCGCCTCGTCGGTCAGGTACAGGCGCTGCAGCCCGCGGTCCCACTCCCAGCCGCCGATGTGCGCCAGTGACTGCGCGCGGTCGAACAGGGTGTTGTTCCGTTTGAGTTCGGTGATGTCACTGAACAGCGCGAACACATGGTCGGGTGCATCGCGCCCGTTGCCGTACACCGGCACGTTGGTGGTGGAGATCCAGATCATCCGTCCGCGCGGGCGGTGGTACAGGCCGACGATGGTGCTGCGCACGATGCGGCCGCTCTGCAGTGACACGGCGGCCGGCCACTGCTCGCGGGTGAGCGGGTGACCGTGCTCGTCCACGCTGATCCAGTCTTCCGGCGCCAGCATCGCCTGCAGGCTGCCGCCATTGCCGGCCGTGCCGAGGATGCGGTGCGCGGCCGGGTTGGCCGAGACCACGCGCAGCTGGCGGTCGAACAGGATCACGCCCTTGTCGATCGATTCCATCAGCAGCCGGTAGCGCGATTCGGCCTGCCAGCGGCTGCTCAGATCCCGGGCCACCGCCACGATGCAGTGCTCGCCCTGGTGTTCGAAGCCGGCCGAATGCACCTCGACGGGAAACCGGCTGCCGTCGCCGCGCATGTTGGTGACTTCGATGACATAGGTTTCGCCCCGGTGCAGGGCCTCCCACACCGGGTCCAGATGATCGCCGGGCAGGTCGGGGTTCAACAGCTCGATCGGCTGCCCGACGATCTCCTCGCGGGGGCGGCCGTAGGCGCGCACGCCGGCCTTGTTGAGGTCCAGCACCACGCCGCTTTCGCTGAGGATGCTGACCGGGTCCGGGACCGCATCGAACAGCGCGGCATAGCGACGCAGGGCAAGCTGGCGCTCGTCCATGGCTTCCTGCAGGGCCTGCTGGACATTCTCCAGCAGGCCGCGCAGCTCACCGGGCGAGCGGGCCAGTGCATGTTCCAGGGCGGCCAGCGCGTGGACGTGGGCGGTGAGGTGATCACCGACCGCAGCGTCCTTGCGCCGGCCGCCGCTTTTCATGTCGCCGCCAGCGCCTTGCCAGCCTTGCTGCCGGTCTCGCGCCCCAGGCGCGCGGCCAGCCAGCGCCCCGTGGCGGCCAGCGCCGGCAGATCGATGCCGGTGCGCATGCCGATGCCGTGCAGCATGTAGACGACATCCTCGCTGGCGACGTTGCCGCTGGCGCCCTTGGCATACGGGCAGCCGCCCGCACCGGAGACGGCCGAGTCGACCACGCGCACGCCTTCTTCCAGGCAGGCATCGATGTTGGCCAGCGCCTGGCCATAGGTATCGTGGAAGTGCACGGCCAGCGCGGCAATGGGCAGCTCGCTGGCGACGGCCTTGAGCATCGCGCGTGCCTTGCGCGGGGTGCCGACGCCGATCGTGTCGCCGAGCGAGATTTCGTAACAGCCCATCTCGTGCAGCGCACGGGCGACGCGCACCACCTCGCTCACCGCGACCTCGCCCTGGTATGGGCAACCGAGCACGGTGGACACGTAGCCACGCACCTTGACCCCATCCGCCTTGGCCCGCTCCAGGATCGGCGCGAAGCGCGCCAGCGACTCTTCGATGCCGGCGTTGGTATTGGTCCGGTTGAACGTCTCCGAGGCGGCGGTGAACACCGCCACTTCCTGGACACCCACCGCGCGGGCCCGGTCGTAGCCCTGTTCGTTGGGCACCAGCACCGGGTAGTCGATGCCGGGACGGCGGTCGATCCCGGTATAGACCTCGGCGGCGTCGGCCAGCTGCGGCACCCAGCGCGGGCTGACGAAGCTGGTGGCCTCGATGGTGCGCAGCCCGGTGAGCGAGAGCTGGCGGATCAGCTCGATCTTGTCGGCGGTGGCGACCGGCTGGCCTTCATTCTGCAGCCCGTCGCGCGGGCCGACCTCGACGATGCGGACGAAATCATCCATGGGCCAGTCCTCCGCGAACGGAGCGACGGACGACCAGCAGGGGGCGGGGCGGGGTAGAGGTCACGGAGATTCCTGTCAGACGAAAGGCGGCCCACGGTCCCCGGCAGGCCACGAAAAAGGGATACGCGGGATGGGCGACAAAGCGGCCATCCCGCCGGCGTAGGAGGGAGCCCTGAGGGGCTCAGTCCTGGGTGACCCAATGCGGGGCGCGTTTGTCGAGGAAGGCGCCGAGGCCCTCCTGACCTTCGGCCGAGACCCGCAGGCGGGCGATCAGGGCCGCGTTGTCGCGATCGGTGGCGTCGCGGTCGCGGCCCAGCGCGACCCGGCGGACCAGGTCCTTGGCCGAGGACGAGGCCACCGGGCCGGCCTTGTCGAGCAGGCCAAGCTGGCGCTGGACGGCCTCGTCGATCCGTTCCGGTTCGATCAGCTGGTGGACCAGGCCGATGCGCAGGGCGGTCTCGGCATCGAAATGCTCGCCGGTGGCGAACCAGCGACGCGCCTGGCGGGGCCCGATCGCATCGATGACATAGGGCGAAATCACCGCGGGCAGCAGGCCCAGGCGACTTTCGGTCAGCCCGAAGCGGGCGCTGGTGCTGGCAATGGCGATATCGCAGCACGCGACCAGGCCGACCCCGCCACCAAAGGCGGCGCCCTGGACGCGGGCGATGGTCGGCTTGGGCAGCTCGTCCAGGGTCCGCATCAGGCGGGCCAGGGCCAGCGAGTCCAGACGGTTGTCTTCCTCGCTGGCGGCGGCCATGCCACGCATCCACTGCATGTCCGCGCCCGCCGAGAACGAGGCGCCTTCACCGGCCAGCACCACCGCGCGGACGTGGTCGTCGCGACCGGCGGCTTCCAGGGCGGCCGTCAGCTGGGCGATCAACGAGGCGTCGAAGGCGTTGTGCAGGGCGGGGCGGTTCAGCCACAGGGTCAGCACCGAGGCGCTGCGTTCAATCCGTAGTGCATCACTCATGGGTCGGCTTGCTCCGTTACATGTACAGATCATAGCGGGCCATGGGTCACGGGCAATGACGCGGTGCGCCGATGGTACAATTGATAACCATTCCTATCATCGAGAAGGCGCTCCGTGACGTTGTCCGATCTGGCGCTGTACAGCTCCGCCGTGGTGGAGTCCGTGCAGGAACTACACGCAAACGATGCGATCGCCCGCCGACTGAAGGAGCTTGGCTTCGTCAAAGGCGAAGAAGTGCGTCTGGTCGCCCGTGGTCCAGTCGGCGCCGAGCCGCTGCTGGTGCAGGTCGGGTTCACGCGCTTCGCGCTGCGCCGCAGTGAGGCCGCCCGCATCGTGGTCACCGCGTTGCAGGCCCGTGAGGCCCACGCATGAGCGCCGCGACCAACGCCCTGCGCATCGCCCTGGTCGGCAACCCCAACAGTGGCAAGACGGCGCTGTTCAACCAGCTGACCGGCAGCCGCCAGAAAGTGGCCAATTACACCGGCGTGACCGTCGAGCGCAAGGAAGGCCGCCTGCGTGCGCCGTCCGGCCGTGAGTTCGCCGTGCTCGATCTGCCCGGCGCCTACAGCCTGCAGCCGGCCAGCCTGGACGAGGCGATCACCCGTGATCTGTGCCGGGGCTTCTACCCCGGCGAGGCCGCCCCGGACGTGCTGCTGTGCGTGATCGATGCGACCAACCTGCGCCTGCACCTGCGCTTCGCACTGGAGCTGCGTGAGCTGGGCAAGCCGATGATCGTGGCGCTGAACATGGTGGATGCGGCCGAGCGCCGCGGCATCAGGATCGACGTCCAGGCGCTGGAACAGGCGCTGGGCGTGCCCGTGGTCGAGACCGTGGCGGTGCGTCGCAATGGCGCGGCCAGGCTGGTCGAGCGCCTGGATGCGATGGTGCCGCACCTGCAGGCGCCGGTGGCAGTCCCCGCGGCCGAGACCGATTACCACGCCCAGGTGCGCGACATCCTCTCCGCCTCGGTGAGCATGCCGACGCGCACGGCGAAGATCGACGACGCGCTGGACCGCTGGCTGCTGCACCCGGTGTTCGGGCTGCTGACCCTGGCGGTGGTGATGTTCCTGATCTTCCAGGCCGTCTACGCCTGGGCCACCCCGGTCATGGACCTCATCGAGGCCGGCACCGCCGCGCTGGGTGGGTGGATCGGGGGCGCGCTGCCGGAAGGCCCGCTCAACAGCCTGCTCACCGACGGCATCATCGCCGGCGTGGGTGGCGTGATCGTGTTCCTGCCGCAGATCCTGATCCTGTTCGCCTTCATCCTGGCGCTGGAGGAGTCGGGCTACCTGCCGCGCGCGGCCTTCCTGCTGGATCGCATGATGGCTGCGGCCGGCCTGTCCGGGCGCTCGTTCATCCCGCTGCTGTCCAGCTTCGCCTGCGCGGTGCCGGGCATCATGTCCACCCGCAGCATCCAGGACCCGCGCGACCGGCTCGCCACGATCCTGGTCGCTCCGCTGATGACCTGTTCGGCGCGCCTGCCGGTGTATGCGCTGCTGATCGGCGCCTTCATCCCGCAGAAGCAGATCTGGGGCGTGTTCAACCAGCAGGGCCTGGTCCTGTTCGGGCTGTACGCGGCCGGCATCGTCAGCGCGCTGCTGATGTCCTGGACGATGAAGAAGTGGCGCCGCGACAAGAACGAGCACCCGCTGATGCTGGAACTGCCGTCCTACCGCATCCCGCACCCGCGCGATCTTGCGGTCGGGCTGTACGAACGCGGCATGATCTTCCTCAAGCGCGTGGGCGGCATCATCCTGGCGCTGACCATCCTGCTGTGGTTCCTGCTGTCTTTCCCGGGGGCGCCGGAGAACGCGACCATGCCGGCGATCGACTACAGCTTCGCCGGCCAGATCGGTCATGCGATGGCGGTGTTCTTCGCGCCGCTGGGCTTCAACTGGCAGATCTGCATCGCGCTGATCCCGGGCCTGGCCGCGCGCGAAGTGGCGGTGGCCTCGCTGGCCACGGTGTACGCACTGTCGGCTGCCGATGACGATGCGGCCAGCCAGGCACTGACGCCCTTGATCAGCGATGGCTGGTCGCTGGCCACCGCGCTGTCGCTGCTGGTCTGGTACATCTACGCCCCGATGTGCATCTCCACGCTGGCCACCATCAAGCGCGAGACCAACTCGTGGAAGCAGATGGGCTTTGCCACGTTCTACCTGTTCGCGGCCGCCTACATCGCCTCGCTGATCACCTACCAGGTGACCGTGACCCTGGGCGGCGGCTGATGGAGACCGGCCTGCTGCTGCAGTACGCCGTGATCGCGCTGGCCGTGCTGGTCAGCGCGTGGGTGGTGATGAAGAAGCAGTTCCCGGGCACCGTGCGCCGGGCGCGCGGTGCGATCGCGCTGGGGCTGGTCAAACCGCAGCGTGCGGCCTGGCTGCAGGCGCTGGGCCGCAGGATCGCGCCACCGGCCACGGGTGGCGGTGGTGCGTGTGGCGGCTGCGACAGTTGTGGACCGACGCCGCCGAAGCAGCACTGAGGGGCGGGATCCACGCCTTGCGTGGATTCCCTGCAGGAACACAGTCAGCGGCCCTGGCTGCCCAGTCGCTGCGCCTGCCGCAACCAGGCCTCACGCTGCGCCAGCGTGGTGCTGCGCACCGGGCCGAATCCGCTGATCCTGACCGGCTTGATCCCGCAGAATTCCAGGATCGTGCGGCGGATCTGCTGATATCCCGGCATGCGGTACACCCAACGGTAGTACCAGGGCGGGGTGTCCAGGGTCGTGATCACCCGCGCGCTGCGCCCACTGAGCAGCCGGTCCCACCACACCGAATCCTTGCGATAGCGGAACGCGACGCCAGGCAGGAAGGAGCGGTCAAAGAAGCCCTTCAACAGCGCCGGCATGCCGCCCCACCAGGTCGGGTAGACCAGCACCAGGTGGTTGCATTCGGCAATGGCGGCCATGATTTCCTGCAGGTCGGGCTCCAGCGGCTGGATCTGGCGGTAACCATGGCGCAGGACAGGATCGAAATCGGCCTCGCCCAGGGCGAACAGGTGGACGCAGTGCCCGGCCGCCTGCGCGGCGTCCCGGTAGCGCTCGGCCATTGCGCCGCACAGGCTGTCACGGTCGGGGTGGCCAAGCAGGATGACGATGGAGCGGGACATGGACGTACTCGCAGGAGGGGAGCGCAAGCCTGCGGTCTGCCCCATGGGGCAGAGTCAAGCGGCCCGGCAGTCGCCCGCGGCCATGCAGCTTTCCAGTGCGCCGGTATCCCCGTGGACGACGAGTTCGGCCACCTCATCGCGTAGAACGGTGAGCGCCTGGTCCAGCTGGTGGAGGCGCTCCATGTCTGCGCGCACCGCCTGTTGGCGCGTCACCAGCAGTGTCTGCACGCGGGGCCAATCGATGCCGCCATCGGCACGACGCAGGCAGGCCACGTCGGCGAGCCGGAACCCGAGCGTCAGCGCCTGGCGGATCAGCTGGACCAGATGGAGATCCTGTTCGCTGTAGTCGCGGTAGCGATTGACCCGCGGGACCGGCGCCAGCAGGCCGCGTGCTTCATACAGGCGGATGGCCTTCTGGCTGGCGCCGCTGCGTCGGGCGATGTCGGAGATGCGCATGGATCAATCCCGCATCGGCCCGCCATGCACCACCAGGTGATGGCCGAGGCGCGGTGCGCTGCGGGTGACGGGAAGGCGCGGTTGCGAACGCTGCATGGAGAGGCTGCCAGAGGGACCGGTCGGCCAGCGTAGCAAGCCGCGGGTGGTTTTCCTCTTGTACATCCTCGCCACCACCCGCTAGCCTGCGGGCATGACTACCACTCCCCTACGTTTGCTCATCCACGGTGCCTCCGGCCGCATGGGCCAGACGCTGCTCCGCCTTGCCGCCGACACTCCCGCCCTGCAGGTCGTGGCCGCGGTCACCCGCCGCTCGCCGGCCCAGCGCGTGGTCGAGGGTGTGCCGCATTTCTCCAGCAGTGAGCTGGGCGGTGCGCCCCAGTTCGACGTCGCCATCGATTTCAGCCTGCCCGAGGGGTTCGATCCGGTGCTGGCGCTGTGCGTGGAGCGCGGCGCCGGCTTCGTCTCCGGCACCACGGGCATCAGCGAGGCGCAGCGCCAGGCGCTGATCCAGGCGGCCGGCCGGATTCCGCTGGTCTGGGCCTCCAACTTCAGCCTGGGCGTGGCGGTGCTGGACGAGCTGGTCGAGCGTGCGGCCGCCGCGCTGAAGGGCTGGGACTGCGACATCGTCGAATCCCACCACACCCAGAAGAAGGACGCACCGTCTGGCACGGCCCTGACCCTGGGCGCGGCGGCGGAGAAGGGCGGGGCCGAGCCGCACTACGCCAGCCTGCGCGCCGGCGACATCGTCGGTGAGCACCTGGTCCAGTTCACCGGGCTGGGCGAGCGCATCGAACTGACCCACCGCGCGACCAACCGCGACATTTTCGCCCGAGGGGCGCTGTTTGCCGCCCGCCAGCTGCCGGGCCGTGCGCCGGGCAGCTACCGCGTGCGCGACCTGCTGGATGGGGCGACGCCGCCGCCTGCCGTCTGAATGGGCCCCGCGGGGCCAGCGGGGCGCGCGCCTGAACCGGCGCTGCGCCCTTTATCGGCCTGAACAGGGCAATTGCACGCGGATACTGGCGTCGAACCCGGCTTCCCTTTACAATTCCCGCTCGCCGAATCACGACAGCCGGACCGGTCCAGAACCGCAGTCCGCGCTTTTTTGCAGCCGCTTTTTCGTGAAGCGCAGGCGTGACTTCGGCGACCCCTCGGTAGCCAAAGTGAGATTCCCGTGACCCAAGCCGCAATCCTCGTCCTCGAAGACGGCACCGTATTCGAGGGCGAATCCGTAGGCGCGCCCGGCCTGTCCGTCGGTGAGGTGGTGTTCAACACCGCCATGACCGGTTACCAGGAAGTGCTGACTGATCCCTCCTACGCCCGGCAGATGGTCACGCTGACCTACCCGCATATCGGCAACACCGGCATGACCGACCAGGACGATGAAGCGGCCAAAGTATGGTCGGCCGGCCTGATCGTGCGCGATGTCCCGCGCCGCCCGAGCAACTGGCGCAGCCAGGTGTCGCTGCAGGATTGGCTGCTCCAGCGCGGCGTGGTCGCCATCTCCGGCATCGATACCCGCAAGCTGACCCGCATCCTGCGCGAGCGCGGCGCCCAGAACGGTGCGCTGATGGCTGGCGAAGGGCTGAACGTGGACACGGCGCTGGAAGCGGCGCGCAAGTTCCCGGGCCTGAAGGGCATGGACCTGGCCAAGGTGGTCAGCACCGACAAGAGCTACACCTGGACCGAGGGCCAGCTGGATCTGGACAGCAACGCCTTCGTCAACGCCGCGCCGCGCTTCAAGGTGGTGGCCTATGACTTCGGCGCCAAGCTGAACATCCTGCGCATGCTGGCCGAGCGCGGCTGCGAGCTCACCGTGGTGCCGGCGCAGACCCCGGCCGCCGAAGTGCTGGCGATGAATCCGGACGGCGTGTTCCTGTCCAACGGCCCGGGCGATCCGGAACCGTGCGATTACGCGATCGGCGCGATCAAGACCTTCCTGGAAAAGAAGGTGCCGACCTTCGGCATCTGCCTGGGCCACCAGCTGCTGGCGCTGGCCTCCGGCGCGAAGACGGTCAAGATGGGTCACGGCCACCACGGTGCCAACCACCCGGTGCAGGACCTGGACGACGGCCGCGTGATGATCACCTCGCAGAACCACGGCTTCGCGGTGGATGAAGCCACGCTGCCGGCCACCCTGCGCGTGACCCACCGTTCGCTGTTCGACGGCACCAACCAGGGCATCGCCCGCACCGACGTGCCGGCGTTCTCCTTCCAGGGCCACCCCGAAGCCTCGCCGGGCCCACACGACGTCAGCCCGCTGTTCGACCGCTTCATTGCCCTGATGGCCGGAGCCAAGGCGTGATCCAGCGCGCCGCGCTGCTGCTGATCCTGTGCTGCGCCACCGGCGCGGCACAGGCCGCAGCTGCTGCCGATGCCGATCTTGCCGCGCTCATGCAGACATTGAACAAGGGTTCGATGGGTGCCGCGTCGGCCGCGATGCTGGTCAACGAGGCGCCGGCGCTGAAGGTGCTGCCGGAAGCGGATCGCCAGTGCGCGTTGAGCACCCTCCAGTCCTTGCTTCAGCGGCAGGCCCGCCAATCGGTGATCAACAGCCTCGGCAGCGACGGCGACATGGTCATCGCTGAGTGGACCCGCTTCCTGGCCACGCCATCCGGCAAAGGCTACCTGATCATGACCGGCGCACTTCCCGAGTCGGCAGCAGACGCCTCTGTCGACGCACAGGACGAGGCCTACGCGGCTGCATTCGAGACGTTTCTTGGTGGTGCGCCGTTCGCCCGGCTGAATGCCGCTTTCGACGCCATGAGCGCGCCTGACGACATGATGGTGCAGCTGACCCAAGGACTGCAGGACCAGTGCCGGATCGCGCTGAAACCCGACGATATTTCCTGATCGACAGCGTGCGATCACCCCCATCCGCTACGCTGCCCTGACTTAGAGAAGACAATGCCCAAGCGCACTGACCTTAAAACCATCCTCATCATCGGTGCCGGCCCGATCGTCATCGGCCAGGCCTGTGAGTTCGACTACTCCGGCGCGCAGGCCTGCAAGGCGCTGCGCGACGAGGGTTACCGCGTGGTGCTGGTCAACAGCAATCCGGCCACGATCATGACCGACCCGGAGATGGCCGACGCCGTCTACATCGAGCCGATCAACTGGCAGACGGTCGAGAAGATCATCGCCAAGGAAAAGCCCGATGCGCTGCTGCCGACCATGGGTGGCCAGACCGCGCTGAACTGCGCGCTGGACCTGGCCGACAACGGTGTACTGGAGAAGTACAACGTCGAGCTGATCGGCGCCAAGCGCGATGCCATCCGCATGGCCGAAGACCGCGAGCTGTTCCGCGTGGCCATGGGTGAGATCGGCCTGGAGTGCCCGTCCGCCGCGGTCGCGCACACGCTGGAAGAAGCGATCGAGATCCAGACCCGCGTCGGTTATCCGACCATCATCCGCCCCAGCTTCACCTTGGGCGGCAGCGGTGGCGGCATCGCCTACAACCGCGAAGAGCTGGTCGATATCGTGACCCGCGGCCTGGAGCTGTCGCCGACCACCGAAGTGCTGGTGGAAGAGTCGGTGCTGGGCTGGAAGGAATTCGAGATGGAGGTGGTGCGCGACACCGCCGACAACTGCATCATCGTCTGCTCGATCGAGAACCTGGACCCGATGGGCGTGCACACCGGTGACTCGATCACCGTGGCCCCGGCCCAGACCCTGACCGACAAGGAATACCAGCGCCTGCGCGATGCCTCCATCGCCGTCCTGCGCAAGATCGGCGTGGATACCGGCGGTTCGAACGTGCAGTTCGGCATCAGCCCGACCACCGGCCGCGTGGTCGTGATCGAAATGAACCCGCGCGTGTCGCGTTCCTCGGCGCTGGCCTCCAAGGCCACCGGCTTCCCGATCGCCAAGGTCGCGGCCAAGCTGGCCGTGGGTTACACCCTGGACGAATTGAAGAACGAAATCACCGGCGGCCTGACCCCGGCCTCGTTCGAGCCGTCCATCGATTACGTCGTCACCAAGATCCCGCGCTTCGCCTTCGAGAAGTTCCCGGCCGCCGATGCGCGCCTGACCACCCAGATGAAGTCGGTGGGCGAGGTGATGGCGATGGGCCGCACCTTCCAGGAGTCGCTGCAGAAGGCACTGCGTGGCCTGGAAACCGGCAAGATCGGCCTGGACCCGACCGGCTTGGACCTGTCCAACGAAGACGACATCACCACGATCAAGCGCGAGCTCAAGGCCCCGGGCCCGGAGCGCCTGTTCTTCGTCGGTGATGCATTCCGCGCCGGTTTCAGCGTGGAAGACGTGTTCGCCCTGTCGCACATCGATCCGTGGTTCCTGGACCAGATCGAAGAGATCATCCAGGCCGAGGCCGGGGTGGCCGCCGATGGCATCGATGCGCTGGACGCCGCGCGCCTGCGCAAGCTCAAGCGCGCCGGTTTCTCCGATGCCCGCCTGGCCGAACTGACCGGCACCAACGAAGCGGCCGTGCGCGCGCTGCGTCGTGCCCACAAAGTGCGCCCGGTGTACAAGCGCGTGGATTCCTGTGCCGCTGAGTTCGCCACCAGCACCGCGTATCTGTACTCGACCTACGAGGACGAGTGCGAAGCGGCGCCGAGCAACCGCGACAAGATCATGATCCTGGGCGGCGGTCCGAACCGCATCGGCCAGGGCATCGAGTTCGACTACTGCTGCGTGCACGCGGCACTGGCGCTGCGCGATGATGGCTTCGAAACCATCATGGTCAACTGCAACCCGGAAACCGTCTCCACCGATTACGACACCTCCGACCGCCTGTACTTCGAGCCGCTGACGCTGGAGGACGTGCTGGAGATCGTCGAGCTGGAACAGCCGAAGGGCGTGATCGTCCAGTACGGCGGCCAGACCCCGCTGAAGCTGGCGCGCGCGCTGGAAGCCAACGGCGTGCCGGTGATCGGCACCTCGCCGGACTCCATCGATCTGGCCGAAGACCGTGAGCGTTTCCAGCAGCTGGTCGACAAGCTCGGCCTGAAGCAGCCGCCAAACCGCATCGCCCGCAACGACCAGGAAGCCCTGCTGCTGGCCCGCGAGATCGGCTACCCGCTGGTGGTGCGCCCGAGCTACGTGCTGGGCGGCCGTGCGATGGAGATCGTCTACGGTGAATCCGATCTGGCCCGCTACGTCCGCGACGCGGTGAAGGTCTCCAACGATTCGCCGGTGCTGCTGGACCGCTTCCTCGACAACGCCGTGGAAGTGGACGTGGACATCATTGCCGACAAGGACGGCAACGTGCTGATCGGCGGCGTCATGGAGCACATCGAAGAAGCCGGCGTGCATTCGGGCGATTCGTCCTGCTCGCTGCCGCCGTACTCGCTGTCCGCCGAGACCCAGGCCGAGCTGCGTCGCCAGGTCGTCGAGCTGGCCAAGGCCCTGAACGTGGTCGGCCTGATGAACACCCAGTTCGCGATCCAGGCCGGCGAAAACGGCGAAGACATCGTCTACCTGCTGGAAGTGAACCCGCGTGCCTCGCGCACCGTGCCGTTCGTCTCCAAGGCCACCGGCATGCCGCTGGCCAAGATCGCCGCGCGCTGCATGGCCGGCAAGACCCTGGCCGAGCAGGGCGCGACCAAGGAAATCGTGCCGGGCTACTACTCGGTCAAGGAAGCGATCTTCCCGTTCGCCAAGTTCCAGGGCGTCGATCCGATCCTCGGGCCGGAGATGCGCTCCACCGGTGAGGTGATGGGCGTGGGCCGCAGCTTCAGCGCCGCCTTCGCGCGTGCGCAGGAAGCCGGTGGCATCAAGGCGCCGCCGCTGGGCAAGGCCTTCGTCTCGGTGCGTGATCCGGACAAGAAGCGCGTGCTGCCGGTGGCCAAGGCCCTGCTTGAGCGCGGCTACAGCCTGGTCGCCACCCGTGGCACCGGCGCGTGGCTGCAGGAGCACGGCATGGACTGCGAGATCGTCAACAAGGTCGTCGAAGGTCGTCCGCACATTGTCGATTCGATCAAGAACGGCGAGATCGTCTATATCGTCAACACGACCGAAGGTCGCGCGGCGATCAACGACTCGTTCTCGATCCGTCGCGAAGCGCTGCAGCATCGCGTGACCTATTCGACCACCATCGCCGGCGCCATGGCGCTGGTGCAATCACTGGAATTCCGCGGGACCGGCCCGGTCTGGTCGCTGCAGGAACTGCACAAGGAGTTGAACGCATGAGAGCACCGATCACCCTGAAGGGCGCGCAGCGTCTGCGCGAAGAGCTTGACCACCTGAAGTCGGTCAAGCGCCCGAAGGTCATCGCGGCGATCGCCGAGGCACGCGAGCACGGCGATCTCAAGGAGAACGCCGAGTATCACGCCGCGCGTGAGGAGCAGGGGTTCATCGAAGGCCGCATCAAGCAACTGGAAGGCGAGCTTTCGCATGCCGAGATCATCGACATCACCAAGCTCAACGCCGGCAGCAAGGTAGTGTTCGGCGCCACCGTCGAGCTGTCGGACGTGGAAAGCGATGAAGAGAAGCGCTACCAGATCGTGGGTGACCTGGAAGCGGACATCAAGCTGGGCCTGATCGCGATCTCCTCGCCGCTGGCGCGTGCCTTGATCGGCAAGCTGGAAGGCGATGCGGTCACCATCGACGCACCGGCCGGCCAGCGCGAGTACGAAATCGTCAGCGTCCAGTACCTGGACTGACGGCGATGGCCACGGCGACGTTGTTGCTGCCGGCGCGCAGCCGGTTTCCGGCGGCGCCGCTGCCCGATGACGTCGCCAAGGCGCTGGGGCGTGCGGAACGCCGCAGCGCCGAGGCGGGCGAGCGCGCCCAGCTGCGTCGGCACTTCCAGACGCAGCCGGACGCGTGGTCGGCCGCAGCCCTGACCCGCCAGCTGGATGTCGGCGACGCCGACGGGGCGGTGTGGCTGCGGGCCGATCCGGCCAACGTGGTGCCGGACATGCATGGCGCACGCCTGATGGGGCACGGGGATACCCTGCGGCCCGATCTGGCCGATGTGATGCATCTGCTGCCGGCCTTGCAGCCATTGTTTGCCGGCTACGGTTTCGTGCTGGATGCCCCGGTGCCGTCGCGGTGGTATCTGCGCCTGCCGCCCGGCACCACGCTGCCGGTATTCGCCGAGCCCGATGAGGTGCTCGGCGATGATCTGTTTGCCCACCTTCCCGAAGGCGATGCAGGCCGCCGCTGGCGCGCCCTGCTGACCGAGGCGCAGGTGGTGTTGCACCAGCACGCGTGGAACCAGCAGCGCGTGGCCGACGGCAAGCGGGCGATCAACTCGTTGTGGTTCTGGGGCGGCGGTGAGCTGCCCGAACGCGTGACCACCGCGCATGCCCAGGTCCGCAGCCGTGATGCGCTGCTGCAGGCGCTGGCCAAGGCGGCAGGCCTGCACGCCGATGGCGAGCAGACCGTGGATGCCCTGGTGGACCTGCGCCAGCTGCGTTCGCTGGAGCAGTTGGGCAACGATGCGATACGGCCGCTGCTGGCGGCGATCGCGCGCGGGGAATTGACGCGGCTGGTCCTGGATTTCGAGGACGGCACGTGCGTGGAGATCGACAAAGGCCAGCGCTGGCGGTTCTGGAAGAAGCCGGTGCAGCTGCACGACACCTGAGTGCAGCGCCGACCGAGGTCGGCGTTCCTGCCTCTGGCCAGCCCTGGGCTCAGCGCAGTTCCGTCTCGAACGTGGCCAGGTGCCAGAAGCCGCCCGGCATGGCCCGGCACAACCCGGTCACGTATTCGCGGCTCACCACGAACCGCGTGCCATCCCATACCCAGGACCGTCCAGATCCGCAGCGCCCCAGCAACCGTTCGTCCATTTCTTCTTCCAGCACTGCGTCAGGGTGTTTCAGGAAGACGCGTGCGCGGGTCACCAGGACCGGTTCGAACGGCGGTTGCGCGCGGATCACCCAGCTTGGGCCGGTCACGAAGCGGCCCGGGATATGGCAGGCCATCGAGACCAGCAGGTGCACCTGGTCCAGTCGCTCTACCTGCAGCGAGGTCGATTCAATTCGATCGTCATCCCACCCGCATACCGCCTGCGTGTCGCGGCCGTCCAGCAGCGCGTCCATCAGGTCCTGCCGCCCCTCGAGCAACGCGTCCGCCGGACGGGCCTCCGCCAGCCGTGGGGGACCGTTCAGCACCGGTCTCGGCAACGCTGGCGGTACGCTCGCCTCCGGGCGGGTGCCGCGCTGGATCAGCGCGCCGGGCGTGTCCAGTCGGTCCTGCACCGCATCCATCTTCAGCAGCGTTGACGTGGCACCGCGGTTGGAGATGGGCCAGGCGCTGCCGGCCGCATCAACGATCGCGATGGGCGCACCGCGTCGCAGCGCGACGAGCAGCGCATCGGCCTGTGCGCGGCTGAGCGTGGCCGGGCGGTCGTGCTGGGTGGGAACCACCGTGCCCAGTGGACGGCCATCCACGTGCAGCTGCAGTGCGCCATCGGGTTTGGGCGTCGGCGTCCCGTTTGCTGCACCGGCGTACTCCTCGCCGTCCACATAGCCCAGCATCGCGGTGACCCGGGTATCCGGCCCGCCGGCACGTTCGAACAGCAGGCTGAAGGCAATCGGTGCGTCGGCAGTGAACCCGGCGGCGCGGCAGGTACGGGTGTTGTCACAGGCCAGCAGCCAGTCGTGCTCGAAGAACGACGTACCCAGTGAAGAAGCCGCTGCGGCGGCGACCGGTGCCAGCGAGAGGGCCATGGCGAGGCGCAGCGGGAAAGCAGATGCACGCATGAAGGGAGGGCGGTGGTGAGGTGGGCAGGGAGTATCGGTCATCAGCGCACGAACAGGAACGCACGCGGCGACGGATACGCGGGGCAGAGCAGCGGTCGGAGCCAGCCAGTATCATGGGGGCACTCTCTGCAACCCGGCGATGCCGATGTCTTCCACCGCCGCCGCTGCGCCGCTCGCCGCTTCCCCGACCACCACGCACGCCGTCACCCTGCAGCGTCGCGACGCCGTGCCCGTGGCCGGCTGGCCCGAGGACATGCTGCCGCTGCTGCAGCGCCTGTATGCCGCACGCGGGGTCACCGATGCCGCGCAGGCGCAGCCAAAGCTGGCGCAGCTGCATGCGCCGGAGCTGATGGGCAGCATGCAGGACGCGGTGGAACTGCTGGCCGGGGCGATTGCCAGCAACGCCCGCATCCTGGTGGTTGGCGATTTCGACTGCGACGGCGCCACAGCGTGCGCCGTGGGCGTGCGCGGGTTGCGCATGCTAGGTGCGCGCGACGTGGTGCACGCGGTGCCGAACCGCGTCCTGCACGGATATGGATTGTCACCGTCGCTGGTGGCTGACCTGGCGCACCTGCAGCCGGGCCTGCTGGTCACGGTCGATCACGGGATCGCCTGCCACGCTGGCGTCAACGCGGCCAAGGCACTGGGCTGGAAGGTACTGGTCACCGATCACCATCTGCCCGGCGAGCACCTGCCGCCCGCGGATGCGATCGTGGACCCCAACATCAGCGGCGATGCCTTCCCAAGCAAGGCGCTGGCCGGCGTCGGGGTGATCTTCTACGTGTTGATGGCGCTGCGCCGCCACCTGCGCGGGCAGGGCGCGTTTGCCACGGCGCCGGAGCCGGACCTGCTGACCCTGCTGGATCTGGTCGCGGTGGGTACGGTCGCCGATCTGGTCGCGCTGGATGACAACAACCGCGCCCTGGTCTCGGCCGGCCTGCGCCGGCTGCGCAGCGGCAAAGGCTGCGTCGGCCTGCAGGCGCTGATCGGGGCCAGCGGGCGCGATGCCTCGCGCCTCACCGGCAGCGACATCGGTTTCGCGCTCGGCCCACGTTTGAATGCGGCCGGACGGCTGGAAGACATGGCGCTGGGCATCGAGCTGCTGCTCACCGAAGACCGCGCCCACGCGCGTGAGATCGCCACGACGCTGGAGTCGATCAACACCGAGCGCCGTGCGGTCCAGCAGTTGATGACCGACGACGCGGAGCTGGCGGTGTCCCGTGCGGTGCTCAGCGCCGAGGGTGTGCGTCCGGTCGCCGCCTGCTTGTTCGATGCCGAGTGGCATCCGGGTGTGGTCGGTCTGGTCGCCTCCAAGATGAAGGATCGCCTGCATCGCCCGGTGATCGCCTTCGCGCCGTCCGAGCCGGGCGGCGATTCGCTGCGTGGCTCGGCGCGCTCGATTCCCGGCTTCCACATCCGTGATGCGCTGGCGCTGGTCAACGCCGCGCACCCGGGCCTGATCGAGAAGTTCGGTGGCCACGCCATGGCCGCCGGTCTGAGTCTGCCGCACGCGCAGCTGCCCGCGTTCGAGCAGGCCTTCGTGGACGTGGTGGAGCGCACGCTGGATCCGCTCTCGCTGCAGCAGCTGCTGCTCACCGACGGCGAGTTGCTGCCGCAGGAGCTGGATTTCGCCCATGCCGAGGCCCTGCGTCTGGCCGGGCCGTGGGGGCAGGGCTTCCCCGAGCCGCTGTTCGATGGTCACTTCCAGGTGGCGCGCTGGCAGGTGCTCAAAGAGAAGCACCTCAAGCTCAGCCTACGCGTGCCGGGCCGCCCCGAGCCGGTCAGCGCGATCCACTTCAGCGGCTGGACCGGCAACGCGCCTGCCAACCACGTCCACATCGCCTATCGGCTGGTCAGTGATGACTACCGGGGAGGCGGCGCGATCCAGCTGATCATCGAGCACTGCGCGGATGCCTGACCTGCTCCCATCGCCCACCGAACGTTTCGATCTGCAGAGCCGCATCGTGCTGCAGGGTGACGAGACCGCACGCACTGAACTCTCCGCCCGCGAGGGCTTCGAATTCCCCGACCTGGAAGGCTCGCGCCAGAGCGTGGCGTGGCTGCTGCGGCACGAACTGGCCGCACGGATCGAGGGCGGAGACGGCGCGTCCACCGGTCCGATCACAGTCGACGACGCGGTTGCCGCGGTGATGGCGCGGCTGAGCAGGACCCGCTGCGTGGCCACGGACTACCAGCCATCGGACGACCCGGACGATTACCGGGATGCGGACGATCAGTCCGGCGCGTTGGCGTACACCTGCCAGCTGCCCGATCCCGCAACGCTGCGCCCCGTGTATGCAGCGCTGCGCGCGACCCAGGACGGTCCGGATCGGCATCAGGCCGCGCAACGCCTGCTGGCCGCCTACGTTGAACACCTCTCCAACGCACCGGACCGGCCAGTGCACGCGCTCCACGACGTATTCTCGCGCCCATACTCGGCCGACCACGCCGTGATGCAGAGCATGGCGATCATGGAAACGATCCTTCCCGCGCTGTTCCCCTTCGACGGCTGGGAAGACGACGACGGCTGAGCGTCGCCGCGCGTGGCAGCGTAATGGCTTACTCCTGGACCTCGGTCACCAGCGTCGGCATCTCCCACGCGCCACCGGCGGCCACCAGCCGGCACAGGCCAGTGCTGCTGTCAGCGGTCCTCACGAACTCCGTGCCGGTCCAGCCCCAGGTGGTGGAGTACCAGCAATCGCCGAGGCCACGGCCCTTGTGCGCCTCCTGGATGGTGCGCACCTCATCACCCACGGCTGCCGTGGTGACCAGCCGCGGCTGGTACGGCGCGCGGTCGTTGATCACCCAGTAGCCGTCACCGGTGTTGTACGCGGCGCGCCAGCAGCTCAGCGAGACCAGCAGTTTGTCGGCGCTGAGCCGCTGCACGGTCAGTGCCTCGGGTTCGCCATCCGGCGACAGGCTGCCGCTGGGTCCCAGCGCTTCGCAATCGTCGGACGAGGTCACCGCCGCGAGGGCGGCGCGCAGCGCAGGTGATGCGGCCAGCGCCTCGTCTGCCGGGCGGGTCGCCACCGGCTTGCCCAGCCGCACCACCGGCACCGGCAATGCAGGCGGCACCGAGGATTCGGCGAGGGTGCCTTTGCGCATCAGGGCGCCCGGCGTGCCCAGGCGGCCCTGGAATGCATCCATCTTCAACAGCACGGCCGAAGCCCCTTTATCGGACACCGTCCAGCGTGCGCCGTCGTCGCCGATCAGCTCGATCCGGCTGTTGCGTGCCAGCGAAGCGAGCAGGGCCGCGAGCTGCTTCGCGGAAAAAGTGGCGGTGCCCTCGGCGGCATCGAACTGCATCGGGCCGAGCGAGGCGCCATTGATCTGCAGGCTGAGCCGCTGGGTTGAGGTGTTGTCGTCGTACTGGCCGAGCATCAGTTCGGCATGCACTGGCTGGCCCGGCCCACCCGCGCGGGTGAGCAGGATCGAGACCGGGTCGCCACCATTCTCATCGGCCTGATAACCGGCGGCGCGGCAGGTGCGGGTGTTGTCGCAGGCCAGCATCCAGTCGCGGTGGCCGAACGTCACGCCCTCAACGGGGGCGGCGGCGTAGCCGGGCAGGGCAAGCCCCATCAACAGCGGGGCGGTCAACAACAGGCGCATGCGGCATCCTTGGTCCATCAATCCGTGGAGGGCGATCTTGGCCCAGCACGGGTGAGGCGTCCATGACCGGAACAGGCGGTTGCCAGCGCTCAACCCCGTTGTGGATCGCCATGCGTTCAAGGAAGTGTCATCGGATCAGGAGCGTCACATGGGACTCGCACTGCGCAGTATCGGTCTGCTCGCTCTTCTGTGCTGGCAGCTGCCCAGCGTCCACGCCCAGGCGCGGCGTTTCCCGCCGCCACGGCCGCCCATCCTGCAGGTGGCGGGCGCCGAAGTGCCGGTGCGGCTGACCGAGGCCCGTATCGACAGCCGTGTCATGGCGGGACTGGGCGAAACCACGATCGAGATGACGTTCCACAACCCCAATGCCCGGGTGCTGGAAGGGCAGCTGGCGTTCCCACTGGCCGCGGGCCAACAGGTGGCCGGGTTCGCACTGGATATCGGTGGTGAGCTGCGCGACGCGGTGCCGGTCCCCAAGGCGCAGGGCCGCCAGGTCTTCGAAGCGATCGAGCGTCGCCAGGTCGATCCGGGGCTTCTGGAGCAGACCGCCGGCAATCAGTTCCGGCTGCGGCTTTATCCCATCCCGGCGCGTGGTGAGCGTCGCGTCCGTCTGGTGCTGCGCGACAGCCTGCCGACCGTACCGCAGGGCCTGCAGTGGTCACTGCCCATGTTCTTCGCACGGCAGGCGGAGCAGGTAACGGTCCGGCTGGAGGCCAGCGGCACGGGCAACCCGGTCGCTGTGGGTGTCAATCCACTCGGGTTTACGTTGAAGACCGGCGCCTATGCGGCGCAGTGGCAAGGCCGGGGCGCGGATCTGCCTGCACAGCTGCAGTGGAGCCTTCCGCTCGCACGCAGCACTGACGTGGTCACTGGCCTGCATGAGGGGCAGCGCTATCTGCTGGCCAGCGTGCCGGTTCGCACGTCCACCGCTGCGCGTGTCCTGCCTCGGCGCATCGGCCTGCTGTGGGATGCATCGGGCTCGGCCGGTACACGCAACGGTGCGGCTGAACGCGCTGTGCTGGATCGCTACTTCCAGGCCTTCGGCACCGGCCAGGTCCAGTTGACCGTGCTGCGTGACCGCAGCGAAACGCCGCGGGAGTTCACCATCAACAAGGGCGACTGGTCGGCACTGCGCGAGTACCTGCGGGCGCTGCCCAACGATGGCGCCAGCGCACTGGGCGACTGGACCCCCAGTCCCGCCATCGGCGAGTACCTGATGGTCAGCGATGGCCTGGCCAACTACGGCAGCCAGACGCTGCCCACGCTGGCGCCCGATCAACGCCTGTATGCGCTGAGCGGCGCCGGTGCGAAGACCGACACACCGCGCCTGCGTGCCTGGACCAGCGCCCATCATGGCCAGCTGCTGCAGGTGAGCAGCGAGGCGGAGGTGCCAGGCGTGATGCCGCTGCTGCTCCAGCAGCCCGTCGAGGTTGCCGAGGTGCGGGCACGTGGCGTGGAGGACGTGAACGTGGATGCCTCCAGCGCAACGCAGGGTTGGATCCGCGTCACCGGCCGCGTCCTGCGTCCCGATGCGACGGTGCTGCTGTCTCTGCGCGGTGGCGGCAGCGATCCGCAGCCGATCACCCTCGACGTCGCGGACGCACGCGTGGCGGAAAGCGGCCTGGTCGCCCACGCATGGGCGAATGCGCGGTTGGCCGCACTGGCGGCGGACCCGGCCGGGGCGCCGGCGGCCAAGGCGTTGTCGCAGCAGTTCGGTGTGGTGACCGCCGATACCTCGCTGCTGGTTCTTGAAACGTTGGAGGATTACCTGCGCTACGGCATCCGTCCGCCGGCCCCGTTGCGCGCGGCCTACGACCAGCGCCATGCGTTGACGGTGGCGGATGTGGCAAGCGAGCGGAAGCGCCGCCTGGATGGCATCGCCCGCCAGTTCGCCGAGCGCGAGCAGTGGTGGAATACCCGCTGGCCCAAGGATGCGCCACCGCGGCCCAAGCCGGACGTGCACGCCGTCGCCGCGCCGGTCGCCATGGCGATGGCCGCGCCACCGCCGGCACCTGCGGCGCCGATGGCGCTGGACCGTGTCGAGCTGACTGCCTCGGCGGTTGCCGATCAAGCAGAGGCCACCACTGGACGTCGCGCCAAGTCGGCACCCAAGGCCAACAGCGGCCAGATCACCCTGACCCTGGCGCCGTGGGCGCCGGATTCGGTCTATGCACGCCGCCTGCGCGATGCCAAGCCGGCGCAGCTGTATCCGCTGTATCTGCAGGAGCGCGAACAGCACGCTGGCAGCAGCGCCTTCTATCTGGACGTGGCTGATCTGCTGCTGGCCAGCGGACAGCGCGACCTGGCCCTGCGCGTGCTCTCCAACCTGGCCGAGATGGACCTGGAAAACCGCCACGTGCTGCGCGTGCTCGGCTACCGCCTGATGCAGGCCAAGGCGCCGGCGCTGGCGGTGCCGGTGTTCCGCCAGGTGCTGGCGATGGGCGAGGAGGAGCCGCAGAGTTTCCGTGACCTCGGCTTGGCGCTCGAAGCGGCCGGGGAGTACCAGGCGGCGGTGGCATCGCTGTATGAAGTGGTGGTGCGCCCGTGGGATGGCCGCTTTGACGGCATCTCGCTGATCGCGCTGGATGAGCTGACCCGGCTGATCGCCCGCGAGCGCGTCGACGCCTCGGCCATCGACCCGCGCCTGCGCCGTGCGATGCCGCTGGACCTGCGCGTGGTGCTGAGCTGGGACAGCGACAACAGCGACATGGACCTGTGGGTCACCGATCCCAATGGCGAGCGCGCGTACTACGGCAACCGGCTGACCTACCAGGGCGGGCAGATGTCGCAGGACTTCACCGGCGGCTATGGCCCGGAGCAGTTCTCGTTGCGTGATGCCAAGCCGGGCATCTACAGGATCGAAGCGAACTACTTCGGGAGCCGCGAGCAGCTGGTCACCGGCGCGACCACGCTGATGCTGCGCCTGAGCACGAAGTGGGGCAGCCGCGACCAGCGCGACCAGCAGGTCACGCTGCGCTTGAAGGACCGCGCGGAGACGGTGCTGGTCGGGGAGTTCGAGGTGAAGTAGCTGCTCAGCTCGTTTCCGGCGATCCCGCCGCTGCGCCACCGGCGGCGGGACACATCGGCGGCAACCGCTGCCGGCGCAGTCCGAACAGCGAACGCAGTCAGCCGACGCGCCGGATCAGCCCCTCGTGCAGCTGCAGACAACCTGCCACCGTCCCGGCCACGACCAGCAGCGGCTCCCACCACGGCCCCAGCTGCAGCGGCTGGAGCCAGAACAGCAGGGCGATACGGTGCGCAGTCGCCGCGCGGTCCGCCATGGCGAAGGGGCCTGCCGCCGTGGGCAAGTGACGAATGGCGGTCGCCAAGGGACGGGTGGGGCGCACTACCATGGCGGGATGAGTCAGGCTGACGACCCTTTGCGAATGGACGATTCAATGGCGAACGGACGTGCCGCGCGGTGGCGGCCGGGTGCGCGGATGCTGGTGTGGTCGGTGATCCTGCTGACCACCGCGGTGGCGAATGCGCTGGTGGAAGTGATGGATGCGGGTCGCCGTGGCGAAGACCTGGGCCTGTGGCAGCCGATGATCTGGGAGCTGAGCAGCGTCACGATGATTTTGCTGACGCTGCCGGTCCTGTGGTGGGGCTGCCAGCGTTGGCCGCTGCACGCCGATACCTGGAAGCGGCGTCTGCCGCTGTACCTGCTGGCCAGCGTGGCGTGGTCGCTCGTGCATGTCACCGGGATGATGGGGCTGCGCCATCTCGCCTATGCCGCGCTCGGCTACCACTACCAGGACGATGCCACCTGGCCGGTGCGCCTGATGTACGAGTACCTCAAGGATGTCCGTGCCTTCTTCACCTTCGTGGCGATCGAGCACTTCTTCAGCTGGTTCGGGCGGCGCCGGCAGGGCGAGGCGCATCTGCTGGCCGCGCCGGACGATGCGCCGCCGGTGGACGCCGTGGAGCGTCCAGAACGGTTCCTGGTGCGCAAGCTGGGCCGCGACTTCCTGGTCGCCACCGGTGATATCGAGTACGCCCAGGCGGCCGGCAACTACGTCAACCTGCGGGTGCGCGGGCACGACTACCCGCTGCGCAGCACCATGGCGGCGCTGGAAGAACGATTGGATCCGGCGCTGTTCGTGCGTGCCCACCGCAGTTGGCTGGTGAACGTGCGGCACCTGGTCTCGATCGAGCCGCTGGACGGGGGCGAGGCCCTGCTGCACATGGACGATGGGAGCCGGGTACCGTGCAGTCGCCGGCAGCTGCCCTCGTTCCGGCAGGCGCTGGCCGTGCAGGCACCGGCCTGATCCTGCCGGGCTGACCGGCACCCTGGCGGAGCAGGGTGCCGGCAGGGAACTCAGCGCTTGCTGTCTTTCTTGATCATCGCGTCGATGCGACCGGCGCGGGCTTCCGAGCCCGGGTGCGAGGACATCAGGCCGCCCTCGCTGGACAGCTTGCGGAACATGCTGGCCAGTGCGGCCGGGTCGTACTGGTGGCGCTTCATGAAGCGGTAGCCGTACTCGTCGGCCGCGCTTTCTTCCTTCTGCGAGAACTGCGCGTTGACGAAGCCTTCGGCCAAGGCGCCGAGCTGGCCCTGGGTCAGGGTGGCGACGTTGGCATTGCCCGAGGCGGCCAGCGTGTCGCGACCGGCCGAGGCCAGCAGTGCGGTACGCATCTTGGTCTTGGAGTGGCCCAGCTTCACGTGGCCGATCTCGTGGCCGATCACGCCGCGCACTTCGTCGTCCGAGGCCATGTCCATCAGGCCGGAGTACACGCGCACGCAGCCGTTGGCCATGGCCCAGGCGTTGACGTCTTCGGTCAGGTAGACCTTGAAGCTCAGGCTCATGCCATCTTCATTGGCCAGGCCCTGGGTGATCTTGGCCAGGCGCTGGGCGTACGGATTGTTGGCGGGGGCGACCTTGTTCTGCTGGTCCATGTAGACGCAGGCTTCGTCGGCGGCCTTGGCCACGTCCTGGTCGGACAGGGTGAGCGCCTGGCCGGCTTTCAGGCCGGTGCTGGTCAGCTGCTTGAGGTCCAGGGCCGAGGCGGTGGTGGAAGCGGTCAGGCAGGCGAGAGCCAGCAGCAGGGCGGAGGATGACGTCCTCATCGGGGTGGTGCTCCATGTAGTGCGTTGGGGAACCGCAGGGCAGGAGGCCGCGCGGCGGGGCGGAAGTCTACCGCCTGGCCGGCCGCCCGTGTTCAGCGAAGTCGTTTTTCCCCCACCCCACGCGACGCCCAGCGCCCCGGCCACCGCCGGAAAGCCCCGGATAGGCTATGATGGACAGTCTTTTCGCACGCATTAATCGCCGACATGATCGAGCTCAATCCTGTCCGCCAGCGCATCACCGATCTCACCGATCGCGTGCTCTCGCTCAGGGGGTATCTTTGACTACGACGCCAAGAAAGAGCGTCTGGAAGAAGTAACCCGGGAACTGGAAAACCCGGATATCTGGAACAACGCCGAATACGCCCAGAACCTTGGCCGCGAACGCGCCAATCTGGAGAAGACCGTCGGCGGCATCGCCACGATCCTCGACGGCCTGGCCGAGTCGGGCGAACTGCTGGAACTGGCCGAAAGCGAACAGGACGAAGAAACCGCCCTGGCCGTGATCAGCGACCTGGACAAGTACCAGAAGCACGTAGAACAGCTTGAGTTCCAGCGCATGTTCTCCGGGCAGATGGATACCGCGGCGGCCTTCGTCGACATCCAGGCGGGTGCCGGCGGTACCGAAGCCCAGGACTGGGCCGAGATCCTGCTGCGCATGTACCTGCGCTGGTGCGAATCGCGCGGCTGGAAGACCGAGCTGATGGAAGTCTCCGGCGGCGACGTCGCCGGCATCAAGTCGGCCACGCTACGCGTGGAAGGCGATTACGCGTATGGCTGGCTGAAGACCGAGACCGGCGTGCACCGCCTGGTGCGCAAGTCGCCGTTCGATTCGGACAACCGCCGCCACACCAGCTTCACCTCGGTGTTCGTGTCGCCGGAAGTCGATGACAACATCGAGATCGACATCAACCCGGCCGATCTGCGTACCGACGTGTACCGCTCCTCCGGCGCAGGTGGCCAGCACGTCAACAAGACCGAATCGGCGGTGCGTATCACGCACATCCCGACCAATACGGTCGTGGCCTGCCAGACCGGCCGCAGCCAGCACCAGAACCGCGACAACGCGATGAAGATGCTGGCCGCCAAGCTGTACGAGCTGGAAATCCAGAAGCGCAACGCCGAGCGCGACGCGGTGGAAGCCACCAAGTCCGACATCGGCTGGGGCAGCCAGATCCGCAACTACGTGCTCGACCAGAGCCGTATCAAGGACCTGCGCACCGGCATCGAACGCTCCGATACGCAGAAGGTGCTGGATGGCGATCTCGACGAATTCGTCGAAGCCAGCCTGAAGTCCGGCCTGGCCGTGGGTGCCAAACGCACCGACGCCTGACCGTCGGGGCCGCCACGCGCGGCCCCGATCCGTTGTGCCCGGGCACGCCCGGTTTCGCAATCCGCCCCGACCATCGGCATGATGGCGGGGACCGTACCTCCCCCCGACATACATAGACCCACGCCATGAACGATCAGACCGCCGCGCCGCAGCCCCCCGTCGACGAGAACAGCCTCATCGCCGAGCGCCGCGCGAAACTGACCGCCCTGCGCGGGCAGGGCATCGCCTACCCGAACGATTTCCGCCGCGAGCACTTCGCCGGCACCCTGCAGGCCGAGTTCGCCGATGCCGAACAGTGGACCGCCGAAGCACTGGAAGCCAGCGGCCGCCAGGTCAAAATGGCCGGCCGCCTGATGGCCAAGCGCGTGATGGGCAAGGCCAGCTTCGCCCAGATCCAGGACGAGTCCGGCCGCATCCAGCTGTTCCTCCAGGGCAGCACCCTGGGCGATGCCTACACCGCCTTCAAGGGCTGGGACGTGGGCGACATCATCGCCGTCGAGGGCGGGCTGACCCGGACCAAGACCGGCGAGCTGTCGGTCAAGGCGACCAGCCTGCGCCTGCTGACCAAGTCGCTGCGCCCGCTGCCGGACAAGTGGCACGGCCTGGCCGACGTGGAGCAGCGTTATCGCCAGCGCTACGTCGACCTGATCGTGACCCCGGAGTCGCGCGAGGTATTCATCAAGCGCTCGCGGATCATCCGCGCCATGCGCGCCTGGCTGGACAACCGCGACTTCCTCGAAGTCGAAACGCCGATGATGCATTACATCCCCGGCGGCGCCACGGCCAAGCCGTTCACCACCCACCACAACGCGCTGGACCTGGACCTGTACCTGCGCGTGGCCCCGGAGCTGTACCTCAAGCGCCTGGTCGTGGGTGGGCTGGAGCGCGTGTACGAGATCAACCGCAACTTCCGCAATGAAGGCGTCAGCACCCGCCACAACCCGGAATTCACCATGATGGAGCTGTACGAGGCCTACGCCACGTACACCGAAGTGATGGACCTGACCGAAGGCGTGATCCGTGACGTGGCCAGCAAGGTGCTGGGCACCACCACGGTGGAGTGGGATGGCGCCACCATCGACCTGGCCCCGGCGTTCCGCCGCTGGCGCATGGACGAAGCGGTGCGCCACCACAACCCGGAGATCAGCGCGGCCGACTGCACCGACCGCGACGCGCTGGCCGCCCATTGCGAACGCCTGAAGATCCGCATCAAGCCATCCTACGGCTGGGGCAAGCTGCTGCTGGAGATCTTCGAAGCCACCGTCGAGCACACCCTGATCCAGCCGACCTTCATCACCGACCACCCGGTGGAAGTCTCGCCGCTGGCCCGTGCCAACGATGACCAGCCGGGCTATACCGACCGCTTCGAGCTGTTCATCAACGGCAAGGAACTGGCCAACGGCTTCTCCGAGCTGAACGACCCGGAAGACCAGGCGGCCCGGTTCCAGGCCCAGGTGACGGCGAAGGAAGGCGGCGACGACGAGGCCATGCACTACGACGCCGATTACATCCGCGCGCTGGAGTACGGCATGGCCCCGACCGGCGGCCTGGGCATCGGCATCGACCGCCTGGTGATGCTGCTGACCGGCAGCAGCTCGATCCGCGACGTGCTGCTGTTCCCGTATATGCGTCCCGAAAACTGAGACCTGCGTCCGGGCGTGCTTGGGGCACGTCCGGATGGGGGTTCCGCTCCCGTGGCCGCGCGAGTATGGTTTCTGCGTGGCCTTAACAGGCGCTATGGCGTGATGGCCACAGACCATGACGGGTTGCAGGGGGATGCCCACACCGGCATCACACTGTGACGACGATCATGAACTGGGGTGTTCATGACGGGAGGCGGACCCATGCAAGGTGCCAGTGTGCTGAGCGGCGGAGTATCCTCTCCGCAGCATGTTCCAGTGTGGTCAAGGAAGAAGGCAGAAGCAGCCTTGAATATTGTCATCGTTGACGACCAGACGTCCGCGCGAACCATGCTGCGCCATGTCATCGAGGACATCGCGCCGGAACTGTCCGTGCACGACTTCGGCGATCCACTGACGGCGCTGGCCTGGTGCGAGTCGCACGGCGTGGATCTGCTGCTGCTGGATTACCGCATGCCGGAGATGGACGGGTTGGAGTTCGCCCGCCGTTTCCGTCGCCTTCCCAAGCACCGCGACATTCCCGTGATCCTGATCACCGTGGTCGGCGACGAGCCGGTCCGGCAGGCCGCGCTGGAGGCCGGGGTGATCGATTTCCTGGTCAAGCCGATCCGCCCGCGCGAACTGCGCGCGCGCTGCTACAACCTGTTGCAGCTGCGCCAGCAATCGGAGAACGTCAAACAGCGTGCGCTGTCGCTGGAGCAGCGGCTGCTGGCCAGCATGCACGAGGTCGAGGAACGCGAGCGCGAGACGCTATCGCGGCTGGCGCGGGCGATCGAGTTCCGTGATGCGGGCACCAGCGCCTACCTCGAGCGCATGGCGCATGTCGCCGGCCTGATCGCCGAGCAGCTCGGGCTGCCGGAAGAGGAGGTGAAGCTGATCGAGATGGCCGCGCCCCTGCACGACATGGGCAAGATCGCCATTCCCGATGCCGTGCTGCTCAAGCAGGGCAAGTTGAACGACGAGGAGCAGGCGATCATGCGCCGGCACCCGCGGATCGGCTATGAACTGCTGAGCGGCAGCCAGAACCGTTTCATCCAGGTCGGTGCGCTGATCGCGCTGCGCCATCACGAGCGTTACGACGGCAGCGGCTACCCCGATGGCCTGGTCGGCGATGCGATTCCGCTGGAAGCGCGGATCGTGGCAGTGGCCGACGTGTTCGATGCCCTGATCTCACCCCGTCCGTACAAGGAAGCATGGACCATGGAAGCCACGCTGGCTTATCTGTACGCCCAGCGTGGTCGGTTGTTCGATCCGCGCTGCGTCGATGCCCTGCTGCGCGGCCGCCTCCAGCTTGACGAGATCTGCGCACAGCACTCCACTGCGTCATCCCGCCCGGGGATGTGATATGCGTCGTCTGTACCCGCGCCTGAAGCAACGTCTGGCGCAGCGCCCGGACACCGAGCACGGCCAGGCGATCGTGCGCATCGTGCTGATCACCCTGATCCTGCTGTATGTCCTGATGCCGGGGCCCCGCCACGACCTGCCGCCGGAGCAGTACCACGGCGTGCTGGCCATCGTGCTGACCGGCCTGACGCTGTCGCTGGGCCTGTTCGGCTGGCTGCTGTGGCGGCCGGGGCGCTCGGATCCGCGCCGCGTGGCCGGCATGCTCGCCGACTACGGTCTCATCGCCGCCGGCATGGTGCAGATGGGCGAGCCGTTGGCCTGGGTCTACATCGTGGTGATGTGGGTGACCGTCGGCAACGGCATGCGCTACGGCAACAACTATCTGTACGTGGCCGTGGCGATGGCCATGGTCAGCTTCGGCAGCACCGCGCTGCTCACGCCGTACTGGGAGCAGAATGCCCGGCTGGCGTTCGGCCTGTGGCTGGGCCTGGCGGCGGTGCCGCTGTATTTCTCCACGCTGCTGCGCCAGTTGACCCGGACCATGGCCGAGGCGCGCCGCGCCAACGAGGCCAAGAGTCGCTTCCTGGCCAACATGAGCCATGAATTCCGCACCCCCCTCAACGGGTTGTCGGGCATGACCGAACTGCTGGCCACCACCAAGCTCGATGACGAGCAGCGTGAGTGCGTCAACACCATCCAGGCCTCCTCGCGCAGCCTGTTGGCGCTGGTAGAAGAGGTGCTCGACATCTCCGCGATCGAAGCCGGCAAGCTGCGCGTCAACGCCGAGGATTTCGCGCTGGCCGATGTGATCCAGGCGATCGGGCTGATCCTGCTGCCGCAGGCCAAGGCCAAGCGGTTGGACTACCGGGTCAAGGTCGCCGATACCGTGCCGCCCTTGTTGCGCGGCGATCTCGGTCACCTGCGCCAGATCCTGCTCAATATCGCGGGCAACGCGGTCAAGTTCACCGACCACGGCCGGGTCGAGATCCGCGTCGCGGTGCTGCATGCCGAATCCAACGGCGGGGTGCGCCTGCGCTTCGACATCCTCGATACCGGTATCGGCGTCGCGCCGGAAATGCGCCCGCGGCTGTTCGAGGCATTCGAGCAGGCCGACGTCAGCATGGCGCGCCGCCACGAAGGCACCGGCCTGGGCACCACCATCGCCAAGGGCCTGGTCGAGGCGATGGGGGGCGACATCGGCTACGAAGAGAATCCGCCGCAGGGCAGCCATTTCTGGTTCGAGCTGCCGTTCGCGCCGCCGCGCGTGCCGCTGGGCACGGTCACCCCGGCCCTGGTCGGCGACGGGCTGCCGGACCGCAACGGCAACGTCATCGCCTTCGCCGATCCCTTCCTGCGTCATCGCGCGCGCGTGCGCAGCATGCACATCCTGGTCGCCGATGATCACGAGGCCAACCGGATGGTGCTGCAGCGGCTGCTGCAGAAGGCCGGCCACAAGGTGCTGTGCGTCAACGGCGGCGAAGCGGTGCTGGATGCGATGGCCGAGAGCGATTTCGATGCGGCGATCGTCGATCTGCACATGCCCGGGATGAGCGGCCTGGACATGCTCAAGGAGCTGCGCGTGATGCAGGCCGGTGGCGGTCCGCGCACGCCGGTGCTGGTGCTCAGCGCCGATGTCACCCCCGAGGCGATCCAGCGCTGCACCCAGGCCGGTGCGCACACCTTCCTGGCCAAGCCCGTCGTCGCGGTGCGGCTGCTGGACGTGCTGGCCGACATCGCCTCGAATGGCCAGCTCAAGGCCAGTGCGCCGATCGTGCGCACTGCCACCGTACTCGATGGCGTGCTGGATCCGGGCGTGCTCGACGAGCTCGCCTCGCTCGGCATGGGTGATGGCTTCGAACGCGAGTTCATCCGCCAATGCCTGGCCGATGCCGAGCAGTGCGTCGGCGTGGCGCTGGCCGACGGTGAGCGCAGCGACTGGGTGCATTTCCGTGAGCAGGCGCATGCGATCAAGGGCGTGGCGAGCAATCTCGGCCTGGTCCGCGTCGCCAATCGTGCCGGCGACCTGATGCGCATGGCCGACTGGCAGCTCAAGAGCGAATGGCGGCAGCGCGTGACCCTGCTGCAGGCGGGGATCAAGGAAGGCCGGCAGGCACTGGACGCGCGTGCGCAGCGCCGGACCCAGGGGCAGGCAGACGACGGCAGCGACATGCGCTGAAAAAAAGCCCGGCGGCCGCCGGGCTTGAACAACACAGGGGAGGGGAGGACTCAGGCAACGTCGAGGGTGGCGCGGCGGGTCTGGGCCTTGATCAGGCGATCCATGGTGCGCAGCGACTTGTCGCCCAGCGCGAGCGCGGAGTCCACCCACACCTTGGTGATTTCCAGCAGCTCGTCGTAACGCACGGCCTGGGCCAGGTTGCGTGCGGCATTCATCGCCAGGTAGGAATGCGGAATGCGCTGGTGCTGGCGGATCAGGTCCTCGACCGCCTTGACGCCTTGGCCCTTCGGCACCAGCACATCGACCACGCCCATCGCATGCATCTCCTCGGACGAATACACGCGGCCGTCGAGGATGATCTTCTCGGCCAGCTGCGGCGCCACGCGCTTGCACAGGAACGAGTAGGCCCCCATGCCCGGGAACAGCCCGAACAGGACTTCCGGCAGGCCCATGCCGCAGCCTTCCTCGGCCACGATGGTGTGGCAGGCCAGCGCCATCTCCAGGCCGCCGCCCAGCGCGTCGCCCTGGATCAGCGCGATCGAACGCACGTCGCCACCGAAGCCGGTGTGCAGGTGGTGCACGCCCTCCACGCAGCGCTGCGCGTAGGTCAGCAGGCGGTCGCGGTTGCCCTCGCGGATCAGGCGGGTGAACAGGTCCAGGTCACCGCCCAGGTTGTATGCGTTCGCATCGGAGGCGAGCACGAAATGGCGCAGCTTGCCGCTGTTGCGCTCGGCCGGGGTGCGGGTGATGGCGCTCATGAAATTCCACATTTCATCGAGCATGTCCTTGCGGCAGCACGGGCGGATGCCGCTGCCGGCATCCGCATGCATGTACAGCCAATGGGCGTCGTCGTTGCCCGTGGTCTCGGTGCGGATCGTGGCGTAGCGGTGGTTGACGGGCAGCTTTTCAATGGTGCTCATGGCGATTTCCTCGGAGGCTGGCCCGCTGGGAGGACGGTGGGCGGCGGGCCTGACGGGTCCACACGCCGCGATCCTACACCCCCGCCATCTCACGCAACGCAAAAGGCCCCCGCCGTTGCCGGCAGGGGCCCTGTGAAGATGAAACCGTTGGGGAACCGTTACGGCGCGGGCGTATCGCGCAGTTCGCGACGCAGGATCTTGCCCACGTTGGTCTTCGGCAGCTCCTTGCGGAACTCCACGATCCGCGGGTGCTTGTAGCCGGTCAGGTTGGCACGCGCGTGCTCCTTGACCATCTCGGCGGTGAGGTTGGGGTCCTTCTTGACGATGACCACCTTGACCACTTCGCCGGACTTTTCATCGGGCACGCCGACCGCCGCGACCTCGAGCACGCCGGGCATCATTGCGATGACGTCTTCGACCTCGTTGGGGTACACGTTGAAGCCGGACACCAGGATCATGTCCTTCTTGCGGTCGACGATGAAGAAGAAGCCCTGTTCGTCCATCCGCGCCATGTCGCCGGTGTGCAGCCAGCCCTCGGCATCGACCGCCTGGGCGGTGTCCTCCGGGCGCTGCCAGTAGCCCTTCATGACCTGCGGACCCTTGATGCACAGCTCGCCGACTTCGCCGGCGGCCAGGGTCTTGCCGGCGTCATCCTTCACGCAGGCATCGGTGGAGGGAATGGGCAGGCCGATGGCGCCGTTGTACTCGGCCAGGTTGAGCGGATTGATACAGGCGGCCGGCGAGGTCTCGGTGAGGCCATAGGCCTCGATCAGGGTCACGCCGGTGGCTTTTTTCCAGCGCTCGGCGACGGCGCGCTGCACCGCCATGCCGCCACCCAGGGTGATCTTGAGCGAGGAGAAATCGACCTCTTCGAAGCCGGGAGTGTTGAGCAGGCCGTTGAACAGCGTGTTGACGCCGGTGATCGCGGTGAAGCGGGTCGCCTTGAGCTCCTTGACGAAGCCCTTCATGTCGCGCGGGTTGGTGATCAGGTAGTTGCAGCCACCGAACTTCATGAAGACCAGGCCGTTCGCCGTCAACGCGAAGATGTGGTACAGCGGCAGGGCGGTGATGATCACCTCCTTGCCCATCTCGATCCCCGAGGCGGAGATCCAGGCCGAGGCCTGCTGCATGTTGGCCACCAGGTTGCGGTTGGTCAGCATCGCGCCCTTGGCCACGCCGGTGGTGCCGCCGGTGTACTGCAGGAAGGCGACGTCGTCGTGGTCGATCTCGACCTTGGGCAGGGTGTGGCGGCTGCCCAGCTTGAGTGCCTGGTTGAAGCGGATCGCGCCACGCAGGCTGTAGTTGGGCACCATCTTCTTGATGTACTTCAGTACGAAGTTCACCACGATGCCCTTGGCGCCGAGCATGTCGCCCAGGCCGGTGGTCACCACCTGCTTGATCGGCGTATCGGCGATGACCTGCTGCACGGTATCGCAGAAGTTGTCGACCACCACCAGCACGGCCGCGCCGGAATCCACCAGCTGGTGCTTGAGCTCGCGGGCGGTGTACAGCGGATTGACGTTGACCACGGTCAGGCCGGCACGCAGCACGCCGAAGGTGGCGATCGGGTACTGCAGGCAGTTGGGCATCATCAGGGCGACGCGGTCGCCCTTCTTGAGCTGCAGCTCACCGAGCAGGTAGGCGGCGAACTGTTCGACCAGCGCGTCCGTTTCCCCGTAGGTGAGGACCTTGCCGAAACTGGAGTAGGCGGGGCGGTCGCGGAACTTGGCCACCGAGGTGTCGAAGACGGCCGAAACCGAATGGAACTCGTTGACGTCGATCTCGGCGGGTACGCCTTTGGGATAACTCTGCAGCCAGGGTCGTTCCAGACTCATATTCCCCCTCCAGGAAACGTGGATGATGTGATGCGATGACGGAGAGTATCCGTCGTTTCATGCCTCGGCAGCATACCGTCCCGAATGGAAAACGCGAAGGGTCGGTGAAGAAAGGGGGAGGCGGGGCAGCGGGGCGCGTTGTTTGCGACATGCGCGGTGCCTGCCCACGACCAACGGTCGTGGGCTACCGGGAGGTCACGACCGCGCGGGGGCGTGACCCGGTGCCGCCTGAAACGCGGCGGCTGGCTTACTTCTTGCCCGCCAGCTGACGCAGCACGTACTGCAGCAGGCCGCCGTGCTTGAAGTACTCCACTTCCTTCGGCGTCAGCAGCATCACATGGGCCTCGAAGGTCTTCTTCGTGCCGTCGGCCCGGGTCGCGGTGAGGGTGGCCGACTTGCTGGCGCCATCCTGCAGGCCGGTGATGTCCACCACTTCCGAGCCATCCAGGCCCAGGCTCTGCGCGTTGTCGCCATTCTTGAACTGCAGCGGCAGCACGCCCATGCCGACCAGGTTGGAGCGGTGGATGCGCTCGAAGCTCTCGGCGATCACCGCCTTGACGCCCAGCAGGTTGGTGCCCTTGGCCGCCCAGTCGCGCGAGGAGCCGGTGCCGTATTCCTTGCCGGCGAACACCACCAGCGGGATGCCCTCGGCCTTGTACTTGACGGCCGCATCGTAGATCGCCAGCTTCTGCGGCTCGCCCCCGTCCTTCGGGAAGTACAGGGTGTTGCCGCCTTCTTCGCCGCCGAACATCAGGTTCTTGATGCGGATGTTGGCAAAGGTGCCGCGCACCATCACGTCATCGTTGCCACGACGGCTGCCGTAGCTGTTGAAGTCGGCCGGCTGCACGCCACGTTCCTGCAGGAAGCGGCCTGCCGGGGAATCCTTCTTGATGTTGCCGGCCGGGGAGATGTGGTCGGTGGTGATCGAGTCGCCGAACAGGCCCATCACGCGGGCGCCATGCACGTCGTCGATGTGGCCGACGTCCATCGTCATGCCTTCGAAATAGGGCGGGTTCTTGATGTAGGTCGAACTGCCGTCCCACTCATACAGATCGCCGTCGGGCGACTTGATGGTGTTCCAGCGGGTGTCGCCCTTGAACACGTCGGCATAGTTCTTCTTGAACATTTCCGGCCCGATGGTCGCGGCGATCACATCGCCGATTTCCTTGTTGCTCGGCCAGATGTCACGCAGGTACACCGGCTGGCCATCGCTGCCCGTGCCCAGCGGCTCGGTGGTCAGGTCGATGTCGGTGGTGCCGGCGATGGCGTAGGCGACGACCAGCGGCGGGCTGGCCAGGTAGTTCATTTTGACTTCCGGGTGTACGCGGCCTTCGAAGTTGCGGTTGCCCGACAGCACCGAGGCCACCACCAGGTCACCGGCGGCGATGCCGGCACTCACTTCGGTCGGCAGCGGGCCGGAGTTGCCGATGCAGGTGGTGCAGCCATAGCCGACCACGTAGAAACCGATCTTCTCCAGCTCGGTGAGCACACCGGCCTTTTCCAGGTAATCGGTGACCACGCGCGAGCCCGGGCCGAGCGAGGTCTTGACCCACGGCTTGCGGTCCAGGCCCTTGGCCGCCGCGTTGCGGGCGAGCAGGCCGGCACCGATCATCACCGCCGGGTTGGAGGTGTTGGTGCACGAGGTGATCGCGGCGATGACCACCGCGCCGTCCTTCAGGCGGAACTTCCTGCCCTCCAGCTCCACGTCGCTGTAACCCTTGGCCAGCTGTTCGTTGCCGACCGCCGCGCCGCCGCCTTCGTTGACGAACTTGGACACGTCATCGTTGCGCTTGTCGCGGTTGGTGGTCAGGCCGACCAGGTTCTCGCGGTAGTTCTGCTTGACGTCTTCGAGCAGCACGCGGTCCTGCGGGCGCTTCGGGCCGGCCAGCGACGGCTTGACCTGGCCCATGTCCAGTTCCAGCGTGGCGCTGTAGCTGGCATGTGCGGTGTTGGCGTCGTGCCACAGGCCCTGGGCCTTGGCATAGGCTTCGACCAGGTCGATCTGCGCTTCGCTGCGGCCGGACAGGCGCAGGTAGGTCAGCGACTCTTCATCGATCGGGAAGATGCCGCAGGTGGCGCCGTACTCCGGGGCCATGTTGCCGATCGTGGCCCGGTCGGCCAGCGGCAGGTGCTGCAGGCCTTCGCCGAAGAACTCGACGAACTTGCCGACCACGCCGTGCTTGCGCAGCATCTGGGTGACGGTCAGCACCAGGTCGGTGGCGGTGGCGCCTTCGGGCATGCGCCCGGTCAGCTTGAAGCCGACCACCTGCGGGATCAGCATCGACGACGGCTGGCCGAGCATGGCGGCCTCGGCTTCGATGCCGCCGACGCCCCAGCCCAGCACGCCGATGCCGTTGATCATGGTGGTGTGGCTGTCGGTGCCGAACACGGTGTCCGGATAGGCCACTGCCTTGCCGTCCTTGTCCGCAGTCATGACGACGCGGGCCAGGTTCTCCAGGTTCACCTGGTGGACGATGCCGGTATTGGGCGGCACCACCTTGAAATTATCGAAGGCCTTCTGGCCCCAGCGCAGGAAGCCATAGCGTTCCTGGTTGCGCTGGAATTCGATCTTGCCGTTGAGATCGAGCGCGTCCGGCGTGCCGAACACATCGACCTGCACCGAGTGGTCGATCACCAGCTCGGAGGGAATCTGCGGATTGATCTGCTCCGGCCGACCGCCGAGCTTGACCACCGCATCGCGCATCGCGGCCAGGTCGACCACGCAGGGCACGCCGGTGAAATCCTGCAGCACCACGCGGGCCGGCATGAAGGCGATCTCGATGTCCGGCTCGGCCTTGGGATCCCACTGGGCCACGGCCTGGATGTGGTCCTTGCCGACGGTGACACCGCCATCCTCATGTCGGAGCAGGTTCTCCAGCAGGATCTTCATCGAGTAGGGCAGGTGGGAGATGTCGAACGTCTGTCCGAGCTTGGGCAGGCTGAAGTAGTCGTAGGTGGTGCCGCCGACGTCCAGCTGGCTGCGGGTGGAGAACGAATCGCTCATTGCAGATGACTCCTTTGCTGATGGCTTGCAACGGCTGCGCCGGAACGCGCGCCTGCTTGCGGCTGCCGTCGGGCTCGCTGCGCCCGCCGATCCCTCGCAGTATGCGACAGCGGCAGCGGCGTGCCAGCCCTTGGGCTCAGGACGGAAGGTTACACAGGCATGTGTAGTGCCGATGTCATCGCCTGGGTACCGAATGCAGACGGGGCGCCATGGGCGCCCCGTCTGGAAGTGGCTAGCCCGCGGCCGATTACTTGCCGTTGGCGGCGTCGATCAGCGGGTTGCCGGTCTTGCCCACGGCATTGGTCTTGGACTTGGCCGACAGCACGCCGGTCTTGCCGAACTCGAACACGGTGGCTTCCTGGATGTTCTTGCCGAACGACTTGATCTTGACGAAGTCGTAGTACCAGACCTGCGTGTCGCCGAGTTGTTCGCGGCGGCTGGGGGCACCGAAGGCGCCACGCACATCATCCTGGGTGGTTTTGCCCACTTCGGCGGCATCCAGTTGCTGCTGGGTGATCTCGGTGCCGGTGGTGTAGGCGCCAAAGGGGTTGGCATGCGCCGACGGGGCAGCCAGGGCAAGCGGGGCAGCAATCAGCAGGGCAAAAGCGAGGGTGGTGGCGCGCATCGTGGGATGTCCTTGTCTATCGATGGGTGTGCGGGTCGCCAGGGAGACGGCAAGCGTCCGGGTCCGGGCGGCAGCGGTTGCTGCCCGTTCAGTCTAGCCTGCCTGCACTTCCCGGGACGCCTGCGAGGCAGGCGCGGCCTGGATTTGCCCCTGAACGCCAAAGTACGTACAATTCATACATACTTTTTGAGGCGTACCCCATGGAAGCCACCGTCGCAGAACGCGGACAGATCACACTGCCCAAGGCCGTGCGTGACGCCTTGGGGCTGACCAAGGGCACCCAGCTTACCGTCGAGCTGGAAGGCGGGCGCATCATCCTGCGCAAAAGCGTGGACGATGCGATCTCACGCGCCCGCGGCAAATTCGCGCTGGACGGCTTCGAGTCGTCCGAGGCTGCGGTGAAGGCCGTCCGTGACGAAGACTGAGCCTGCGATGATCGCCGTCGATTCGCCGGTGCTGATCGAACTGCTCAGCAACGGCCCGCAGGCCGACGCCGTGGAAGCCTGCCTGCGCCAGAACCTGGTCGGCGGCCGCGTGGTGGTCTGCGGGGCGACCCTGGCCGAACTGTGCGCCTCGTTGCGCGGCGGTGCCGAAGTGCTCGAGGCGCTGGAGGAAATGGGGGTCCATTTCAACGCGCTGGAAGCCAAATCCGCCCTGCGTGCGGGCGAGATGCAGCGCCGCCACCGGCAGCGCGGCGAAGGCCGCCGCAGCCTGGACGACTTCATGGTGGGCTCCCACGCACTGCTGCAGTGCGACGGCCTGATCACTTGGAACGACAAATTTTACCGCGACTACTTCAAGGGCCTGAAGCTGATCGTGCCGCACGCCTGAGCCCATACTTTTAAACCGCATTCTTTCAAAGAATCACCCGGGAGTTGTCATGTTGGAAGCCTACCGCCACCACGTAGCCGAGCGCGCCGCGCTTGGCATCCCGCCGCTGCCGCTGAGCGCCCAGCAGACGGCCGACGTCATCGAACTGCTGAAGAACCCGCCCGCCGGCGAGGCCGAGTTCCTGCTGGAACTGCTGACCCACCGCGTGCCGGCCGGCGTCGATGACGCTGCCAAGGTCAAGGCCTCGTACCTGGCCGCGATCGCCCTGGGCAGCGAAGTCAATCCGCTGATCACGCGCGAGCGCGCCACCGAACTGCTGGGCACCATGCTCGGTGGCTACAACGTCGCGCCGCTGGTCCAGCTGCTGGACGACGCCGCCGTCGGTGCTATCGCCGCCGATGCGCTGAAGAACACCCTTCTGGTGTTCGACGCCTTCCACGATGTGCAGGAAAAGGCCAAGGCCGGCAATGCGAACGCTCAGGGCGTGCTGCAGAGCTGGGCCGATGCGGAATGGTTCACCAGCCGTCCGCAGGTGCCGGAAAGCCTGACCATCACCGTGCTCAAGGTGACCGGCGAAACCAACACCGACGACCTGTCGCCGGCCCCGGACGCCACCACCCGCCCGGACATCCCGCTGCACGCCCTGGCGATGCTGAAGAACAAGCGTGATGGCATCGAGCCGGAAGAAGACGGCAAGCGCGGCCCGGTGAAGTTCATTGAATCGCTGAAGGACAAGGGCCACCTGGTTGCCTACGTGGGCGACGTGGTCGGTACCGGTTCCAGCCGCAAGTCGGCCACCAACTCGGTGCTGTGGTTCACCGGCGAAGATATTCCGTTCATCCCGAACAAGCGCTTCGGCGGCGTGTGCCTGGGCTCGAAGATCGCCCCGATCTTCTACAACACGATGGAAGACGCCGGCGCCCTGCCGATCGAACTCGACGTGTCGCAGATGAACATGGGCGATGTGATCGAGCTGCGCCCGTACGACGGCAAGGCGCTGAAGGACGGCGCCGTCATCGCCGAATTCAAGGTCAAGTCCGATGTGCTGTTCGACGAAGTGCGCGCCGGTGGCCGCATTCCGCTGATCATCGGCCGCGGCCTGACCGCCAAGGCGCGTGAAGCGCTGGGCCTGGCCCCGACCGATCTGTTCCGCCTGCCGATGGACCCGCCGGATACCGGCAAGGGCTTCTCGCTGGCGCAGAAGATGGTCGGCCGCGCCTGTGGCCTGCCGGAAGGCCAGGGCATGCGCCCGGGCACCTACTGCGAACCGAAGATGACCTCGGTGGGCTCGCAGGACACCACCGGTCCGATGACCCGTGACGAACTGAAGGACCTGGCCTGCCTGGGCTTCTCGGCCGACCTGGTGATGCAGTCGTTCTGCCACACCGCGGCGTACCCGAAGCCGGTGGACGTCAAGACCCACCACACCCTGCCCGAGTTCATCTCCACCCGTGGCGGCATCTCGCTGCGCCCGGGCGACGGCGTGATCCACAGCTGGCTCAACCGCATGCTGCTGCCCGACACCGTCGGCACCGGCGGCGACTCGCACACCCGTTTCCCGGTGGGCATTTCGTTCCCGGCCGGCTCGGGCCTGGTCGCCTTCGCGGCTGCCACCGGCGTGATGCCGCTGGACATGCCCGAATCGGTGCTGGTCCGCTTCAAGGGCAAGATGCAGCCGGGCGTGACTCTGCGCGATCTGGTCAACGCGATCCCGCTGTACGCGATCAAGTCCGGTCTGCTGACCGTGGCCAAGGCCGGCAAGAAGAACATCTTCTCCGGCCGCATCCTGGAAATCGAAGGTCTGCCGGAGCTGAAGGTCGAGCAGGCGTTCGAACTGTCCGATGCCTCGGCCGAACGTTCGGCGGCCGGTTGCTCGGTGCACCTGAACAAGGAGCCGATCATCGAGTACCTCACCAGCAACATCACGCTGCTGAAGTGGATGATCGCCGAGGGTTACCAGGACGCCCGTTCGCTGGCACGCCGCATCGAGAAGATGGAAGCCTGGCTGGCCAACCCGGAGCTGCTGGCCCCGGATGCCGACGCCGAATACGCCGCCGTCATCGAGATCGACCTGGCCGACATCCACGAGCCGATCGTGGCCTGCCCGAACGACCCGGACGACGTCAAGACGCTGTCCGACGTGGCCGGTGCGGCCATCGACGAAGTGTTCATCGGTTCGTGCATGACCAACATCGGTCACTTCCGTGCAGCGGCCAAGCTGCTGGAAGGCAAGCGCGACATCCCGACCAAGCTGTGGGTGGCCCCGCCGACCAAGATGGATGCCTCGGAGCTGACCAAGGAAGGCCATTACGGCACCTTCGGCACCGCCGGCGCACGCATGGAAATGCCGGGCTGCTCGCTGTGCATGGGCAACCAGGCGCAGGTGCGTGAGGGCGCGACGGTGTTCTCGACCTCGACCCGCAACTTCCCGAACCGTCTGGGCCGCAACTCCAACGTGTATCTGGGTTCGGCCGAACTGGCCGCGATCTGCTCGCGTCTGGGTCGCATCCCGACCAAGGAAGAGTACATGGCCGACATCGGCGTGCTGGATGCCAGCAGCAAGGACATCTACCGCTACATGAACTTCGACCAGATCGAGGATTACCAGGACGTGGCCAAGACGGTCGCTGCCTGATCCGGTGCCGGGCGCTGCCCGGCGACCGGTAGCCATCGACCGTTGGTCGATGGGCTGAAAACAGAAACCCCCGGTGAAAGCCGGGGGTTTTTTGTTTGCGGCCAATCCCAATCCCAATCCCAATCCCGCAGCCGGTAGCGCATGACCGTTGGCCGTCCGCCGCGCCAAGGCCTGTGGTGCGACTCGTTCGACGAAGAGAGTTTTTTGCGTAGACTGAGCCAGCTTTGGATCAAGGACGAAAGAACATGCGTTGGGTCAGTGCAGTACTGTGCGGAATCCTGTTCGCTCTCGTGTGCGGCGGGGCGTCAGCAACGCCACGGCGATGTGGGGGCGTGGGTGAAGATGCCATTTGCTATGTTGCTTTTGGCGATCTCTGGGCCCGCTCTGAACAGTACGACGGACGGAAAGTCATCCTCAACGGCTTTCTGGTCTCCGGATTTGGAAGGCTGATCCTGTATCCGGGGTTCGACTATTTCTTCTTCCAGCGTGGCATCGGGGGAATCTCCATCGAGATGGATCATGCTGGTTTCGAGGCGGCGCGCGCAGAGATGCGCAAGGTAGCGGAGGAAGACATGAGTGACTGGGAGTACTTCGCGCCCTGCCCGGTATCCGTCGTCGGTGTGTTCAGGGATGGGGGCGTCGCTGATTTCGGATCCATGGGAAGGATAGAGGCAGGCGGCATACGTCTGAACATTCAATCGGATGGTGCGGACTGCCCGATGTCCGATCCAGCAACCAAATTGAAGATGCCCGGTGGCCGACCGCCCAAGCCCAAGGACTGGGACCGGTGACTCCTGGCGTGAGTGTGTGCTCTTGGCGGCTCATCAGCGCGGTAGTTGGAGGTCTTCTGCTGGCCGTTATCTGTGAAAAGGCCGTCGCAGCGAACAGTCCGGCGGCACAGATGACCCACGCGACATCTGTTGCGGCAACAGGAAGATGCCAATCCCTCAGTGGTGCCCGGGAAGGCGTGCAGTACTGCCAAGCACCCATCCACGCCATGCTTGCCAACTCGGATTCGTTTGACGGCAGGCAGATGCCACCTTCGGTTACCTGCTCCACGAGAAGGGACCTCGAGACGTTCTCGGACCATTTCCGGACGCACTGCGGCGTATCGACTTTCTGAGCTGTATCGATGTCGACCTGGCCGGCGTGCGGTACGAAGACTCCACCACCGACCTCGAATCGGGCATTTACTTCGTGATGGTGCAAGGGCGCTACACGGATGGCGCAGTGAATGGCGCCTGCGTGGGATCTTTCTCTGAGCCATACATCTCACGCATCTTGCGGGTCAAGGAGCCATGAGGCGGTGAGCCGACCTGCACCAGAGGTGCGTCAACCCCGCGCCAACGCCATCAACCGCTCGGCAATCCGCTCCAGCGGCACCATCTCCTCCGCTGCGCCCAGCTTGAACGCCGCACCCGGCATGCCCCAGACCACACTGGTCGCTTCGTCCTGCACCAGGGTCGGGGCGCCGGCGTTGCGCAGATCGAGCAGGCCACGGGCACCGTCGTCGCCCATGCCGGTGAGGATCGCACCGATCGCGTTCGCCCCGGCGCTTTCGGCCACCGAACGGAACAGCACGTCCACTGCCGGCTTGTGCCGGTTGACCGCCGGGCCGTCGTCGACGCGGCAACGCCAGCGGGCGCCGTCGCGGATGATCCGCAGGTGCTTGCCGCCCGGCGGCAGGTACGCGTGGCCGGGCAACACCGCTTCACCATCGCTGGCCTCGCGCACCGACATCGCCGAATGGCGGTCCAGGCGTTCGGCGAACGGGGTGCTGAAGGTGGCCGGCAGGTGCTGGGTCAGTACCACGGCGGGGGCGTCGGCCGGCATGCCTTCGAGCACCACGCGCAGGGCCTCGGTGCCGCCGGCGGAGGCGCCGATGGCGATCAGGCGGTCGGTCGTGCGGAACTGGATGCTGCGCGGGGGCGCCTTCGGTGCCACCGCATCCAGGGTGATGCGCGGCGTGGGGGGACGCGCGAGCGTACGTACCCTCGAGCGGGCCGCCATCTTGACCTTGCCGATGATTTCTTCGGCATACGCCTGCAGGCCACGGGCGACGTCGAACTTCGGCTTGGAGACGAAGTCCACCGCGCCCAGCGCCAGCGCTTGCAGGGTGGTGTCGGCGCCGCGCTCGGTCAGCGAGGAGATCATCACCACCGGCAGCGGATGCAGGCGCATCAGGTTTTCCAGGAAGGCCAGGCCGTCCATGCGCGGCATTTCCACGTCCAGCGTGATCACGTCCGGGGCCAGGCGCTTGATCTTCTCGCGCGCCAGCAGCGGGTCGGCGGCGGTGCCGACCACTTCGATACCGGGATCGCTGGCGAGGATTTCGCTCAGCATCTGACGCACGACCGCGGAGTCGTCGACGATCAGGACTTTGCAGGGTACACCGTGGGTCATTCGAACAGCTCCACGCCGCCGGTGACCGGGGCCTTGGACAGGCGGGCACGCACGGCCGATTCGGTCGCGGCCACTTCGGCTTCATGGGCATGCGGCAGGCGCTGCACCACCACGCGGCCGGTATCGGCGAAGAACCACACCTTGCGCGGGTGGATGCCGCACAGGTCCTCGGCGATGATCGGGATGTGCTCGGCCTGCAGGTACTGGCGCACGAACTCGGCGTTGCGGGTGCCGACCGGGTTGCTGGTGAAGCCCTTGAGCACGTTGGCGCCGCCGAAGACCTTGGCTTCCAGGCGCTTGCGGTGGGCGCCGCGCTTGAGCAGGTCGTTGATCAGCAGTTCCATCGCGTAGCTGCCGTAGCGCGCGGGTGCGCCATCGCCGACGTTGCCTTCGGGCAGCAGGAAGTGGTTCATGCCGCCGATCTTCAGCACCGGGTCTCGCAGGCAGGCGGCCACGCAGGAGCCCAGCGTGGTGGTCAGTGCGGTGTTGTCGTCTACCGCGAGGTACTGGGTCGGCAGCAGCTTGGCGGCGGTGACCTGGAAGCGGCTGTCGAAATAGCGCATCACCTCGTCGTTGCGGATCGGCAGGCTCATGCCGGCGCTCCGGGCGCACGTTTGTACAGGGTCCGGCCGCAGGGCTGGATCAGGTCGGCAGCGTGCAGGTAGTTCTCCGAATGGCCGGTATACAGCAGGCCGTCATCGCCCATGTGCTGGATCAGCCGCGAGAGGATGCCGCGCTGGGTCGGTTTGTCGAAATAGATCATCACGTTGCGGCAGAACAGGGCATCGAACGGGCCGCCGACGTCGTAACGGTTGGCGAGCAGGTTGAGCGGGCGGAAGTCAATCAGGTCGCGCAGGGCCGGGTTGACCCGGCAATGGCCTTCGTTGGGCCCGCTGCCGCGCTGGAAATAGCGCTTCTTGATCGCAGGGTCCAGCCCGGACACGCGGTCGATGGCGTACACACCACGACTGGCGGTGGCCAGCACCTGGGTGTCGACATCGGTCGCCAGGATGCGCACCGGCGGTTTGAGCGTGCCGAAGGTCTCGCAGGCGGTGATCGCCATCGAGTAGGGTTCCTCGCCGGTCGAGGCCGCGCACGACCACAGCTGCAGGGTGCCGTGGCCAGCGCGCAGACGCAGTTCGTCGGCCAGCTTCTCGAAGTGGTGGGGCTCGCGGAAGAACGCGGTGAGGTTGGTGGTCAGTGCGTTGGTGAACGCCTGCCATTCGTCGCCGCCGTGGGACTCGAGCTGGTCCAGGTAATCGCTGAAGCTGCGCATGCCAAGCGCACGCAGCCGGCGCGACAGCCGGCCGTAGACCATATCGCGCTTGGCCGGCGCCAGCGAGATGCCGACGCGCTGGTAGATCAGCTCGCAGACGCGGCGGAAATCACGATCGGCGAACTCGAATTCGCGAGCATTCGGTGAAGCGGCGTTGGCTGGGGGCGTGGACACGGGCGGACTCGCAGGGAAAGGGGGTGCGGCGATCAGGGATCGCCGCGGGGACTCAGAACTCTTGCCAGTTGCCGTCATCGGCCGGCGTGCTGCGCGGTGTGCGTACCGGCGCGGCGGACCGCAGGGCAGGAGATGCCGGCGGTGCCGGGCGGCTGGCCGGGCGTATCGGCCCCATCGCGGCGACAGCGCGCGCGGTGACCGCGCTCACGGCCTGGGCGACCTCGTTGTCGAGGCGGAAGATCGCCACGGCGTCGGCCAGCTGGGTGGCCTGTTCCTCCATTGCGCGGGCGGCAGCGGTGGCTTCTTCCACCAGCGCAGCGTTCTGCTGGGTCGTCTCGTCCATCTGCACCACGGTCTGGTTGACCTGGTCGATGCCGGCGGACTGCTCCTGCGAGGCGGCGGAAATCTCGGCCATGATGTCGGTCACGCGCTGCACCGAGGCGACGATCTCGCCCATGGTGGCGCCGGCCTGGTTGACCAGCTGCGAGCCCTCGGCGACCTTGCCGACCGAGTCATCGATCAGCCCCTTGATCTCCTTGGCCGCCCCGGCCGAGCGCTGGGCGAGGGTGCGCACTTCGGAGGCCACGACCGCGAAGCCGCGGCCCTGCTCACCGGCGCGTGCAGCTTCCACCGCAGCGTTCAGTGCCAGGATGTTGGTCTGGAACGCGATGCCGTCGATCACCGAGATGATCTCGGCGATCTTCTTCGAGGAGGTCTGGATCGCGCTCATGGTCGTGACCACCTGGCCGACGACGTCACCGCCCTGCGAGGCGACGGAGTGCGCGCCGATCGCGAGCTGGTTGGCCTGGCGGGCATGCTCGGCATTCTGACGCACGGTGGAGGTCAGTTCCTCCATCGAGGCGGCGGTCTCTTCCAGGTTGGCGGCCTGCTGCTCGGTACGGCGCGACAGGTCGCTGTTGCCGGTGGCGATTTCGCCGGCGGCCAGGTTGATGCTGCCGGCGGCCTCCTGGATCTGGCCGACGATCTGGGTCAGCTGGGCGACGGTGGCATTGGCATCGTCACGCATGGTGGCGAACACGCCCTGGAAGTCGCCCTGCATGCGCGCAGTCAGATCGCCCTCGGCGATGGCCGACAGCAGCTGCGAGAGCTTGCCCAGGTTGTCGTCGCTGACCTGCATCATCGCGTTGAGGTGGCCGATCATCCGGCGGAAATCGTGGTCGAAGCGGGTCGTGTCGCCGCGCTGGCTGAAATCGCCGGCGGCGGCGGCCGCCGCCAAGCGCTGGATTTCGCCGTTGATGCTGCCCAGGTTCTGCTTGACCGCATCGACCGTGTGGGTGATCGCGGCCTTCTCGCCCGGGTAGCGCACGATGTCCGCGCTGAGGTCGCCCTGGGCATAGCGCTGCACCACGGCCAGCACATCGTCCATGGTCTGCACGTGCGCGCCGACCAGGGCATTGGTTTCATGCACCATCAGGCCGTACTCGCCGGGAAAGGCGGTCTCGTCCATGCGGTAGCCGGTATTGCCCGCGTCGTGGCGACTGGCCATCTCGCGCTGGCCACTGATCACGGCGTGCAGCTGTTCCTGCATGCGGGCCATGCTTTCCAGCAGGCGGCCGGGCTCATCGTGGGCCTGCTCACCGATGCGGCTGTCCAGCTTGCCGCGGGCGATGCTCTCGGCCACGTGGGTAGCCTGGCGCAGGGGCAGCGTGATGCGGTTGCCGATCAGCCAGCTCAGCGCCAGCACGATGAGGACCACGCCGCCGCCGGTGGCTGCCATGATCGCGGTGAACACCAGCGCCTGCTGCTGCACATCGTCCATGTAAGCGCCGGTGCTGACCACCCAGTTCCAGGGCGCGTACATGCCCGCAAAGGCGACCTTCTCGACCTCCTTGTCGGTGCCCGGCTTGGCCCACTGGTAGGAGACGAAGCCGCCGCCCAGGCGAGCCATGCCGATCTGGTCGTAGTACACGCGCACCCCGTCATCGGTGCGGAAATCCTTCATGTCCTGGCCGATCAGTTCCTTGCGGAACGGGTGCATGAGCATGCGGTAATGCGTGTCGTAGACGTTGTAGTAATAGGTATCGCCGTCGGCGCGCATGCTTTCCAGCGCCATCAGCGCGGCCTGCTTGGCCGCCGCCTCGGTCAGTTCACCGCTGTCCGCCAGCCGATGGTAATGCCCCAGGATGCCGTAGGTCAGTTCGACCTGGGTCTTCAGACTGTCCTTGCGGGTGTCGGTCAAATCCAGGTACTGCATGCGCGCGGCGACCACCGACAGGGCGATGACGCCCAAGGCGATCAGCAGGGTCAGCAGGTTGAGCTTGCGCCTGACGGACAGGTTGGAGAAGGACTGGTTCCAGCGGCTGAGTAGATTCATGGGCAGGGGTCTTTGATCGACAAACATGTCGCGGCAATGCTGTTATCGGCCGCAGGTCGCCACGATTGAGCCCGGGCGGCTGAGCGTATTCAGGTTTCGGTGGGCACAAACAAAAAGGCCCCGATGCAAGTGCATCGGGGCCTTTGAACGAAACGCCCGGCAGGGCTTAGAACTCCTGCCAGTCGCCGTCGGCCAGTTCGGTGGCCACCGGGCGCGAGGCCGGGCGACGCACGGCCGCCTGCGCCAGCGGCGCACGCGCGGCACGCGGCGCGGCGGCCACGACCGGAGCGGGTGCGAGCTCGTGCTCGTCCAGCTTGAAGATCGACACGGCATCGGTCAGCTGGCCGGCCTGTTCTTCCATCGCACGGGCGGCGGCGGTGGCTTCTTCCACCAGCGCGGCGTTCTGCTGGGTGGTTTCATCCATCTGCACGACGGTCTGGTTGACCTGCTCGATGCCGGCCGACTGTTCCTGCGAGGCGGCCGAGATCTCGGCCATGATGTCGGTCACGCGCTGCACAGAGGCGACGATCTCGCCCATGGTGGCGCCGGCCTTCTGCACCAGCGCCGAGCCGTCGTTTACCTTGCCCACGGAGTCGTCGATCAGCCCCTTGATCTCCTTGGCTGCACCGGCCGAACGCTGGGCCAGGGTACGCACTTCGGAGGCGACGACGGCAAAGCCGCGACCCTGCTCGCCGGCACGTGCCGCTTCCACCGCGGCATTCAGCGCCAGGATGTTGGTCTGGAACGCGATGCCGTCGATGACCGAGATGATCTCGGCAATCTTCTTCGACGAGGTCTGGATCGCGCTCATCGTCGTGACCACCTGGCCGACCACGTCACCGCCCTGCGAGGCGACGGTGTGCGCGCCGATCGCAAGCTGGTTGGCCTGGCGGGCATGCTCGGCGTTCTGGCGCACGGTGGAGGTCAGTTCCTCCATCGAGGCCGCGGTTTCCTCCAGGTTGGCGGCCTGCTGCTCGGTGCGGCGCGACAGGTCGCTGTTGCCGGTGGCGATCTCGCTGGCGGCCGAGTTGATCTGCTGGCTGGAGTGCTTGATCCGGGTGACGATGCCGCTGAGCTGCTCTGCGGTAGCGTTGGCGTCGTCGCGCATCCGGGCGAACACGCCCTGGAAGTCGCCATGCATGCGCACCGTCAGGTCGCCCTGCGACAGGGCGGCAAGCAGGTTGGAGACCTGTTCGATGCTGGCCGAGTTGGCGTCCAGCAGGCCGTTGAGCTGCTGGGCCAGCTGCAGGAAGAAGCCGTCCTTCCCTTCGCTGTCGATGCGGCCGGACAGATCGCCAGCGGCGGCCTGGGCGATCACGCGGGCCACTTCGGCTTCCACCAGCGCTTCGGGGGTGCGGTCGCGCCATTCGATGACGTGGCCGACGGTCTCACCCTGCTCGTTGGCGATCGAGGAGATGACCTGGGCGAACTGGGCTTCGCCGAACTGCATCGGGCGACGGCTGACGCCGTGCTGTTGCAGCTGGGCGAGGGTCTTGGCATCCATCTCGCTGCCGTGTTCAAGCGTGGCGGCCGACTTGCCGATCAGCGAGGCGGCGGCATCGAAGTCCGGCAGATCCTTGCGGATGTCGGCTTCGTACTGGCTCAGGGTCTGCTGCAGCGCGCGGTTGCTGTAGACGATGGTGTGCTGGGCATCGGTCAGGTAGACGCCGGTGGAGCTGTAATCCAGCGCGGTCCGGATGCGCAGGTTCTCGCGGGCGATCGCCTGGTCGGTTTCGGTGCGTTCGCGCAGGTCGCGCTGCATGCGCTGCATGGCCTGCAGCAGGTCGCCGACTTCATCCTTGCGGCTGACGTCGATGTGGCCGTCCAGCTTGCCGCTGGCGACATCATTGGCGACCGATACGGCACCGCGCATGCTGCCCACCAGCGAACGGGCGAACAGATACACCAGCACCAGGCCCAGGGCGGCGCCGGCGAGCAGGGTGATGACGGTCAGCGTGGCCGAGGCGGCATACGTGGATTCGGCTTCTTCGCGCGAGGCGCGCGAGAGGCGGTTGTCTTCGGCGATCAGCGCCTCGAGGGCGGAGGAAGCCTTGAGATGCTTGGCGCGGGTTTCACCGACGAAGGTGTCCACGGCATCGTCAGGCAGGTCCAGCTCGAGCATTTCGGTGACGGCGTCGTAGGACGCCAGCGAGTCGGTCCAATCCTTGGCGAAGGTGTCGAACAGCTTCTTCTGCTGGGGATTGTCGATCAGCGCGGGGTACTTCTTGATCGAGGCGTCGATCTGGGTGCGCAGCTGCGCGGCGCGGGACTTGGCTTCAGCCTTCACGTCATCGCTGGCGCGGATGAGGCCCTGATAGGCGGAGTTGCGGTACTCGCCGACCATGCCCCGCAGTTCGCCGGCCAGGCGGATGCTGTCCATCCGGGGCCCGGACAGTGCGGTGGTGACGTTGTTGAGTGAGTGCAGGCCACGATAGGCCACGATGCCCTGCAGCAGCATTACCAGCAGGAGGACGCCGAAAGTCAGCATCAACTTGGGCATCAGTTTGAGGTTGTTGATCCACGGCATGGCAGGTGCGGTCTCCAGTGGCAAACGCGTCCGGCCGTCGGGGCCGGTTGCAGCGACCACGCCGGCCAACGCCGGCGTGGCAGGGCGTACGGGGATTACTTGATGTTGGCGAGCTTGAGGCCGGCCGGCGAGCTGACTTCGATTTCAGCGCGCGAGGCATCGCGGGCGATCTTGCCGATCACGCAGACGGTCTTGCCTTCCAGCGATTCCAGCGGGAAGCTGAACTTGCCGCGGTTGGCACCGGCGATCCGGGCCGAGAAGGTGTGGCGCGGGAACGCGCCGCCCATGTACAGGAAGGTCGGCTGACCTTCGGAGCCTTCAGCGTAGCGGGCCTTCTCGACCTTGCCGCAGACCATGCCGTCCTTGCCGACCGAGCGCGGGGCCAGTTCCGGCGGAATCATTTCACCGGACTGGGCGAATGCGGTGGAAGCGGAGGCGGCGATCACGGCGACCGAGAACAGGGCAAGCAGGGACTTCATCGGGAACATTCTCCGGGGATAAGGGCAGTTGGCCCGGCCATGGGCGATCCAGTGCAGCCGGGTTCTGAAACCAGCTATCGGCCGGACCGGGCGGAACTGAAGCGTGTTTTTTCTTCAGTGGCTGTCACGGTGCGTACCGGGCGCAGTCCACGGGTTGTTCTGTGACGGATGTCTCAGGCTGCGACGTCGTCGATGACCGGGGCCTGGCCCATGTCGGCGCTGTCGAGGAGGGTTTCGATATCCAGCAGGATGAGCATGCGATCGTCCTGGGTGCCGATGCCGGAGATGAAGCGGGTATCGACGGCGGCGCCGAATTCGGGCGTCGGGCGGATCTGGTCGGCGGCCAGCGGGATGACGTCGGAGACGCTGTCGACGACGATGCCGACGACGCGGTCTTCGACGTTGAGCACGATCATGACGGTGAAGGCGTCATAGGTGGCATTTTCCAGGCGCAGTTTGAGGCGCAGGTCGATGACGGGGACGATGGTGCCGCGCAGGTTGATGACGCCCTTGATGTAGTCAGGGGCATCGGGGACGCGGGTGACGGAATCGTAGCCGCGGATTTCCTGGACTTTGAGGATGTCCACGCCGTAGTGCTCGGCGCCGAGGGTGAAGCTGAGGTATTCGCCGCCGTCGCTGGTGGCGTTGCTGTTCTTGTCGTTCATCGAGGGGTCCTGGATCGGGCGTGGCGGTCGAATAACCGGGGGTCACGCTGGATATCGGCCTGGTCGGGGGCGACTTTAGGGGTGCTTGGCAAGAGCACCGGCAGTGGCGGTGCTGCGTTCGGCGGCTGGGCGGGGGGGGGGGGGGGGGGGGGGCGC